>JAKLLB010000011.1 GCA_023150345.1 Aquabacterium sp.
CGTAGGCATGCAGCACGCTGGATCGGTGGCTGTAGACGGCACCCTTGGGGTGCCCGGTCGTGCCCGAGGTGTAGCAGATGCTCGAGGCCGTGTTCTCGTCGAACTCGGGCCAGGTGTAGCGCCCGTCCTCTGCGTCCACGAGTTCCTCGTAACACAGCAGGTTGGCGATGGCCGACGACGCCGGCATGTGCGCCCGGTCGGTCATGAGCACATAGTGCTGCACACCGCCCAGGTGGGGCGCGAGCTTTTCGACCAGCGGCAGGAACGTCAGGTCGAAGCACAGCACGCGATCGCCGGCATCGTTGGCAATCCAGGCGATCTGCTCGGGGAACAGGCGCGGATTGATGGTGTGGCACACCAGCTGCGAGCCCGACGCGCCGTAGTAGATCTCGAGGTGGCGGTAGCCGTTCCAGGCCAGCGTGGCGACTCGGTCCCCGGCACTGCAGCCCAGTCGAGCCATCGCCTGCGCGAATCGGCGTGACCGCTGCTCGATGCCGGCCCAGGTGGTGCGGTGCACGTCGCCCTCGACCCGCTTGGACACGATTTCGGTATCACCTGCATGTCGCGCCGCGTGTCGAATCAGCGACGAAATCAGCAGCGGCATCTGCATCATCTGGCCCATCAGTGCTGGCATCGGTGTCTCCTGCTGTGAATTTGGGTCTGTGCCCTCGTGGAACCGTGGTGAACTGTCCAAGGCCATGCCGCCAGACAGCGCCGAGGCGCCTTGCGCCGCCATCGGTCATGGTGTCACGGCGTGTCGGGAAACCTTGTCGTCCTGTTGACATCTGGGGCGCACCTACACTGCGCCCATCGGCTGCGTTGCCCGCGGCCGATTCTGCGCCTGTTGCCGCGCCCGACACCACTGTTCTGCAGTCCACCATGTCTTCACCCGAGCCGGACGAGCTGCCTTCCAGCGACAAGCCGAATGACGACCCCTCGTACCCGGTGCAACGCACCGAGGCACAGTGGCGCGAGGTCCTCGGGGCACTGCCCTACGAGGTGGCGCGCCATGGCGCCACCGAGCGTGCGTTCACGGGCCGCTACTGGAACCACTGGGCCGACGGGGTGTACCACTGTGTCGGATGCGGCGAAGCGCTCTTCGATGCAAGCGCCAAGTTCGATGCCGGCTGCGGCTGGCCCAGCTGGTGGAAGGAAGTGGAGCCCGGTCGCATCGAGCGTCTGGTCGACGACAGCCACGGGATGCGGCGCGTGGAGGTCCGATGCACCCGTTGCGGCACCCACCTCGGACATGTCTTCGACGACGGCCCGCAGCCGACCGGCGAGCGGTATTGCATCAATTCGGCGGCCATCGATTTCCGCGACCGTTGACCCGCCACTGCGCAAACGCGGCACCGGTTTGCGCACCGCTACACTGCGCGCGGCTGGCTTGGCGGATGCCGGCGGCCCGGTTGGCGTGACACGCACGACATGAAGATCCTGTTCGACTTCCTGCCCATCATCCTGTTCTTCGGCACGTTCAAGTACGCCGAGGCGCACAGGCAATGGTCGGCCGATTTCGCCACGCGGCACTTCGGTGGGCTGGTCTCCGGCGGCACGGTGGGCCCGCAGGAGGGGCCGGTGATGCTGGCCACCCTGGTCGTCATCGTCGCCACACTGGGCCAGGTGGCCTGGCTGCGGCTGCGCGGGCGCAAGATCGATCTGATGCTGTGGGTCAGCCTCGTGCTCGTGGTGGTTCTGGGCGGCGCGACGATCTGGCTGCGCAGCGAGACCTTCATCAAGTGGAAGCCCAGCGTGTTGTATTGGACGATGGGCGTTGCATTCTGGGCCAGCCAGGCCCTCTTCGGGCGCAACCTGCTGCGCCTGCTGCTGGGCGAGCAACTCACGTTGCCCGATGCGGTGTGGCGCAACCTGAACTTCGCCTGGATTGCCTTCTTCGCGATGATGGGGCTGCTCAACCTGTGGGTGGCCTACAGCTTCGACACCGACACCTGGGTCAATTTCAAGCTGTTCGGCGGACTGGGGCTGATGCTGTTGTTCACCCTGGCGCAGGGTCTCTACCTGTCGCGCCACCTGCCCGACGACGCGACATCCTCCACTGGCGAAGGGCCCCGGACCTGATCGCCGCCTTCATCGGCACGTTCCCTGCACACCTTCACCATGCATGTCCAACCCGCCCAGGTCGATGCCGCGCTGCGCGCGGCGTTGTCGCCCATCGAGCACCTCGAAGTCATCGACGACAGCCACCTGCATGCCGGACATGCCGGCGCCCGCGAGGGGTCTCACTTGAGGGTGGTGCTGGTCAGTTCCCGGATGGCCGGGCTGTCGCGGCTGGCCCGACACCGCCTCGTGTATGATGCCCTGCGCCAGCTCATCCCCCAGGGCGTACACGCGCTGGCCATCGACGCTCGCGCGCCCGGCGAAGCCTGATATCCGGCCCGCCGCGCGGCCTTGAAGTGCCGATCCTGCATCCCCGATCGACTCCCACCCGCCGGCCCGCCACCCGGGCTGCATCAACACTGTTGCCATGTCCTGCACCATGAACCGCAAGTCCCTCGCCGCGCGCGCGGCCATCGCGGCGGCCGCCGCCGCCCTGCTGCTGCCCCTGGCCGCCCAGGCCCAGAACATCGCCACCGTGAACGGCAAGGCAGTGCCCAAGGCCCGGCTGGATACGCTGGTCAAGCAGGCCGAGCGCGCCGGCCAGCAGGTCACGCCAGAACTCCAGGCACAGGCCAAGGACCAGGTGGTGCTGCGCGAGATCTTTGCCCAGGAAGCCGAACGCACCGGGGTGCCGGCCACGGCCGACTACAAGTCGCAGATGGAACTCGCCCGCCAGAGCATCATGATCCGCGAGCTGTTCGAGAACTTCAGCAAGAAGAACCCGGTCACCGACGCCGACATCCAGGCGGAGTACGACAAGTTCAAGGCGCAGTCGACGGGCACCGAGTACCGCGCGCGCCACATCCTGGTGGAAACCGAGGACGAGGCCAAGGCGCTCATCGCCCAGATCAAGGGCGGCGGCAAGTTCGACGAGCTGGCCAAGGCCAAGTCCAAGGATCCCGGCTCCGGTGCCAACGGCGGTGACCTCGACTTCGCCAAGCCCGAGAACTACGTGCCCGAGTTCAGCAAGGCCATGGTCGCGCTGAAGAAGGGCGACATGACTGAAACGCCGGTCAAGAGCCAGTTTGGCTGGCACATCATCCGCCTGGAGGACACTCGCGAGGCGCAGTTCCCCAAGCTCGAGGAAGTCAAGCCGCAGATCACCCAGGCGCTGAAGCAGCGCAAGCTGCAGGCCTACCAGGAAGGCCTGCGCAAGGCCGCGAAGACCGACTACAAGTTCGCCACCATGCCGTGATGGGCGCAGCCGCTCGCGGTGCGGCCCACGACGGCCGCACCGCTGCGCGCTCAGCCTGCGGGCGGCAGCAGACGCCCGGCCTCGATGTGCAACTGCCGATCGCAGCGTTGCGCGATGCCGGTGTCATGGGTGACCAGCACGAGTGTCGTGCCGGCTTCACGGTTCATCTCGAACATCAGCGCCATGACCCGCTCGCCGGTGGCGAAGTCCAGGCTGCCAGTGGGCTCGTCGGCCAGCAGAACGGCAGGCTCCACCACGAAGGCCCGCGCCAGCGCCACGCGCTGCTGCTCCCCGCCCGACAATGTGCGCGGGTAGTGGTCGAGACGCTGCGACAACCCCACCCTTTCCAGCATCTCGGCTGCCCGCGTGCGTGCCTGCGCGCGGCCCAGCAGTTCGAGGGGCAGCATCACGTTCTCGAGCGCGCTCAGGTGCGACAGCAACTGGAAGCTCTGGAACACGAAACCGAGCTGGCGCGCCCGCACTGCTGCACGCGCATCCTCGTCCAGCGCAAAAAGATCAACGCCGCCCAGGCGCACGGTGCCGCGCGTGGGCAGATCCAGCCCGGCGATGGTGGCCAGCAGCGTGCTCTTGCCCGACCCGGAAGCGCCGACGATGGCGGTGGACTCCCGCGCCCGCACGGTGAAATCGATGTCGTGGAGAATCGTGAGCGTGCCGGTCGAGTCGCTCACCTCCCGGCTGACGTGCTCGACGGCAATGATGGGATCGGTCATGTATTCAGGGTCTGGGCGCGCGCTGACGCGCCGCACTTGGTGGCTGCACTGTAGCGCGACCGTCGCAGGCCTCGCCGGTCTGCGCACACAAGCCCTTGCCGCCACACCGGCCGCCACGGGCGCAGGCGGAACTCGCACCACCATCGCGGGGTCCCGCACCCTGCTCGTGCTCGGCGACAGCCTGTCGGCCGAGTACGGCATTGCAAGAGGCAGTGGCTGGGTCGCCCTGCTCGAGCGTCAACTCGAACGCGACCGGATCCCGGCGCGGGTCGTCAACGCCAGCGTCAGCGGCGACACGACATCCGGCGGACGCTCGCGCCTGCCTGCACTGCTGCAGCAGCACCACCCCACGCACGTGGTGATCGAACTCGGGGGCAATGACGCGCTGCGAGGCTTGCCGCTGTCGATGACGCGCGACAACCTCGTGGCGATGACCCGAGCCGCAAGAGCCGCCGGTTCCCGGGTGCTGTTGGTGGGCATGCAGATGCCCCCGAACTACGGCAGCCGCTACACCCAGGACTTCGCAGCCCTGTTCGGCGACGTGGCTCGAACCGAGGGCACTGCGCTGGTCCCCTTCCTGCTGGCCGGCGTGGCCGATTCGCCGCGCGCCGAGCAGTTGTTCCAGGCCGACCGCATCCATCCCACGGCCGAGGCACACCCAGTCATCCTGGGCAACGTCTGGCCAGTGCTGCGTCCCTGGTTGACCCGGGGTTGAAGGCGCGCACCGATCGGCCCGCCACCCGCCGACGTCACTGTACCTGCTGGCGATCGCGCACGCCCTCGCGTGACTCCGGCGCCCGCTTGCGCTCGGCCTCCTTCGGCTCCTCGCGCTGCGGCGGCGGCCGGTTCGGTCGTACCGTCGGTGCGGTGGCCGGCCCAGGAGCTGGCGGCACCGCTTGCGGAACCGCAGGGGCAACTGGAACGGCCGTGGGTGCGCGCGGTGCCTGCGGAGCCGGCGAGGCTGGCTGCGGACCCTGGCCACCGCGTTGCGCATCGGCGCCAGCTTGGCCGTCGGCGGTCCGAGGCGTCGGCACAGGCGGCACACGCGGCGGACCCTGCACCGACGGCGCCGGGCGCACGGGGCTCACACCCACCGGCACCGGTTCACGCTGGGTTTCACGCATCGGTCCGGCCGGTCGCACGGGACTCGGTGCACGGACGGTTCCCGTTCCTGGCGCTGGCTGCGGTCCGACAACGGAAGGCGCCACGGGCACCGGGCCAGCCGCCGGGGGCCGCACCGGCATGGGCCCAGGTGCCGGGGCTGGCGCCACCGGTACGGGACGGACCTCGCGCGTGGGTGGCGCCTGCGGCACGAGCGGCTGCGGCCCGATGCGCGGTTCTGCCGCGATCGGCACCACGGGCACCACCGGCCGTCGGTCGGTGAACGCATCGCGCGGCACCACGGTCACCGCGCCCGGTACACCCTGGTTGTTGTACATGATGGGCCCCGTGGGCTGCGTACCCGGTGCCGGCGCTGGCCGATGTCGATCGCGGTCATGGTCGTGGCGCCTGTCGTCGCGGCCATCACGGCCGTCTCGGTCGCGCCGGTCGTCCCAGTGCCTTCGATGCGGATGGTAGGGATCGCGCGGACCCAACGGCAGCCAGGCGATCGGCGCGGAGACCGACACGCCGACCGAACCGTGCACCCCCACCCAGGCCACCAGTGCCGGCGCGAATGCGGGACGTACATCGCGGGCACCAGGCGCCCAGCACCAGCGCCCACCCCACCACAGCCAGCGGCCATAGTGGAACGGCGCAAACCCCCAGCGGGCATCGTCGATCCAGGTCCAGCCCCACGGCGAGATCCAGGCCCAGTGCCCCATGCGGTAAGGAGCCCAGCCTCCGGGAACCACGGACGGCACCCACACGCTGCCGTATTGCGGATGGCGGTGCCAGCGGCCATGCCGATCGAGGTCTTCCCAGCCCGTCATCTCGACGGACACGTAGCGGGTGGTCTCCTCGTCGCGCTGCTCGCGGTCGTCACGGGCGACCCAGGCCGCGAAGTCATCGTCCAGCACCGGCTGCCATTGGTAGTGGGTGGCCATGCGGGCCCCCTGCATCCACAGCTCGGCATGCTGCCCTGCCGGAATCATCAGTTCGCTGTCGCTCGACTCGAAGCGCAACTCGCCACTCCAGGCCGTGGCATGCGTGGCATCTTCTGCGACGTCGACGCGGAAGTGCCCTCGCCCGGCTGGCTGAAGGCGGCCGTGCGGCGTGTCGACTGCGACCTCGCGTGCCACGTCGCGCTGGGTCACCCGCAGGGCCAACGACCCCGCGTTCAGGCGCAAGACGATGGCTTCGTCGTCGAGCCGCACCCAGTGCAGGTCGGTTTGCCCACCCAGCCTCAGCGTGGTGGAGCCGATGCGCACCTCGGCGCGAGCACCCGGCCCGGTGACGATGTGGTCACCGGTCGTCACGGGTCGGTTGGGCGAGGCGGCCATCCACTGCCGCTCGTCGCGGTCGAGCACCTGCACCGTTCCGCGTGCCTCGACGACGCGGCCGACGCGACCGGGCCAATCTCCGGGCCATGGGCTGCTGGCCCACGCCGACGCCACACCGACACCCAGCCCAGCGGCTACAACGTACAGGGAAAACAAGCGAAGCAGGCGCCGCACCATGGATGCACTCCCGCCGCCCTCAAAGCCAGGCGGCACCACGTTTCAACGCGCGAACCACCGGTGACGCTGACCGCCGCGCACGCCAGATGCAACGAACCGTGTGCCGAGCCGCGGTCAAGCCGGGCATCGGCCCTGAGCCTGGCGCGGCGTTACTCGTCTGCCGCGTCGTCGAGGTCCGGAAACAGCACGCTCGTGTAGCCCAGCTGCCGCAAGTCGGTCATCCGAGTTGGATACAGGCGGCCGATGAGGTGATCGCATTCGTGCTGCACCACCCGCGCGTGGAACCCCTCGGCCTCACGCTCGATCGGATGGCCGTGCTCGTCGACCCCTGCGTAGCGGATGCGCCGCCAGCGCGGCACCACCCCGCGCAGCCCCGGCACCGACAAGCAGCCCTCCCACCCGTCCTCGAGCGTGTCGTCCAGCACCGTGATCACCGGGTTGACCAGCACGGTCATCGGCACGGGCGCCGCTTGGGGATAGCGCTCGTTGCGGTCGAAGCCGAAGATCACCACCTGCAGGTCGACCCCGATCTGCGGAGCGGCCAACCCCGCGCCTCGTGCCGCGGCCATGGTGTCCTTCATGTCACTCACCAGGGCGTGCAGCTCCGGTGTGCCGAACTGCGGCACCGGTGCGGCCACTCGCAGCAGCCGGGGATCGCCCATGCGCAGGATCTCGCGTACAGCCATCGTCTGTCTCTCTCTCGTTATCGGGCCTCGGGTCTGGGCGGGGGGTGCACGCCCGGGGGTCAACCCGCCGGCGCCGCGCCGTCGAGCAACGCACGCAGGCCGGCTTCATCGAGCACGGGAACGCCCAGTTCGCGGGCTCGCTCGAGCTTGCTGCCGGCTTCGGCACCCGCCACCACGTAGTGCGTCTTCTTCGATACCGATCCCGCCACCTTGCCGCCGGCGGACTCGATCAGGGCCTTGGCCTGCTCGCGGTCCAGGCCCGGCAATGTGCCAGTGAGCACCAGCGTGCGGCCGGCCAGCGGCAGCGGTGCATCGGGTGCGCGATCCGGCGCAGCGTCGTGCTCGGGCCAGGTCACACCGGCCGCACGCAACTGCTCCACCACCTCGCGGTTGTGGGGTTGGTCGAAGAACGCACGGATGCTGTGCGCAACCACCGGGCCCACGTCCGGCACCTCGGCCAACTGCGTCTCGCTGGCCGACATCAGGCGATCCATCGCGCCGAAGTGGCGGGCCAGGTCCTTGGCGGTGGCCTCGCCCACGTGGCGGATGCCCAGCGCATACAGAAAGCGTGCCAGCGTGGTGCTGCGGCTGCGCGCCAGCTCGTCGACCAGGTTCTGTGCACTGCGCGCGCCCATGCGCTCGAGGGCGACCAGCGTGGTCAGGCCCAGCGTATACAGCTCGGGCAGCGTGCGGATGACGCCGCCATCGACCAGCTGGTCGACCAGCTTGTCGCCCAGGCCCTCGATGTTCATCGCCCTGCGGCCCGCAAAGTGCAGCAGGGCCTGCTTGCGTTGGGCAGCGCAGTACAGGCCGCCGGTGCAGCGGTGCTCCACGCTGCCCTTCTCGCGCATCACCTGGCTGCCGCACACGGGACAGACCCGCGGCATGCGGAAGTTCGGCACGTAGGCCGGTCGCGGGTTGTCGGCGCCATCGCTGGCCACTGCCGCGGCGCCATTGCTCACGCGACCCACGATCTCGGGGATCACATCGCCCGCGCGACGCACGATCACCGTGTCGCCAGCCCGCACACGCTTGCGGCGCAATTCGAACAGGTTGTGCAAGGTGGCATTGCTCACCGTCGTGCCACCGACGAACACGGGTTCCAGCTTGGCCACCGGCGTGAGCTTGCCGGTGCGCCCCACCTGTACTTCGACGGCACGCAGCTGCGTCATCTGCTCCTGCGCCGGGTACTTGTGCGCCACCGCCCAGCGCGGCTCGCGCGTCACGAAGCCCAGTTTCCGCTGCAGCTCCAGGCGGTTGACCTTGTAGACCACGCCGTCGATGTCGAACGGCAGTTCGTCTCGCCTGGCCCCGATTGCCCGGTGGAAGGCCACCAGGCCGGCGGCGCCCTGTACCACCGAACGGTCGGAGCAGACCGGCAATCCCATTTCGGCCAGCGCATCGAGCACGGCACTGTGCGTATCGGGCAGTGCCCACCCGCGCACATCGCCCAGCCCATAGGCAAAAAAGCTCAGCGGCCGCTGTGCGGCCACCCGTGGATCGAGCTGACGCACCGCGCCCGCAGCCGCGTTGCGTGGATTGACGAAGGTCTTGTCGCCGCGCTCGCGCTGGCGCTCGTTGAGCTGCTCGAAGTCGTCGCGGCGCATGTAGACCTCACCACGCACCTCGAGCACGTCGGCACTGCAGCCCTCCAGGCGCAACGGGACGCCGCCGCCGGCACCTGCGTGTCCGCGCACGGTGCGGATGTTCTGCGTCACATCCTCGCCGGTCTCGCCGTCGCCGCGGGTGGCCGCCTGCACGAGCACCCCGTGCTCGTATCGCAGGTTGATCGCCAGGCCATCGAACTTGAGCTCGGCGGCGTATGCCACCGGCGCATCGTCCTGCCCCAGGCCGAGCTCGCGGCGCACCCGGGCATCGAACGCCTCGGCACCTCCCGCGCTGGTGTCGGTCTCGGTGCGGATGCTCAGCATCGGCACCTGGTGCCGCACCGCGGCGAACCCCTCGAGCACCCGGCCGATCACGCGTTGCGTGGGTGAGTCGGCGGTGCACAGCGCGGGATGCTCGGCTTCGATGCGCTCGAGCTCCTGGTACAGGCGGTCGTACTCGGCGTCGGGGATCTCCGGCGCGTCATCCACGTAGTAGCGCCGTGCGTGGTAATGCAGCAGTTCGCGAAGCTCGGCAGCCCGTTGTGCTGCCGCTGATGGGGTCTCGACCGTCATCGGGCAAGTGTAGAGTCGCGCCACCGAACATGATGCCCGCGCCCGCATTCGCCACCTTCCTTCTGACCTTGTTGCTGACCCTGGCGGGCACCGCACCCGGCGCTGTCGCGGCCACGACATTGCCACCGGGGCCATCCATCAGGTTGAGCACGGCCGTGCGGCCGCTGGCGGCCCAGGTGGCGCTGCAAGTCGACCCGTCCACGCCGGAACACAGCGGCCAGGTGACCATCACGCTCGAGCTGCAGCACGCGCAGCGTACGCTGGCATTGCATGCGCGCGACCTGAAGGTCACCGCGGCCGTGATCGACCTCGGGGTGCGCCAGCTGCCGGCCCGCGTGCGTCGGCTGGACGCCGAGCGCATCGAGCTGCGGTTCGCCACGCCGGTGCCGCAGGGTCGGGCCCAACTGCGGCTGGACTTCCGGGGGGAGTTGCAGTCGCGCGAGCCGTATGGCCTGTTCCGACGCCAGCACGACGGCCACTGGTACGCGGCCACGCAGTTCGAACCCACTGGGGCGCGCCTGGCCTTTCCGCTGCTTGACGAACCTGGCTGGAAGCTGCCTTGGACGCTGACGCTGACGGTGCCGCACGGGCTGATGGCTGTGGCCAACACGCCCATGCGCGCGCAATCCGAAGTGCGTGCGGGCTGGCAGCGGTTCGAGTTCGAGCCCACCGCTCCGCTGCCGAGCTACCTGCTGGCTTTCGGCGTCGGCCCGTGGGATGTGCTCGATGCGCCGCCAGCCGGCACCCTGCCGGTGCGCTTCATCACGCCACGTGGCCGAGCCGCCGACGCGGCTTGGGCGGCCGGCGTCACCGCACGCATCGTTCAGGAACTGGAAGCGTACTTCGACCTGCCGCATCCATACACCAAGCTCGACAACCTGGCCCTGCCGGTGCACGAGAGCTTCGGTGCCATGGAGAACGCCGGGCTGGTGACCTATGCCGCCCCGCTGGTGCTGGCTGCGCCGGGCGAGGCCACCCCGTCATGGCGCCGCGGCTATGTGTCGCTGGCTGCCCATGAACTGGCGCACCAGTGGTTCGGCAACCTGGTGACCATGCGCTGGTGGGACGACCTCTGGCTCAACGAGTCCTTTGCGTCCTGGCTGGGCGACCGCATCACCGCTGGCTTCGACCCCGGGTCGCGGCTCGATACGGCCGTGCCGATGGCGCGTCAGCGCGCGATGGATGCCGACCAGCGCCCCTCGGCTCGCCGCGTGCGCGAGCCGGTGCGCAGCGACGACGACTTCGGTCATCTCTGGGATCCGATCACCTACGAGAAGGGCCAGGTGCTGCTGGCCATGACCGAGCAGTGGATGGGTGCCGATCGCATGCGCGAGGCCATGCGCCGCTACATCCGCCGCCACGCCTGGGGCCATGCCGACGTGGACGACCTGCTCAGAACGCTCGGCGAGGCCGATGCCGACGTGCCGGGCATGCTGCGCAGCTACATCCATCGCACCGGCGTTCCTCAGGTGCAGGTGAGCCTGCTGTGCGACGACGCCGCAGCGCCGCGCCTGCAGGTGCGCCAATCGGCCTGGCGGTCCCTGGCGCCCGGGTCGCCACACGCCGATGCCGCGCCCCCGGGAGCGTCGCCGTGGCAGATCCCCTTGCAGGTGCGCACGCCGGGCGGACTCACCCGAATCATGCTGCGTGCTCGCCGGGACGAGGTGCCCCTGCCCGATACCACTTGCCCGGCCTGGGTGCAGGTCAATGCCGGCGGAGGGGGCTACTTCCGCAGCGTCTATTCCCCGGCCCTGCAGCAGGCGCTCTGGCAGCGCCCGCAGCCCGAGGTCGCGGAGCTGCTGACCGACCTGGACGATGCACTGGCGCTGTCGCAGTCCGGCGGCGTTCCGGCGGCTGCGCTGCTGGAACTGGTACATCGGCATGCAAACCACGCCGACAGGCGCGTGGTCGAGGCCACGGCCAGGCTGCTGAAGCGCCTGCAACCGGTGCTGCAGCCGTCCGACGCAACGGCTTATGCCCTGGCCTGGCAGGCGGCGTTTGGCGAGCGGGCGCGCAAACTGGGTTGGCAGGCAGCCGAACACGACAGTGCCGACGATCGCCTGCTGCGCCTGGTGTTGGTGCCGGCGGTAGCCGAACTCGGTTCAGATGCGCACCTGCAAGACCAGGCCCTGGCACTCGCACGGCAGTGGCTGGCCGGAGGCCCCGCGCCCGAGGCCGATATCCGCGCCCCCTTGCTGGCCACCGCCGCCGTGGCGACACCGGTTCCCGCACTGAGCCTATATGAGCAGATGACCGTACAGGCCGCGCGCACCGCAGACTCAAGCGAGCAGTCCGCATGGCTGGGCGCCGCGATGCGGCTGCGCGAACCCGAGCTCAAGCAGCGGGCGCTGGCAACGCTGCTGCTGCCGACCACAGACTTGACCGTGGCCCTGCCCGCTCTGCTCGAGGGTGCTGCCGACACCGAGGAAGGCCGCTCCGCGGCCCTGCGCTTCATCGCCACCCATCGCGCCGCAATGGCCGCTCGCAGCGGCCGCGACGCACCGGCCGGCTGGCCCTGGTACTTCGGCGGCGCGTGCAGCATGGGTGAAGCACGCCTGATCGAGGCGACATTCGCACCGCTGGCCGCAGGCGCACAAGGTGGCCAGCGCCAGCTCGCGCAGGTGCTCGACGGCGTGCGCCTGTGCGCGGCCTGGCGGCAGGCACAAGCACCCGGCTGAGCCGCGCGAACCGATTCAGCTGAACAGCCGTCGCGCTGCAGTTGAGCCTGCAGTGAGGTCGCGCTGCTCGAGCAAGCGGTACAGCACCTCGAGGTCGGTGCCGATGGAGGCGAACGCGTGCAGCGTGATCGGCCTGCCCTGGTCGTCGACCATCGAGGCATCCATGTCGGCCGCCAGGTGGCGTGCGGCCTCGTGCCAGGCCGGGAATGGCTCGTCGGCCTGCGGCGTCTGCGGCACGTCCAACGACAGGGTGACCTGGCGCACGGCGGAGATGTTAGGGTCATCGGCCAGGGCCGCCTGGTGGTCGAACGACAGCACCAGCACCGGCGGAGCGCCCTCTTCGGTCGAGGGCAGCACCAGCCGGCCCGGCACGACGCCTGGCACGAAGCCGCGACGCGCTGCACACTGCTGCACATAGCCCACCGACCAGGCAGCGCCGTTGGACTGCAGCGTCACTGCCAGCTGCGCATCGTGCTCGCTGGCGAAGGCATCGAGCTCGCGCGCACGGGCCACCACATCGATCATGTCGGGCACTTCGACCATGCCCCCCACGGCATCGGCAAAGACCTGGATCTTCTGCACGAACTCCGAGAACTCGATCTCGTTGAGCGCACCCGCGCGGTTGGCCATCTGCACGCCAGCCTGGAACTCGCCGTAACGCTGGCCCAGCGCAGGCAGTTCCCAGTCCCCGGTCTCGGCATTGAGCCCCTCGATGAGGAATGGCTTGGTGCCCGCGCGCCGAGACGGTGGCAGATGGGTCAAGGCCAGTTCGCCGCTGACCGGGGCCTCGAGGGTGATAGGGGCGATGGAGTCGATGAGCGGATCGAGACGCAGGCTGGGCCGTCGGGGCAACACCATGCGCCACTCGGTGCCGGCGGGTGCGGCGTCCCCGGCCGCGGCACCACGTGCGGCATCGAGCACCGGCTCGACGCGGTCGCCGGCCAGCGCATCGCCCTCGGCACGCTGGGCCAGCCGCGGGCTGGCCCGCTGCGCACTCCACAGGCCATGGACCAGCAGCGCGAGCAGCACCACGCCCCCCAGGATAGCCAGCGCCGTCATCAGACTCATCGATCTTGGTCCCTGGTTATCGGCCCGCATCCACGGGGTCACCCGGCGCCGGGTGCCGCGCGCAGATCGGGCGCATCATGCCTGCACCATGCCGATGGCGGCCTCCATGTCGACCGCCACGATCCGCGAGACGCCCTGTTCCTGCATCGTCACGCCGATCAATTGCTCGGCCATCTCCATCGCGATCTTGTTGTGGCTGATGAAGAGGAACTGCGTGCCCTTGTGGCTCATCTCGCTGACGAGCTTCGAGTAGCGCTCGGTGTTGGCATCGTCCAGCGGCGCGTCCACCTCGTCGAGCAGGCAGAACGGTGCCGGGTTGAGCAGGAAGATCGCGAACACCAGCGCGATTGCGGTGAGCGCCTTCTCGCCGCCGGACAGCAGGTGGATGGTCGAGTTCTTCTTGCCGGGCGGCTGTGCCATCACCTGCACGCCGGCGTCGAGGATCTCGTCGCCGGTCATCACCAGCCGCGCATTGCCGCCGCCGAACAAGCTGGGGAACATGCGACCGAAGTGCTCGTTGACCTTGGCGAAGGTCTGGCCCAGCAGCTCACGCGTCTCGAGGTCGATCTTGCGGATCGCATCTTCGAGGGTATCGATGGCCTCGTTGAGGTCGGCGTTCTGGGCGTCGAGAAACGTCTTGCGCTCGCGCGCGGCGGTGAGTTCGTCCAGCGCTGCCAGGTTCACGGCACCCAGCGCCGCCACTTCGCGCTGAATGCGGTCGATGTCACCCTGCAGCCCCCACAGCTTCACGCCATTGGCTTCGATCTCGGCTTGCAGCGCCGTCAAGTCGACCTCGGCCGCCTGGAGCTGATCCAGGTACTGCGCGCCTCCGAGCTGGGCCGCCTGCTCTTCGAGCTGCAGCTTGGTGATCTTCTCGCGAAGCGGATCAAGGCTGCGCTCGAACTGCAGACGCTGCTCGTCGGCCTGGCGCAGTCGCGCCGACAGGTCGTCGTAAACGCTGCGCTGCGCGCCCAGGGCCTGCTCGCGTTCGAGCTTGAGCTCCAGCGCCGTTTGCAGGCCGGCCTGCGCAGCTGCGTCGTTCAGCGTGCCCAGCTCGAGTTCGAGTTGCTCGCCGGCCTGTGCATTGGCGCGGGATTGCCCGATCGCCGTCTCGATCGAGCGTTGCAGCTCGCCTCGCCGCGCCGCCAGCGCGCGGGCCTGGAATTGCGACTCCTGCGCGCGGCGCTCCAGGCCACGCAACTGCTCGCGTGCATCCGACAGCCGCCGCTCAGCCTCGATCACCGCTTCCTCGAGCTCGGCATGCAGCTCCTGCGTGTGGGCCAACTGCAGGTCGAGCTCCTCGAAGCGGGCCTCGCCGGTGGCACGGCGCTCCTCGAGTTGCTCGAGCTGGGCGTCCACCTCGGCGAGTTCCTCGTCGAGTTGGCCCCGGCGCTGCGATGCGGCCTCGGCCTGCTGCGTCAGGCGCAGCAGTTCCACGTGCAACTGATGGGCGCGCGACTGCTCCTCGGCGGCCTCGCGTCGGGCACCGCCCAGTGCCAGGGAGGCCTCGGAATAGGCGGCTTCGAGCCGCACCAGGGCGCTGCGCGACTCGTCGGCAATCAGCGACTGCGCGCGCAGTTGCCGCTCCAGGTTCTCGATCTCCTGAGCACGCGCGAGCATGCCAGCTTGCTCGGAGTCGGGCGCGTAGAACGCCACCGAAAACTGGCCGACCGCATGGCCCTCGCGCGTCATCACCACTTCGCCGTGCGTCAGGCGCGGGCGCGCCGCCAGCGCGTCGTCCAGGCTCTCGGCGGTGTACACACCCTCGAGCCAGTCGTTGAGCAGCGCCTGAAGCCCACTGTCGCCGGGCCGTGAGCCCAGGCGCAACAACTCGGACAGCCGCGGCAGCGTCTGATGGGTATTGGCGATTGCGGACTTGGGCGGGCTGTAAAAGGCCAGCTTGGCCGGCGGTGGGTCGGCGACGAATGCACGCACGGTATCGATGCGCCCCACCTCCAGCGCCGAGAGCCGCTCGCGCAAGGCGGACTCGAGTGCGATCTCCCAACCGGGCTCGATGTGCACCCGCGTCCACAAGCCCTGCAGGCCTTCCAGACCGTGCCGGGACAGCCAGGGCTTGAGCTTGCCCTCGGTCTGCACCTTCTCCTGCAGCGCGCGCAGCGCCGAGAGGCGCGCGCCCAGGTCGGCCTGCTTGCCCGACTCGGCATTGACCGCGGCCTGCTGCAGCCGGCGCTGCTCGTCGAGCTCAGGCACGCGCTCGGACAACTCGAGCAGGCGAGCCTCGGTCTCCTCGCGGGCGGCGTCGGCCGCCACACTTCGCAAGCGCAGCTCGTCCAGGCGTGCGGCATCCGGAGCAGCCAGACCGCGCTTCTCGGTGGCCAGGCGCTCGCGCCGGGTGCGCAATTGGCGGGCCTGCTCGTCGACGTTGCGGCTGTCGGCGGCCAGCACCTGGATCTGCTGCTGCACCTCGACCACCTTCGTGCGCTGGGCATTGGCGCGGCCTTGCGCCGTGCGCACGCTCTCATCGAAGTCGGGCAACCGCAGGCCTTCTTCCTCGGCCTGCGCAGCCAGCAGCTCGGCCTGTTCGTCGGCAGCGGCGATCTGCCCGTCGATCTGCTCGAGCTCGGCCTCGGCCTGCGCGCGCCTGTCGTCCCACTGGGCGGTCTGGCTGTGCAGGTCGGCCAGCCGCTGCTCCACACGCTGCCGGCCCTCGACGACGTAGCGGATGCGCTCTTCGAGCCGGCTCACCTCGAGCGCCGCCTCGGCCAGTGTGCCCTGCGCCGTGTGCAACGCGTCGCTGGCGGCGTAGTGCGCCTGGCGCACACTCTCGAGCTCCGCCTCCACGCGCCGCAGCTCGGCCAGGCGCGACTCCAGCGCGTTGGTGGCTTCGAGTACGGCGATGCGCACCCGCTCCTGCTCGGTGGCCGCATCGCGGTGCTTGAGGAACCACAGGTGGTGCAGCTTGCGCGTGCCTTCGTCCTGCAACCCGCGGTACTGTCGCGCCACCTCGGCCTGCTTTTCGAGCTTGTCGAGGTTGGCGTTGAGCTCGCGCAGGATGTCGTCCACCCGCGTGAGGTTCTCGCGCGTGTCCTTCAGCCGGTTCTCGGTCTCGCGGCGGCGTTCCTTGTACTTCGAGACGCCCGCGGCCTCCTCGAGGAACATGCGCAGTTCCTCGGGGCGCGACTCGATGATGCGGCTGATCGTGCCCTGGCCGATGATGGCGTAGGCGCGCGGTCCCAGGCCGGTGCCCAGGAACACATCCTGCACGTCGCGCCGGCGCACCGGCTGGTTGTTGATGAAATAGCTCGAGGTGCCATCGCGCGTGAGCAGGCGCTTGACGGCAATTTCGGCGAACTGGTTCCACTGGCCACCGGCGCGCGCATCCTCGTTGCTGAACACGAGCTCCACGCTTGCGCGGCTGGCGGGCTTGCGGTTGCCCGAGCCGTTGAAAATCACGTCCTGCATCGACTCGCCGCGCAGCTCGCTGGCCTTGCTCTCGCCCAGCACCCAGCGCACGGCGTCCATGATGTTGGACTTGCCGCACCCATTGGGGCCGACCACGCCCACGCGCTGGCCAGGCAGCTGGAAGGTGGTGGGTTCGGCGAAGGACTTGAATCCCGAGAGCTTGATCTGGTTCAGTCGCATGGGAACGGCGAGGGCCGTGCGCAGCCCCGGCAGGTGCCCAGGCCACGCATCCAAGTGTTTGATTTACAAGGGAAAATCAGCAGCGCGCGGGTGAACCGGGCGGGCCGGGATGATACCACCGGGCTCCCTGGCCCCGGCCGCCGCCGCACCAGCTGTCACGCCGCGCGGGGGGCGGGTCGGTCGACCCAGCGGCGCACCGTGGACACCATCACCCGGGCATCCATCGGCTTGGGCAGGTGATCGTTCATGCCGGCGTCGGCGCAGGCCTGCTGGTCCTCCGCGAACACATTGGCCGTCATCGCCACGATGGGGGTGTGGGCATGCTGCGGCATGCCGCGGATGCAGCGCGTGGCCTCGAGGCCATCCATGCGCGGCATCTGCATGTCCATCAGGATCAGGTGGTAGCGGTGCCGCGACGCCAGGTCGACTGCCGACTGCCCGTCCGCCGCCAGGTCGACGGCGGCGCCGGCGTGGGCCAGGATGGCACGAGCAACCTCCTGATTGACCTCATTGTCTTCGGCCAGCAGCACATGCACGCCGTCGAGCCTGGGGACATCAGTCGCTTCACGCGCTGCGCTCACCTCCACCGCCGGCACGACGGTCGGGCGCAGCGGCAGCTCCACCCAGAAGGTCGCACCCTGGCCGGCCGCACTGTGCACCCCGATGCTGCCGCCCATCATCGCCACCAGCCGGCGGCTGATGGCCAGTCCGAGCCCGGTACCGCCGAAGCGACGCGTGGTGGAGCTGTCGGCCTGCTCGAACGGGTGAAAGATCCGGCGCTGCTCGTCGTCGTCCAGCCCGATGCCGGTGTCCTGCACTTCGATGCGCAGCCGCTGCCCGAGCGCGTCCCCGACGGGGTGCCCACGCAGCACGACACCACCCTGGGCCGTGAACTTGACGGCATTGCTCAGCAGGTTGAGCACGACCTGGCTGATGCGCGCCGCATCGCCCAGCACCGCCGGCGGCAGGCCCTGGAACTGCGTACGCAGGCCCAGGCCCTTGGCGTCGGCCGCGTCCCGCACCATGGCACAGCAGCGCTCGAACAGCGGCTCGAGCGCCAGGCTGTCGCTGTCCAGCGTGAGCTTGTCGGCCTCGATCTTGGAGATGTCCAGCACATCGTTGAGCAGGCCCAGCAAGTGGTCGGCGGCATGGCCCACCTTGCGCAGCCGGTCGAGCTGGTCCGGGCGCGGGTCTTCGGCCTGCAACAACTGCGTCAGGCCGATGATGGCGTTCAGCGGCGTGCGAATCTCGTGGCTCATGTTGGCCAGGAATGCGCTCTTGGCACGGCTGGCCGCCTCGGCGACGTCCTTGGCCGCCGCCAGCTCGGCAGTGCGTGCCTGCACCTCGGACTCCAGGTGTGCGTTCAGCGCCAGCAGCCGGCCCTCGCTGTCGCGCAGCGCCATCTCGACCTGCTTGCGCTGGCTCACGTCCTGGCGCGTACCGTACATGCGCAGGGGCGTGCCGGTCTCGCTGCGCTCCCACACACGCCCCCGATCGAGCAGCCACACCCAGGCACCATCGCGGTGGCGCATGCGGAACTCGGCCTCGTACATCTCCACCTCGTGCGCGAAGTGCCGCCGCAGCGCTGCCTCGATCAGCGCAATGTCGTCCGGGTGGGTGCGCTCGCGCAGCCATGCCATGTTCAGCGAACTGATCTCCTCGCGCCGCCACCCCAGCAACGCGTAGAAGCGGTCGTTGGCCGTGACCTCGCCGGTGCGCGGCACCCACTCCCATGTGCCCACTCGCGTGGCCTCGATGGTGGCGGCCAGCCGGTCGTGCTCGTCCGACAGCGCCTGCAGTTGCAGCGCAGACCGCTCGTTCATCAGGTTGAAGGCGCGCCCCAGTCGCTGGAACTCCTCGGAACCGGCCACCGCCGCGCGCCGTGAATGATCACCTGCGGCGATCGACTCCGCGGCCTCGGCCAGCCGAACAGCCGGACCGGCCAGGAACCGCGCCAGCGGCAGCACGGTGACCATCACCAGCAGCCCCAGCACGAGCTGACTGCGCACGAACTCGCGCGTCAGGGCCGTGATCGGGGCCTCGTATCGAGCCTTGGACTGCGCCACGACCACGCGCCAGGGCATCTGCGCCACCCCGGACGCGTGCCCCCGCCGTTCGATACCGCGCAGGTGGAAGTCGGTCGCGCCCTGGCCCGGTTGCGGTGCAGCACCAAGGTTCTTGCCGGTGGCCGACCAACTCGGATCGGTGCTGGCCTGCACCATGCCTGCGCCGTCGAGCAGCAAGGCCACGCCGTCGGGGACGGCCGATGCGCCGCGGGCCAGCACCTGTGCCAGCAACGACGGCTCCAGCCGTGCACGAAGCAGCCCCAGCAATCGCGGCCCTGCAGCCTTGATGGGCGCTGTGGCAAACAGCCCTGGATGGGTGTCCCACACAGGAACAAGCGGCCCATGCAGCTGCGGATGACCCAGCTGCAGCACCTCGCGGACGTAGCGTTCGTTCGATTCGTCGATCCCGACCAATGCCGGCTGCGTGTCGGCCAGATTGCGCCCACCGGCGTCGAGCAGTCCCGCGGACGTCAAGTACAACGGCTCGCGCAGCGTCACGAGCAGCAGGTAGCGGTTGACGGTGCGTGCGTCGATCGAATTGCCGCGCGCCTGCGTCAGGGCCTCGGCCAGCGCGGGGGTCGCCGCATCGGCTCGCATGTTGTCCAACAGCCGATCGAGACGCTCGGCCAGGGCGTCGGCGGCACTGCGAGCGGCCTGCTCCAAGCGGGCATCGGCCGCCACGCGCTCGCGCGCCACATCCGCACGGAACGATACGAAATTGAGCACAGCCAGCGGCAGCACGGCCAGCAGCAGCAGCGTCAGGGCGATCAGGCGACGCGTGGTCACGGCAGCAAGTCGGCGCGCAGCAGGCGCTCCGGCTGGAGGGGACGCGTCAAGGTGCCACGCGCCAGGAAGAAGTCGCTGTAGCGTGCGACCGTTGCCGCCATCGTCGGCGGCTGCCCGCCAGCGCCAAGCAACCGCCGATTGGCTGCCAGGTCGGCCAACTTGACGCCTCGCCGGGCCTCGGCCACCCACTCGGGGCTGCGGTCGAGTCGGCGTGCCAAACGTGCATCGCCTTCGGCCGGGCGCTCGGCCCACCACTGCTGGGCCTGGAACCAGGCCGCGGCAAACCCCTTCAGCTCTGCGAACCGGCGCTCCACCACACTGCGTCGGGTGGCCAGAACGTCCATCACGAGTCCGGGGGTCTGGGCACTCGAGAATCGCTGCACGGCGCCATCGGCGAGCGCAGCAGACGCGTACGGATCCCAGGTGTGGCCGATGTCGATTTCCCGTCGCTTGAGCGCGAGTGGAACATCTGCTGCATCCACGTTCATCCAGACCACGCGGCCGTCGTCGATGCCGTGACGCAAGAGGTACTCCCGTACGAACAGCTCGCCGAAGCCGCCAAGGTTGGTACCCACGATCACCCGGCCCCCGGCAGGATCGAAGCCTGCCCGGCTGAGCAGCTTGTCGCCGCCGGAGGATTCATCGCTGTGGATGAACACCTGCACGTCGTGGGCGCCCCGCGTGAGGTTGACAAGATCAGCCAGCGCCATGCCGACGATGTCGTAGCGTCCCGCGGCGAACTCGGCCATCATGCGGTCGGTGTTGCCGGGCATGGTGACATCCACCGTCAACCCGCGCTCGGCCATCATGCCCAGCTCGATGGCCAGCAACACCGGAAAGTAGCCCGCCCAGAGGTCCATGGCCATGTGCAGCACGGCGGGCGGCGGTGATGTCACGCCACGGTCGCACCCGGCGAGCGCGGCGGCACTGGCGAGCAGCCAGTGGCGCCGCTGGACGCCTGATCGACACCCGGTCGCATGCTGACGTCGTGCTGGCATCCTCGCCTCGGTCTGAGTACTGCCTACGAACCGGTTTTCATTCTATCGATACGGGCCGAAGGCGTTATCCCGTGCAGTGCTAGCATCCCCGCCCTCCTCCTCAACATATCGGCCAGCCATCATGGCACGCAAGCCCCGCCCGAACGAGCGGCCACTGCCGCCCAATCCGCCCACGGCGCCCAGCAAGGAACTGCATACCTTTGCCAACCCGGCGCCCGGGCGCGACTACCTCATCGAGTTCCAGGTCCCCGAGTTCACCTGCCACTGCCCCCTGACTGGCCAACCCGACTTCGCGCACTTCACCATCGACATGGTGCCCGACCAGCTCTGCGTCGAACTCAAGAGCCTGAAGATGTACTTCTGGAGCTACCGCAACGAGGGTGCGTTCCACGAAAAGGTGACCAACACCATCCTCGAGGACATCGTCGCGGCTACCGCGCCGCGATACCTGCGCATCACCGCCAAGTGGTATGTGCGCGGAGGCATCTACACCAATGTCGTCGCCGAACACAGGAAGAAGGGCTGGAAACCCGCGCCGGCGATCGATCTGCCTGCGCTGCCGGTCGAGCGTGGATTGCTCGGCTGAAGCCGGCAACGAAGGAGCAGCGGGTCGACAGTGCGTCGCCTCATGTCCTGACTCGACGCAGGGGCCAACAACTGAACGGCTCCAAGCCGGCGTGGCCCTGTGCCATCATGTGCATCCAGGTCGCTGTGTGCAGCGACGACGCATGCACCGGCGGTCACTTGAGTTTGTGAGGGCACGCTATGCAACCCATTCACCATACCCGACTCGCGATGGCGGCAGCGGCGTTGGTGCTGGCATTCGCCGGCGCTCCGGCCCGGGCCGCGCTGGACGTCGGCGACCGAGCGCCGGACTTCGCCATCGATGCATCGCTCGCCGGCAGCACCTTCAAGTTTCGGTTGTCCGAAGCCCTGAAGCAGGGGCCGGTGGTGCTCTACTTCTTTCCTGCGGCGTTCTCGATCGGCTGCACCATCGAGGCCAACCGGTTTGCCGACGCCACCGACGAGTACAAGGCGTTGGGCGCCACGGTGATCGGCGTGTCCCACGATGACCTCGAGACGCTCAAACGCTTTTCCACCACCGAGTGCCGCAACAAGTTCGCGGTGGGTGCCGATGCCGACCAGAGCGTGATGAAGTCGTATGACGCCGTGCTCTCGCTGAAGCCCGATTTCGCCAACCGGACGTCTTACGTGATTTCTCCCGAAGGGAAGATCGTCTACCAGTTCACCAGCCTGAACCCGTATCGGCACGTGTCCAACACGATGTCGGCGCTCAAGGGTTGGATCGCGGAACAACGACGCTAGTCGATACCCCATGGCTTTGGCCAGCCGCCCTGCCTATCAGAAATTCGACGTGGCCGTCAAGCGCAGCCACATCGACGGCTATGGCGCCTTCGCTGCCGAGGCGATTCCGGCGCACCGCAAGATTGGCGAGATTCGAGGCGAGGCCATCAGCGTGGCAGAGGCCCGCCGCCGCGCCGAGGGGCGCCAGCGCATCATGATCGTGGAGATCTCCGCACGCCGGGCCATCGACGCCTCGGCTTCGCAGGACCCGATGCGCTTCACCAACCACAGCTGCCAGCCCAACGCCCGACTCACGATCCGGGACGGCCGCATCGAGTTCTACGCGTTGCGCGCCATCGACACGGGCGAAGAGATCACCGTGAACTACGGCCCCACCCACCACGAGGGCACGCTGGCCTGCCGCTGCGGCGCGCCGGGCTGTAGCGGCTGGCTGTAGCGGCTGGCGGTAGCGGCTGGCGGTAGCCACCGCCACGTCGCCGCGCCGTCGACGGGCCGAACCGATAATTGAGCGATGAATCCGCGCCTGTCGCTGCTGCACCCCTACCCGTTCGAACGCCTGCGCGAACTCACGCGTGACATCACCCCCAACCCGGGGCACCGATCCATCGGTCTGGGCATCGGCGAGCCGAAGCATGCGACGCCCGAGTTCATCCGCCAGGCGCTGGCGGAGGGCTTCGCCGGCTTGGCGACCTACCCGCCCACGCTGGGGACGCCGGCTCTGCGGCAGGCCATCGCCGCATGGGTGCAACGCCGCTATGGCGTGCCGGTTTGCCAAGACACCCAAGTGCTCCCGGTCAGTGGCTCGAGAGAGGCGCTGTTTTCGTTCGCGCAGGCCGTGGTCGACGGCAGCCGCGACGGCGCCACCGTGGTCTGCCCCAACCCCTTCTACCAGATCTACGAAGGCGCGGCGCTGCTGGCCGGTGCCCAGACGGCGTTTGCCAACAGCGACCCGGCGCGCAACTTCGCACCGGACTGGGGCCAGATCGACGAAACCACCTGGGCCCGCACGCAGCTGCTCTATGTGTGCTCGCCGGGCAACCCATCGGGCGCGGTGATGCCGCTGGGCGAGTGGCAAAGGCTGTTCGAGCTGAGCGATCGCCATGGCTTCGTGATCGCCAGCGACGAGTGCTACTCGGAGATCTACTTTCGCGACGATGAACCGCCGCTGGGCGGCCTGCAGGCGGCGCGAGCGCTGGGACGCGACGACTACCGCCGGTTGGTGGCGTTCACCTCGCTGAGCAAGCGCTCCAACGTGCCGGGCATGCGTTCGGGCTTCGTGGCCGGTGACGCCCAGCTGATCAAGTCCTACCTGCAATACCGCACCTACCACGGTGCGGCGCTGAGCCCGATGGTGCAGCACGCCAGTGTGGCCGCCTGGTCCGATGAGACCCATGTGGCGCACAACCGGGCGCTGTACCGTGCCAAGTTCGAGCAGGTCACGCCCATGCTGGCCGATGTGCTCGATGTGCGCCTGCCCGATGCCGCCTTCTACCTGTGGGCCGGCGTGCCCGGCGGCGACGACATCGGCTACGCCCGAGGCTTGTTGGCTCAATACAATGTCACGGTATTGCCTGGCAGCCTGCTGGCACGCAACGCACACGGCGCCAACCCGGGCACCGGGCGGGTGCGCATGGCGCTGGTGGCCGAGCCAGCCGAGTGTGTCGAAGCCGCCCACCGCATCGTGGCCTACACCCGGGCCTACCAGCCTGGCCGCCCAGCGCGCTGACGCCGACCGCTGCCCACTCCTTCCCTGTCCGAACCCGTCTGATGCCATGAACCCGCAACTGCAATCCCTGATCGACCTGGCCTGGGACGGCCGCGCCAACCTGACACCCACGAATGCGGATCCCGCGATTCGCCAGGCGGTCGAGGAGGTGATTTCCGCACTGAACGCCGGCCGCCTGCGGGTGGCCGAGCGCCAGGGCGTCGGCCAGTGGCAGGTGAACCAATGGGTGAAGAAGGCGGTGCTGCTGAGCTTCCGGCTCAACGACAACAAGCCCATGCACGCCGGCGACCTCGCCTTCTACGACAAGGTGCCGCCGAAGTTCGGCCACTGCGGCGACGACGTCCTGCGCGAGGCCGGCGTGCGCATCGTGCCGCCCGCGGTGGCGCGCCGCGGCAGCTTCCTGGCCAAGGGCGTGGTGCTGATGCCCAGCTACGTCAACATCGGCGCCTATGTCGACGAGGGTGCCATGGTCGATACCTGGGCCACCGTGGGCTCGTGCGCGCAGATCGGCAAGAACGTGCACCTGTCGGGCGGGGTGGGCATCGGCGGCGTGCTCGAGCCGCTGCAGGCCAATCCCACGATCATCGAGGACAACTGCTTCATCGGTGCGCGCTCGGAGATCGTCGAAGGCGTGATCGTCGAAGAAAACTCGGTGATCAGCATGGGTGTGTACATCGGCCAGAGCACGCCCATCTACGACCGCGAGCGCGACGCGGTGAGCTACGGCCGGGTGCCGGCGGGCTCGGTGGTCATCTCCGGCAGCCTGCCGCGCGATGGCGGCAAGTACAGCCTGTACTGCGCCGTGATCGTCAAGCGGGTCGACGCGCAGACGCGGGCCAAGACCAGCATCAACGAGCTGCTCCGACCGTAGCATGTGGGCCCCGGTCGCCTGGCGACCGCCCCCGAGGGGCTACCCGCCCCGACCGGGGGACCCGGATCGGGGCGGGCCCGATTGCCGGGAGCGCGCTCCCCTGGCCGCTGCGCGGCCTGTCCCCTGCCGGGGGCGAAATGCACCGGTGCTGTTGCCGGCTGCCCTGGCCGCTGCGCGGCCTGTCCCCTGCCGGGGGCGAAATGCATCGGTGCTGTTGCCGGCTCCCCTGGCCGCTGCGCGGCCTGTCCCCTGCCGGGGGCGAGGTGCCTCGGTGCTGGCGCGGGGGCGCCGGTCGCGTGGCGACCGTAAGATCGGGGTGGTGGGGGTACCCTGGCCGGGGTGCGGCTCGTCCCTGGGTCGGGACATCGCGACAAGGAGAGACCTGTGAGCGGAAACATGGAGCGGGTGTTGCGGCTGATGAGCGAGCGCAATGCGTCGGACGTGTACCTGTCGGCAAACATGCCGATCCAGATCAAGATCCACGGCCAGGTACTGCAGTTGTCGGACCAGGTGCTCGCGCCGCAGCAGCCGCGGCAGTTGCTGGCCGAGTTGCTCTCGCCCAAGCAGATGGAGGAACTGGACGAGACGGGCGAGCTGAACCTGGCCATCGGCATCGACAAGGTGGGCAGTTTCCGGCTTTCTGCCTTTCGCCAGCGCGGCACCATCGCCGCTGTGTTCCGGCACATCCCCCACATCATCCCGACGCTGGAATCGCTGAACGTGCCCCCCGGGCTGGGCCAGCTGGTGCTGGAGAAACGGGGCCTGATCCTGATGGTGGGCGCCACCGGCACCGGCAAGAGCTCGACACTGGCGTCGATGCTCGAAATGCGCAACAAGCAGATGCCGGGCCACATCCTCACCATCGAGGACCCGGTGGAATTCCTGTTCAGCAGCAAGAAGTCGGTCGTCAACCAGCGCGAAGTGGGCCGCGACACCGTGTCGCTGCAGATCGCACTGAAGAATGCGCTGCGTCAGGCGCCCGACTGCATCATGATCGGCGAAATCCGCGACCGCGAGACCATGACCTCGGCCTTGAGCTACTCGCTGTCGGGCCACCTGGTGCTGGCCACCCTGCACGCCAACAACAGCTACCACGCGCTGGGCCGCATCCTGTCTTTCTACACTCCCGAGGCCCGACCGGTTCTGCTGGCCGACCTGGCCGCGGGTCTGCGCGCCGTCGTCTCGCAGCGGCTGCTGCGCGCCATTGCCGGCGGGCGCGTACCCGCCGTCGAGATGATGCTCAACACCAAACTGGTGGGCGAGATGATCGAGAAGGGTGACTTCCCGGGCGTGAAGGAGGCGATGGAGAAGTCGCTGGCCGAGGGTTCCCAGACCTTCGAGGCCGACATCGCACGCATGATCAACGAGGGCATCGTCACCCGTGACGAGGGCCTGTCGCATGCCGACTCGCCGACCAACCTGATGTGGCGCCTGCAGAACGAAACCTCGCCCATCTCGCGTACCCCGCCCAAGCGCGACGAACCCGACGTACCACTGTTCACCGACTTCACCGTGGACGTCATCCCCGAAGGGGCCAAGGCGCCGGGCAAGCCACTGATGTTCGGTGCGGTACCCAAGCAGTGAATCCGCAGGCAACCGCTTGAACACGCTGGAGCTGCTGGAGGCGCTGATCGGGCGAGCGTCGGTCACGCCGGATGACGCCGGTTGCCAGGCACTGGTGCAGGGCCTGCTCGAGCCGCTGGGCTACGTGTGTGAACCCATGCCGCACGGCCCCGCCCAGGCCCGCGTGAGCAACCTTTGGGCGGTGCATCGCGGTGCAACGCCCGGCCCGCTGCTGGTGCTGGCCGGTCACACCGACGTGGTGCCGCCCGGCCCGCGCGAGCGCTGGACCAGCGACCCCTTCGTGCCCACGCATCGCGATGGCCGGCTATACGGTCGCGGCGCGGCCGACATGAAGGCCTCGGTGGCCGCCATGGTGGTAGCGGCCGCTGACTTCGTGCGCCAGCATCCGCGGCACGCCGGTGCATTGGCCGTGCTGCTCACCAGCGACGAAGAAGGAGCGGCAGTCGATGGCACGGTGCGCGTGGTCGAGGCCCTCCACGCCCGCGGCCTGCGGCCCGACGCCTGCATTGTGGGCGAGCCCACTTCGGTACAGGCGCTGGGCGACACCATCAAGAACGGCCGCCGCGGATCGCTGTCGGCCCGCGTGGTGGTGCGCGGTCTTCAGGGCCATGTGGCCTACCCGCATCTCGCGCGCAACCCGGTACACGACCTGGCGCCAGCGCTGGCCGAGTTGGCCGCCCTGCAATGGGACGATGGCAACGCCCACTTCCCGCCGACCACCTGGCAGGTGTCCAACCTGCATGCCGGTACCGGGGCGCTCAACGTGATTCCGGGCGAGGCCGTGCTCGACTGCAATTTCCGCTTTGGCACCGCCTCGACGCCTGACACGTTGCGCAGCCGGATGCTCGCCATCCTGCACCGCCACGGCCTGGATGTCGATGTGCAGTGGACCCTGGGCGCTGAGCCCTTCCTCACGCAGCCGGGGCGCCTGAGTACCGCGTTGGCCCAGGCCATCGAGGCCGAGACCGGCCGCAGGCCGCAGATGTCCACCACCGGCGGCACGAGCGACGGCCGCTTCCTGGCTCGCGTGTGCGCCGAGGTGCTCGAGTTCGGCCCGATCAACGCCAGCATCCACCAGGTCGACGAGCACGTGGCGCTGGACGATCTGCCTCGCCTGACCGCCATCTTCCACCGCACCGTGCGCACGATGCTGACATGATGCCGCCACGCTCGCCGCCCCTTGGGCAGGGGTGCGGTGGCTGCAGGCACCACTGACATGACCTTGATCGAAGCTGTCGAAGAGGCCCGAGCCCGCCTGCACGAGGCGGGCGTTTCGTTCGGGCACGGAACCACCAACGCTCATGACGAGGCGGTGTGGCTGGTGCTGTGGCGCCTGGGTCTGCCGCTGGACCAGCTCGATGAGGTGGCCGCGCGCGAACTCGATGCGTCGCAGCTGACCGCCATCCGCGCGTTGGTGGACGAGCGTGTGCGCAGCCGCCGACCGGCGGCCTACCTCACCGGCGAGGCCTGGCTGCAGGGCGTGCCCTTCACGGTGGACGAGCGGGTGATCGTGCCGCGCTCGCTCATCGCCGAGTGCATCGCCGAAGGCAGCATCGACCCCTGGCTGGACGAACGCACTCACGCCGTTCTCGACCTGTGCACGGGCAACGGCAGCCTGGCAGTGCTGGCGGCCATGGCCTGGCCCGATGTGCGTGTGGACGCCGCCGACCTCAGCACAGACGCATTGGCGGTGGCCCGCCTGAACGTGGAGCGCCACGGGCTGGGCGAGCGCATCGCCGTGTTCCAGGGCGATGGCCTGGCGGCAGTTCCCGGGCGGCGCTATGACCTCATCCTGTGCAACCCGCCCTACGTCAATGCCGCCTCGATGGCGGCGCTGCCAGCCGAGTTCCGCAGCGAGCCGACGCTCGCACTGGCCGGCGGCGCCGACGGCATGGACTTCATCCGCACGCTTCTGGCGCAGACTGCCGCCGCGCTCACCGAGCACGGCGTGCTGGTGCTCGAGATCGGCCACGAGCGCATGCACTTCGAGCATGCCTTTCCCACGCTGAACCCGGTCTGGCTGGCCACCAGCGCCGGCGACGACCAGGTACTGCTGCTCGAGCGCGCTGCGCTGCTGCCGCTCGCCGCCCCTCCTGACTGAATTCATGATCACGCTGAAGAATCTCACGCTGCGCCGCGGTGCCAAGGTGGTGCTGCAGGATGCCAACGTCACCCTCAACCCCGGCGAGAAGGTCGGGCTGATCGGGCGCAACGGCGCGGGCAAGTCGTCGCTGTTCGCTCTCCTGGCCGGCCGCTTGCACGCCGACGCCGGCGACACGACCATGCCGCCGCGCTGGTGCCAGCCTGGTGGCGTGGCCGAGGTGGCACAGTCCATGCCCGAGACCGAGGAACCGGCCACCGACTTCGTGCTGGACGGCGACGTGCCCCTGCTGCAGGCCCGCCTGGCGCTGGCCCGGGCCGAAGCCTCCGGCGACGGCCATGCCATCGCCGAGGCCCACATGCACATGGAACAGGCGGGGGCGTTCGACGCCCGCTCGCGCGCCCAGGCCATGCTGCTGGGGCTGGGCTTCCGGCCCCAGCAGCTCGATGCACCGGTGCGCAGCTTTTCCGGCGGCTGGCGCATGCGGCTGCAGCTGGCACGGGCGCTGATGTGCCCGGCCGAACTGATGCTGCTCGACGAGCCCACCAACCACCTCGACCTCGACGCCCTGGTGTGGCTCGAAGGCTGGCTCAAGCGCTACGACGGCCTGCTGCTCGTCATCAGCCACGACCGCGAGTTCCTCGATGCCGTCACGGGCGTCACGCTGCATCTCGAGGACGCGTCGCTCACACGCTATGGCGGCAACTACACCGCCTTCGAGGAAATGCGGGCCGAGCGCATGGCGCAGCAGCAGGCTGCGTTTGCGCGGCAGCAGGACAAGATCGCCCACCTGCAGCGCTTCATCGACCGGTTCAAGGCCAAGGCCACCAAGGCGCGCCAGGCGCAAAGCCGGGTCAAGGCGCTGGCGCGCATGGAGCGACTGGCGCCGGTGCTCACCGCCAGCGACTTCGAGTTTTCGTTCCGCGAGCCGCAAAGCCTGCCCAATCCGATGCTGGTGATGCGCGAGCTGGCCTGCGGCTACCCGGCTGCGACCGAGGGCGGCGAGCCGACGGTCATCGTGCGCCACGTCGACCGCACCGTACTGGCCGGCCAGCGCATCGGCATCCTGGGTGCCAACGGCCAGGGCAAGTCCACACTGGTGAAGACGATCGCCCGGGTGCTGCGGCCGCAGGGCGGCACCCTCACCGAGGGCAAGGGGCTGGCCATCGGCTATTTCGCGCAGCAGGAACTCGACTTGCTGTCGGAAGACGACACGCCACTGCAGCGCATGGTGCGGCTCGCGCGAGAGTTGCCGGCGGCCGACGCGCGCGACACGCGCGAGCAGGCGCTGCGTGACTTCCTCGGCCAGTTCCGCTTCGTGGGCGACATGGTGCACCAGCGCGTGGGCACGCTCTCCGGCGGCGAGCGAGCACGCCTGGTGATGGCCACCATCGTCTGGCAGCGCCCCAACCTGCTGCTGCTGGACGAACCCACCAACCACCTCGACCTGTCCACGCGCGAAGCGCTGTCCATCGCGCTCAACGAGTTCGAAGGCACGGTGCTGCTCGTCAGCCACGACCGCGCGCTGCTGCGCGAGGTGTGCGACGAGTTCTGGCTGGTCACATCAGGCGGCGTGCTGCCTTTCGATGGCGACCTGGACGACTACGCCAGGCGGGACGATCGCAAGCAGGCCGCGCAGGCCCGTGCCGCGCTGGCCAGCCGCACCCGGCCGCTGCGCATCGAGATCCAGGGCATCGACGAGCGGCTCGAGCGGCTCGCCGCCGAGCGCGCCGAGATCGAGGGCACGCTCGCCGTCCCGGGCATGAGCGGACTGCAGATCGCCGACGCGGGCCGGCGCCTGAACCACATCGCCGCCGAGACGGCCATGCTGGAGGAGCGCTGGCTCGAGTTGCAGTCGCAGATCGAGGCGATGACGACAGCGGGCTGAGGCGCCGTGGTCAGGGCTTGCGCGGCGCCGATGCCGCGGCGGCAGCCGTTGTCTTGGCCTGCACCACCACGCCCGCGCGGCTGCCCAGCCACCAGCCACCTGCACCATCGGGCACTGCGGCGGTGAGCGAGAGCCGGTCCGGCCGCGGTTGAGCGGCGAAGCGGCGCCCACCGTCGCTGCTGATCGCGTGGTAGCCATCCAGCCCGACGGCGATCACCTGATCACCGGCGGAGGCCAGGGCAGTGATCGAGCTGCGCCCGCCGCTGTCGAGGCTGCGCCAGTTCTGGCCACCATCGTCGCTGCGCCACAGCGCCCCGCGCTGCCCGGCGACCAACAGGCCGCCGTCGGCCAGGGCGATGCCACACCACAGCGAGCCCTTGGCACCGGTGCTCACATAGCGCCAGTTGCGCCCGCGATCGTCGGAGACCGCAACCAGGCCGCGCTCGCCGGTGGCCCACAGCCGGCCGGCGCCGTCGGCGAACAGGCCGAGCAGGTTCAGGTCGGCTTTGCGTGCGCCCGGCGGCGTGGGCATGGTGACCGTTTCCCAGGTCTGCCCACCATCGGCGGTGACCAGCACCAGCGACCACAAGCCGACCGCCACGCCATGGCGGGCATCGAGGAAGTGGACCGCGAAGAGCGGGCGATCCTGCGACAGATCGGTGCGCTGCGGCGCCCAGTGCCGGCCGCCGTCCGTCGTATGCAGGATGGCGCCCCAGTGGCCTGCCGCCCAGCCCTTCTCGGCGTCGACGAAGTGCACCGACGTGAGCGTGGCATCCAGCGGCACACCGGCCACCTGCCGCGACGTGCCCCCTTCGATCTCGAGTACGACGCCGCGCTCGCCCACCGCCACGGCTCGCGTTCCAGCGCGCGCCAGCCCGAGCATCAGGGCCTGGGTCGCACCTGGGCTGGCGGCCACGACCTGCGGGCGCACCGTGCGCAGCGCATCGGCCGCAGCGGTGGCGTTCGGTCCAGCCGCAGGCGCACTGGCCGCGCCATCGGCCGCCTGGCCCGAGGCGATCAGTCCCAGCCACAGGACAGCCGCCAACCGCGCACCGTCGCACCTTCGCCCGCGTTGCAGCATGGCCGGCCCCTTCAATGGAACATCGCCGAGGCGCGCACCGGCTGCCGCCGCGGAACCAGCCGATCGATCCACACGGCAAACGCAGGCAACACCGTCATCGCCATCACCATGTTGACCATGAACATGAACGCCAACAACTGGCCCATGTCGGCCTGGAACTTCAGCTCCGAGAACGACCAGGTGGCCACGCCGACCGCCAGGGTGATGGCGGTGAAGATGGTCGCCACGCCCACCTCCAGCAAGGCATGCTCGACCGCCTTGACGATGGGCTGCCCGGCGCTCAGGTGCAGCTGAAGGCGGTTGTAGATGTAGAACGCGTAGTCGACGCCGATGCCCACAGCCAGCACCATCACCGGCAGGGTGGCCACGGTCAGGCCGATGCCCTGCGCCTTCATGAAGGCGTAGCCCACGAAGGTGCCCACCGTCAGCGGCAGACAACAGGCCAGCACCGCGCGCCAATCGCGATACACCCCGAACACCAGCAGCACGATGACGGCGTACACGTACAGCATCATGGGCAACTCGCTGGTGGCCACCTCCTCGTTGATGGCCGCCAGCACGCCCGCGTTGCCGGCAGCCAGGCGCATCGTCACGCCGGGCAGCGGCTGTTGCTCGCGGAACTGCTTGGCCGCAGCGATGACACCGTCGATCGTCCGGGTCTTGTGGTCGGCCAGGTACAGGTGGGCGGCGGTCATGCTGCAGTCCTTGCGCATGGTGCCCGGCAGCCGTGCCACCTCGAACGACAGAGCCGAGTAGTTGGCGGGGTCGATCGGCACCACGGCCATCTTCGGGTTGCCTTCGTTGTAACCCTCGCTGTACTGCCGCAACTGCGTGGAGAACGAGTCGATCGACAGCACGCCAGGAACCGGGCGCATCGCGAAGGCGAAGCGGTCGTGGTGCTGGCCGACCGCCACCGCCTCGCATGAGTCGGGCGCAGCCTCGAACACCACGGTCAGCCAGTCCAGCCCCATGTCGTAGCTCGACGCGATGGAGACTGCATCGCGATTGAACCGCGCCTCGGCACGCAGCTCCGGTGCTCCTGGCTCCAGCGTGCCGACGACGCGGTCCCGCGCATAGCCCCAGGCCAGTGCGAACACCACGGCAGCCAGTGCCAGCACCATGGCCGCCGGTCGCGGCTCGGCCACTCGGGCCAGCCGCCGCAGCCAACCCGCCCGCGCCTCGCGCAGTTGCATCTGGCGTTGGGCGTAGGCCTGCCCCACGTTGGCATACGAGGCCGCCAGCGGCAGCATGACCAGGTTGGTGACGATCTTGTAGGCCACGCCCAGCGCGGCAGCGACGGCGAGCTCGCGCACCATGGGGATGGGGATCAGCAGCAGCGTGATGAACGTGACGAAGGCCGTCACCAACGCCAGCGTGCCAGGCACCAGCAAGCCCGAGAAGCTGGCCCGCGCCGCGGCCTCGGCCGACTTGCCCAGGGAGATTTCGCGCACGATGGTGTTGATCTGCTGCACGCCATGCGACACGCCGATGGCGAACACCAGGAAGGGCACCAGCACAGCCAGCGGATCGAGCCCATAGCCCAGCAGCCGCAGCGTACCGAACTGCCAGACCAGCGAGGCCAGCGAGCACAGCACCGGCAGCAGCGTGAACTGCCACGATCGGCTGTACCACCACACCGCAGCAGCCGTGAGCACAAGCGCAATCGCGCAGAACTCGAGCACCGCGGCCGCGCCATCGGCGATGTCGCCGATCTGCTTGGCGAAGCCGATGACCTGCACCTCGTAGCCGGCATCCTCGTGCTTGGCACGCATGGCCTCGAGCACGGCGTTGTAGGCCACGTAGTCGAGTTGCCGCCCCTCCGCATCGAACTCGTTGAGCTCGGCGGTGATCATGGCGCCGGCCTGGTCGCGCGCGACCAGCGAACCGACGAACCCGCCCTGGCTGGCGGTGCGGGCGATGCCGGCGATGGTGGCTGCGTCCAGGCTCGCCGGGGTGACGGTGCCGGGGATCAGCGGATCGGCCCGAAAACCCTCTTCGGTGATCTCGTTGACGAACGCATTGGGCGTCCACATCGAGGTCACGCTGCCGCGCGACACGTGCGGCAGGAACATCACGGCCTGGGTCACGTCGTGCAGGCGCGTGAGGCCCTCGCGGGTCCAGATGGTGCCCTGGCGTGCCCGCACCACCACCGTCAGCCGGTTGGCACCGATCAGTTCATCCCGGTAGGTGCGAAAAGTCTGGACGTACTCATGCCCGACGGGCAGCTGCTTCTCGAAGCCGGCATCCATGCGCAGCTTCAGGGCGAACCAGCCCATGACCGCGGTGAGGATGGCCAGCGCAACCAGGATGAGGCCGCGGCGCGCGAAAAGCGCCGCCTCGAGGCGCGCCAGGCGCGGACTCGCGCCTGATGCGCCAGGAGGTTTGTCGCTCATGAATGACGGTAGGCGGTGGCGCTGTCAGCTCAGAAGTTGCGCGACAGGAAGGCACCGAAGAAGCTGCGGTCGCCCAGCGGTTGATCGAACGGGTTCTTGCCACCGCCATAGCGCGCCATGTTCACCCCGATCTGCCAGTTCGCCGGGTTCTGCGTGAACAACAGGTAGAAGTTGGCCACGCGCGCCCCCTTCATGAAGGTGGCCGCCAAATTGGGGGTGCGACCGGACATGGCCTGGAAGTAGTACAGCCCCGGCGTGACCTGCCAGCCCGGGATGATGGAGCCGTCGTAGACCCAGCTGAAGTCGAAGTTGAAGCCCCATGAGGTTCGGGTACCGGCGCCGTAGACCGTGGCACCGCCGTCGTCGGACCACCCCCACAGGCCCGCCGCGGGCAGCTGTGCCACCGGCGTGCCGTCAGGCGCGTTGCGGTAGTAGACGGACTTCAGGTCCGGGTAGCGGATGACCACCGCCTCGGCCAGCAGCGTGGCCGTGTCGGCACCCAGCAGCTTGAGCAGCGCGCCATGGTCGCCCGGTGTCAGGCTCAGCAGGCCGGTCACGTGCATCTGCCAGCGCTTGCCGTCGACGTACTGGTTGCAGGCTGCGGCAGGGGCCAGGCCGGCGACGTTGTCGCCCGCCATCGCCGGGTCGTAGCAGCCAGACAGCGCGATGGCGTCCTTGGGCCGATACGACAGTTCGGCACCGATGGCCCAGTTGCCCACCGGGAAGCTGACCGACGCGCCGAAGAGCTTGCGGTCCTCGAGGAAGGTCCACTGCGCCTCGGACTGGCCGTTGATGAACTGCAGGTTCGGCGTCTTGTCGTGGTAGTTCAAGGCGTACAGACCGAAGTTGGCCGACGTGCCCTTGGGCTCCCAGCGCAACGCGACGCCCCACTGGCCACTGTTGCGCGGCTTGACATCTGGCGCCCATCCGATCGACGGGAACTCGGGCTCGCCCATGGCGGCTGCCGAGGCCGGGTCAGGCCCCAGGTAGATGGGTTGCCGGCCTTTGTCGTACAGATCGACCACCGACCAGTAGCCACCCACGGGCGGGAACTTGGTGCGATTCCAGTGGAACTGGTAGTAGGCCTCGGCACTCACGCCGTTGCCCAGCGCGGCCGACGCGTTGATCATCGGCGCCGGAAGGAAGGCCTCCTTGATCTGCACGCCCGGCTGCGACAACCGCTGGATGTCGATCGCGTTGGTCGAGTTGATGCCGCCCGGCAGGAACAGGCTCTCGCCCCAATTCAGGAACTGATTGCCCAGGCGCACGTTGGCGCGCCGCCCGTCGGCCATCTGCATCGTCTTGCCCACCCACAGGTCGAGCAGGCGCACGTCGCGCACCACTTCGCCCTCGGCTTCCGATGACAGGGGCGTGCGTGCCGTGTCGTCGGCCTTGAAGTCGTACAGCCAGTTGACGCGGCCAAGGAACTTCCAGTTGTCGGGGAAGTTCAACAGCAGTTCGTGGTTGCCCTTGAGGTAGGTGGTGAAGATGTCGTGGCGGCGGTAGTTCAGGTTGCCGTCGTCACCACTGCCCCAACGGAAGACGTCGGCAGCGTCGCAGTAGGTGAGATCACCCACCAGCGAGCACGACGGGTTCTTCAACCGCATGCCCGCGCTCAACGTGAGCGTGGAGTCGAAATTGCCGCGCACATCGCCGGCCTCGAACGTGAACGCCTGTGCAGTGCCGCAGCAGGCCGCCAGCGCGGCCATCGCGACGCGCCTGTGCAGCAACCGGTGGTCTCGGGTCATGACCTCGTCTCCTCGGTGTGGTGTTGGGGCGGCGGTTCAGCGTTCGCTGACGGCGCGCAGGTTGTCGGCGGTGTAGAAGTCGGAGCGGAAGCGCGCCCCGGTGCCTTCGGTCACCCAGCGCACATCGGTGCCGGTGCCCGCGGCATGCATGTCGAACAGGTAGCGCCCCTCGGTGAGGTTGTGCTGCACGAACGCCGACACGTCGCAGGTGCCCGTTTCGTAGACCGGGATCAGGAAGCCCTCGCGCACCTTGGCCAGCTTGCCCTGGGCGTCGTAGTCGTCGGCGGCCAGCAGGTTCCAGCTGTCTTCGTCGAGATAGAAGGTGCGCTTGGGCGCGGTGTGACGCATGCCCTGCTTGACGGTGGCTTCGACCACCCACACCCGGTGGAGCTCGTAGCGCCGCCAGGCGGGGTCAATGTAGTCGGCCTTGGCGATGTCTTCCCACTTGCCCTTGAAGTCGTAGGCGCCAAAGGAGTTGTAGGGCACCAGCATTTCCTTCTTGCCCACCAGCTTCCAGTCGAAGCGGTCGATCGTGCCGTTGAACACGAAGGGCTCGTCGAGCGTGTACTGGTTCTCCATGCCGATCTGCGGCGAGTCATACGAATACGACGGCATGCGCCGCACGCGGCGCTGGCCAGGGAAGTAGTAGAACGTTTCGCTGCCCGGCTGGTCGAGCGGGAAGGCAATGGCCAGCGCCTGGCCGGCCAGCGCAGTGGGCGAGCTGTAGGCGAAGTAGGCGTAGTACTCCACCTGCGGCAGCTTGGACAGCGGCTGCGAACCCTTGGCGCCCCAGGGCATGAACGCGGTGAACTCCTGGCCGGCACGTATCCACTCGCTGCCCCCCTTGCGCGGCGACACCGATGTGACGGTGTTCTTGTAGTCGATGCCCACGCCGCGGTAGCGCATCTTGGCGTTCCACATCGCCTGGGTGCCGTTTTCCGGCATCGGGAAGGGATAGCCGGGCACCACCGCCTCCTTCAGGCTCCAGCCGTCGGCACCCACCTTGGCGGTGCCCACGTTCTTGCGGGTGTTGTCGGCCACGAAACCGGGCACGCCGCAGCTGCGCCGCGACGGGTACACATCCATGCGATAGCCCTTGACCTGTTTGAGCATGGCAAGCTGCCCGGGCGTGAGCTTGCTCGCGTACTTGTCGGCGCTGGATGCGTCGATGCTGTACAGCGGCTTGTCGGCCTTGTGCTTCCAGTGCGCGCCGCGCAGCTGGCCCCAGCTCCAGCCGCTGTGCTGGACATCGTTGCCCGACCACGCCGGAATGCTGCCGTCGGCGTTGCCCGCCTTTTCAGCTCCGGTGGGCGTGAGATCGGCACCCAGGCGGGTCGGGTCGGCCGCCTGCACCGGACCGGACAGTGCTGCGAACGTGAAGACGGCCAGCGCGATAGCGTTTCGTTTCATCGGAGCTCCTTCGGCGTACGCGGTGCACCCGCGGTCGATGCCTTTATTGTTTCATTGTCAACAAGATTTTCGATCCGCATTCACCCTAAAGGGCACCGCGGGGCGGGGACCGGGCACAGCCCGGCCCCAGGGCGATCACTTGCGGATGCTGATCACCTGCGGCTGCGTCACCGCCTTCAAGCCGTCGACGCCGAACTCCACCCCCCAGCCCGAGCCCTTGACGCCGCCGAAGGGCACCATCGGGTGGATCATTCCGTGCTGGTTGATCCACACCGTGCCGGCCTGGATGCGCGAAGCCACCTCGCGAGCGCGGTCGACGTTGGTCGACCACACCGACGCGCCCAGCCCCACGTCGAGCCGGTTGGCGCTGGCGATCGCGTCGTCCACATCGCGGTAGCGGATGATCGGCAGCACCGGCCCGAACTGCTCCTCGTCCACCAGCGGCGCGCCGTCGGCGATGTCGGTCACGAGGGTGAGCGGATAGAAGTTGCCCGGCCCCTCGACAGGCTTGCCGCCGCACACGATGGTGGCGCCGTCGGCGCGTGCGCGCTCGACCAGGCGGTTCACCTTGTCGAACTGCATGCGGTTCTGGATCGGGCCCATCACCGTGCCCGGCGCCAAGCCATCGCCCATGGGCATGGCCTCGGCCAGCGCCTTGAGCTCCGCCACCACGGCATCGTGCTGGCTCTCGTGCACATACAGCCGCTTGGCGCAGGCGCAGGTCTGCCCCATGTTCAGGAAGGCGCCCCAGAACAGCCCCATGGCCATCGCCTTGGGGTCGGCATCGGGCAGCATGATGGCCGCGTCGTTGCCGCCCAGTTCCATCGTCGTGGGCGTGAGGTTCTTCGCTGCCGCCGCGGCGATCTTGGCGCCGGTGGCGCCCGAACCGGTGAACATGATCTTGTCCACGCCGGGGTTGTCCACCAACGCGGCTCCCACCTCACCGGGCCCGCTGATGGTGTTGAGCACGCCGGCCGGCAGCACCTCGCTGATCAGGCGCACGAGTTCGAGCGTGCCGATGCTGGTGTACTCGGAGGGCTTGATCACCACCGTGTTGCCCGCGCGCAGCGAGGGCACGATCTGCCAGATGGCGATGAGCAGCGGCCAGTTCCACGGTGCGATGGCCCCGATCACGCCGAACGGCTTGCGGTGCACCTCATCGCGGCGGGTGTCGTCCTCGAAGGCCAGGTCCACCGGCAGATCCAGGCTCGCCGGCACCTGCGTCCACACCTCGCAGCCCCACAGCTCGAAGCGCGCGCCCGGCACCTGGTCGGGTCCCACGCCACCCAACGGCTTGCCCTGCTCCTTGGTCACCCATTCGGCCAGGTACTCGGCATTGCCCTTGATCACCTCGGCCACCTTCATCATCAGCGCCTTGCGCTCGGCATCGGGCCGCGCCGCCCAGGCCGGCTGGGCCGCCCTGGCGGCGGCCACCGCTTCGGCCACCTGCGCGGCGGTGGAATGCGGCACCAGCCCCAGCACCTCGCCGGTGGCGGGGTTGCGAGACTCGAACGTGCGCTCGGACAGCACCGGGCGGCCGTTGACGATGTTGGCGTAGGTCTTCATGCGTCGATCTCCTTGCTGGCCCGCGGGCCGTCATGAAAGGGCGCACGGACTGACGCCACACGCGGCAGCCGTGCTGGCGCGCAGTGTGGGCGCCGCCGCTCGCGGGGGCCATTGCGAAGATTCGCAGCGGGAAAACCCGCGACACGCCGCCCGCACCCGCGCAAGCCCCCATGGCGCGCGTGCCGCCGCGGCCGAACAATCGACGGTTGGCACGACTCCACTCGCTCGCAAGCGACACGCCCCACCCGCCATGGACGACGACCAGTTGCTGCGCACCCAGCGCCTGCTGCGCCGGCGCCTGTTCGAAGGCCCCACGGCGATGCGCTGGCGCCCCGGGCGCGAGCTGGCGGCGCAGATGCTGCTGTACCTGGACGAGCCGCAGACCTGCTGGACCCTGGCCACCGAGTGGCTGCGCGACACCCTCGATGCCGACCGAGCCGATGGCGGCTACGGCGGCTTCGTCGATGCCGACGGCCACGGCCGCAGTTACGTGGCCGCCGCCGAAGCCGTGCGCCGCGCCATGCCGCTGCCTTCGGTGCGCGGCATCTGCTTCGATGCCGCCGACCCGGCCATCCGTTCGGTGTGGCGCTGCGAGCACGCGGCCTGGATCGACGACGTCAGCCAGGCCCGCACCTTCTCCCCGGCGATGCGCACCGCGCTGGTACAGCTGGGCACCGCCGCCAAGCTCGCCATCCCCTTGCGCGAACACGGCCGCGCCGTGGGTCTGATGTGCGCCGACTGGCACCGCCACGTGCCCCGCCACGTGGGCCATGTCGCCGACGAACTCGCCGCCTTCGCTCGCGAAGGCCTCGGGCCCCTGATGGCGGCCGCGGCCCAGTTGGGCCGACCGGCACCCCACCCACTCGCACTGCCTGGCCCCGCCCCGTCACCCGAGCCCGAACCCACCGCCGGCGCGCTCACCGGCCTCACCCCGGCCGAACTGCGCGTCGCCCGCCTGGTGGCCGACGGCCTGAGCTACAAGGAAGTGGCGCGCGAGCTCGGCCGCTCGCTGTCGACCGTGGATCACCAGCTGCGGCAGATCCGCGGCAAGCTGGGCGTGCGCTCGACGGCGCGGCTGGTGCGGTTGTTGAATGGGCGGTGAGGCTTCAGTTTGGAGCCAGCGCCGTGACAACACCACGGCTGCGCCACGGCGACCGGCCCGGCCGCCCCATCGGTGACGTGCTCATCAGGCTACCCTACGGGCTGCGGGATTCGCGCTTGGGAGCGGCCCGGCGCGCTCATGCACCTCCGGACGCTATTGCGCCGGAACCGGCTGGTACATGATTCGGGCGCCCGGCTTCACGCCGGACACCCATCCTTCGCCAGGTTCGGTCTTCTCGGCACGCAGGGCACCGCTGGTGCCCTTGAGGTCGCAGCGGGGGTGATCGATGAAGTAGCTGCCGGTCGGGTTGTAGACCCATGCGCCGCAGGCTGGGTGCCGCATGCACATGGCCTGACAGTCACGCGCCGTCTGCTTCAGGGTCATGGGCTGCACCCCGAGCTCGCTTTCTCGCGCATGAGCGCCACCTTCGATTTGCGTGCCCGTCTCCCACCACAGCATCGTGTCGGGCAACCACTCGCGGCCATCCGTGACGTTCACCTTCGGCGCCGGCGGGGCTTGGCTCACGCTGCGCAGCGCGTCGTTCAGGCTGGCCGCATCGCGGGCATCCAGGTAGCGGCCACCGGTACTGGACGCCAGGCAGCGCAGTTGCTGCTCTGCCTTGCTGCCCTTGGCGATGTCGAAGCCGATGACATGCGCGGTGAAGTCGACACCCAACTGTTCGAGCCGTCGGCCAACCGCGCACGGATCGGCCTGGCAGGTTTCCTCGCCATCGGAGACCAGCACGACGGTGGCCTTGCGCTCGCTGTACTTGAGCTGCTCGGCGGCCAGGCGCACCGACGCCGAGATCGGTGTCATGCCCTTGGGCTGCAGCGATCGCACAGCCTGCATCAGGCTGGGGCGATCGACGGGGCCGGGCGGGCGCAGCAGTTCAATGTCCGCGCAGTCACCCTTGCTGCGATGGCCGTAGGCCATGAGTCCCAGTTGCTGCCCCTGTGGCCAACTGGCCAGCATCCGGTCGACCGCTTCGCGGGCGATCTCGATCTTGGGCCGGCCGCTGATCTGCCCCCACATGGACCCCGACGCATCGAGCACCAGCATGCTTTGCCCGGGCGCCACGGCGCTGGCCGACGACTTCGGTGGTGGCATCGCCTGGGCGTGCGCCGCGGCCCCCGTCCAGACCATCGCACCGGCCAACCATGACAACCAGCCCATGCGGCGATTCACTCCCGTCATCCCTCAGCTCCATTGTTGACTCACGCCGCCGAGCGCCAGGGGCACGGCGGCAAGAAGGGGCGATCATGCCTTGGCGCAAGCCGGCGGCACGTGCCCGAGCGCCCGCCAGTTGTCAAAGATCGCCAGCACCGCGTCGCTGAACGCCGCATCGTTGATGTGCAGGTCCAGGTCGCGCACATCCACGTTCGGCGGCGCGGCGTCGCGCATGGCGTCCATGAAGGCGCGGTGTCCCTCCGGGTCATGCATCGGTTCGCCCGGCAGGTCCCAGGCGTGGATGCCGCGGCGCGGCAGCAGCAGCGCCGTGGGGCCCGTGGCGGCGCACAGGCGTTCGCCCAGGCCTGCGGCCAGGGTGCGCTTCTCGTCGGCGGTGGCGGCCACCGAGCCGATGAGTCGGTTGTGGGCGTGGTAGGGGCGGCCCTCGAACCGTTCGGCCAGCGGCGCCCAGGCCTGCACATCGATCATGTCGCTGGCGCCGGGGGCGACGATCACCGGCACGCCGGCGCCGATGGCCCCGCGCAGGCGGTCGGGCCCTGAATGCACCACCGAGCCCTGCAGGTCGTTGGCCAGTTCCTGCAGGCACAGGTCGAAGACCGCGACGAATGCACCCTGCGCGGCCAGGCCCTCCATCGCCCGGCCGCCCATGCCGGTGCAGTGAAAAACCACCGGCTCGTAGCCGCGGGCCTCCAGCGCCGGCGCCAGACGCACCATGTACGACAGGCAGGACTTGCCCAGCGAGGTGATGGCCACGCGCGGGCGCGCGGCCGCCGCGGGCACCACCGCACGGCAGGCACCCACCACGGCACCCGCGGCTTGCGACAGGATCGAGCGGCAGATGCCGTTCAGGCCATACAAACCACCGGCCCACAGGATCATCATCAGGTCCGGCGCCAGGCGCTCGGGCGGAATCAGGTGCGAGTACGCGACAGTGGTGACGATGAACTTGGGCATGCCCAGCGGCAGCGCGGCGGTCACGTCGAGTGCCAGGTCGGTGCCCATGGTGCCACCCAGCGCCAGCACGCCGTGCAGCGTTCCCGCCGCATGGGCACGCAGCGCCAGCGCCACGGCGCCCGCCGCCATCGCCGCCATGGCGGCGTTCTCGTCGCCCAGCGCCGCCAGCGCGGCCAACGTGGTGCCGGCGGCGGCGGCCACGTCGGCGTTGGCGATGTCGGGCGCGAAAGGTGGCGTGCCGAGCACGCCCACGTCCATCACCTGTGCGCGGCCGCCCTGGGCTTCGATGCAGCTCTTCAGGAACAGCAGTTCGTCGGCCTTGGTGTCGGCGGTGCCGATCAGCAGGATGGTCGGGTTCATCGCGGCGCCACGGGTTCGAACAGGCCGCGTTTCATCACCAGCTTCACCCACGCCGCGCCCACCACGGCGAAGATGCCCAGCACGATGCCGGTGTACTTGACGATGTCGCCGGTGAGCTCGGGCGCCGGCGAGCAGTTGGCCACCACCACGCCCATGCCGACGATGGCCACCACCGGCACCACGGGATAGCCGGGAACCCGGAACGGCCGCGTCATTTGCGGATAACGAAGGCGCAGCACGATGAGCGACACCTGCGCCATGATGTAGGCGAACAGCCACGCCACCGAGGCGGCGATCATCAACGGCAGGATGGCGTTGACATCCCCGCCCGACCACGCCAGCCCCACCAGCGGCAGCGCGGCGACGAAGACGATGGCCACCATCGGCGTGCCGCGCGTGGCATGCATCTGCTTGAACAGCGGGAACACCTGCCCGTTCATCGCCATGCCCCACAGCATGCGCGGCACCGCGGCCAGCACGGTGTTGATGAGGCTGGCCGAGGCCACGAGCGCCAGCGCCGCGAAGGCCAGCTTGGCGTTGGGCCCGAAGACGGCAACGACGAAGTCCAGGTGCGGCGTCGGGCTGGAGGCCAGCTGCTGGCGCGGCACGAAGGCCACGGCCCCCACGACGAACAGCAGCTGCGCGACAAAGATCGCCACCAGCCCTAACACCATGGCGCGCGGCAGGTCGCGCCGCGCGTCGCGCGCCTCGGTCACCAGCGGGGTGACGAACTCCACCCCCATGAAGATCCAGAACGCCAGCGCGACGATGCCCAGCACCATGGTGTCCTGGGCCATTGCGGCCATGGCCGCATCGCGGCCGCCGGGCAGCGGCGAGGCACCGCCGCCGGCCAGCGCAGCGGCTCCGGTGACGATGAGGAACACGAGCACGATGAAGGCCAGCGCCGTCTGCACCCGCGCGAAGACGTCGGTGCCGAGCATGTTGAGCCCCGCGAACACCACCACCAGGCCCACCGCCCAGGTGAACGGCGGCAGGCCCAGCGGCAGCGCCTGCGAGACGATCTGGTCGACCAGGATCAACTCGGCCGGCAGCCCGAAGATGGCCGGCGTGATGTAGCCCGCGAACACCAGCAGGATGGCCGGGAAGTTGCCCAGCGCCGCCTCGGCAAAGCTCGAAAGCGAGCCGGCGCTGGGCATCATGAGCGACATCTCGGCATAGGCCAGCGCGTTGGCCAGCGCCAGCGCGAAGGCGATGGCCAGCGCCGCGACGAAGCCCCAGCCGGCGATGCCCAGCCCCTGCAGCACCGACACCATGCCGATCTGCGCCACGATGACGCCGATGGCCGCGGCGAACAGCGCGCGAAAGCCCAGCCCGGCGGCGCCGGTGGCCATGGGCATGGATGCGGGTGTGGCGGGTGTGGCGGGTGTGGCCATGGGGGTTCTCCTCCAGTCAGCGCGCGCGGCCCTCGACGACGGCAAATGCCGCGTCCAGCGCGTCGCACAGCAAGTCGATCTGCGCGCGCTCGATGGTCAGCGCGGGCGACAGGATGATGTTGGCGCCCGAGGTGCGCACCATGGCGCCGCGCCGGTAGGCCTCGCGCGCCACCGCGGCCACCTCCTTGGCGCCGCGGGGCAGCGGGGTCTTCTTCTCGCGGTCGGCCACCAGTTCCAGGCAGGCCATGAGGCCGATGCCGCGCACGTCGCCCACCAGGCGCGAGGCCGCGCCGATGGCGCGCAGCCGCTCGAGCAGGTAGGCGCCTTCACGCGCCGCCGCGCCGACGACATCCTCGCGCTCCAGGATGTCCAGCGTGGCCAGTGCCGCGGCAGCAGCCACCGGGTGCGCGCTGTAGGTGTAGCCGTGCGACACCGCGCCGAAGGTGGCATCGCCCTCGGCGATGCCCTGCGCCACCTTGCCCGAGATGGCGGTGGCGCCCAGCGGCACGTAGCCCGACGAGATGCCCTTGGCCAGGCACCACATGTCGGCCTTGACGCCCCACAGCCGCGTGCCGAACAGCGCACCGGTGCGCCCGAATCCGGTGACGACCTCGTCAGCGATGAGCAGCACCTCGTACTTGTCGCACACGGCACGCACGCGCGGCCAGTAGCTGGCCGGTGGCACGATCACGCCGCCGGCGCCCTGCACCGGCTCGGCGATGAAGGCGGCCACGGTGTCGGGGCCCTGGAAGACGATCTCGCGCTCGAGTTGCTCGGCGCAGATGGCCGCCAGCGCCTCGGGGTCGTCGGTGTAGGGGTTGCGGTAGAGCCAGGGCGTTTCGACATGGAAGCACCCGGGCAGCAGCGGCTCGTAGATGCGCCGGAAGTTCGTGTTGCCGTTGACGCTCATGCCGCCGAAGTGCACGCCGTGGTAGCCCTGGCGCAAGGCGATGTACTTGGTGCGGTCGCGCTGGCCGCGGCACTTCCAGTACTGGCGCGCGAGCTTGAGCGCACCCTCCACCGCATCGGAGCCGCCGTTGGAGAAGAACACCGCCTCCACCCCGTCCTCGGCCATCAGGCCGGTAAGCCGCTCGGCCAGCTCGATGGCGCGCGGGTGCGTGGTGCCACGAAAGATGTTGTAGAAGGCGAGCTCGTCGAGCTGGGCCACGATGGCGTCGCGGATCTCGCGCCTTCCGAAGCCCAGGTTGGCGCTCCACAGGCCGCCCACGCCGTCGACCATGCGGTGGCCGTCGGCGTCCCAGATCCATGCGCCCTCACCCTTGACGATGATGTCCGGCGGCGCGTCGCGCATCGCCTGCGGGTGCGCCATCGGATGCCACAAGTGCTTGGCGTTGGCGGCCTTCCACTCGGCCGGGCCCATGCGTGGGGGGGAAGTCATCGCCACTCCTCATCGGGGATATCGAGTCGTGCCGCCACGGCGGCGAGGTTGCCAGGCACGTCGCGCAAGTCGAAATACTGCACCTGCAGGCCGGCCGCCACCGCGCCAGCGATGTTGCGGAACTGGTCGTCGACGAACAGGATGTCGGCCGGCTCCAGGCCCAGTGCCTGCGTGGCCAGCGCATAGGCGCGCGCATCGGGCTTGAGGATGCCGGTGTGGGTGGCGTCGACCACGGCGTCGAGGTCGCGCAGCACCTCCATGCGCGACAGGAAGTCGCGGCCGTAGAACAACTCCAGTTCGTTCGACAGGATGCCCAGCTTGAGCCCCGCGCGCCGGGTGGCACGCATCAACTGCGCGATGGCCGGACGCACCGTGCGGTTGGGGTCGTTGTGGCGCACGCGGGCCAGCATGGTGGCGGTGTCCCAGCCGGGCTCGCCCAGGGCGGCACCCATCTGGCGCGCGCGCTCGGCCCAATAGTCGCGCTCGGTGATGTCGCCGCGCAACTGGGCGGCCCAGAGCGTATCGCCCACCGGGTCGAGCGGCCCGTACCAGTCGAGCGTGCCATCGGCCAGGCCCAGCAACTGCTCGGTCTCGCGGTGGCACTCGAACAGCGAGCGGCTGATCACCGCTCCGAAGTCGAGCAGCAGGGCGCGCGGGCGGCGGCGGGACGGGCTCACTGGACTGCCCTGCGCCCCACGGGCTGCGGGATTCGCGCTCATGTCGCGATGCTCACGAACTTGACTTCGGTGTAGCCCAGCAGGCCTTCGAGCCCGCTCTCGTGGCCGATCCCGCTGGCCTTGACGCCACCGAACGGGGTTTCGGGCTGCGAGACGCCGAAGTGATTGATGCCCACCATGCCGGCCTGCAGGCCATCGGCCAGGCGATGCGCAGCGCGCAGGTCGTGGGTGAAGCCATAGGCCGCAAGGCCGTAGGGCAGCGCATTGGCACGGGCGATGGCTTCGTCCAGATCGTCGAACGCATCGAGCACGGCAATCGGGCCGAACGGCTCCTCACGCTGCACACGGGCGGCCAGGGGAACATCTTCGAGCACCGTGGGGGCATAGAACCAGCCCGGCCGGTCGAGGCGCTGGCCGCCGCAGGCCACGCGCGCCCCATGCGAGCGGGCATCGTCGACGAAGCCCTGCATGGCCTCGAGCCGGTGCGGGGCGATGAGCGGCCCCATCTGCACGCCGGGCTCCAGCCCCGGCCCCACGCGCAGCGCCTGGGCACCCGCCACGAACGCATCGCGGAACGCGGCGTAGCGCGAGCGGTGGACCAGGAAGCGGATGGGCGAGGCGCACACCTGCCCCGCGTTGCGGTACTTGGCCGCCACCGCCAGTGTGGCCACCGCAACGGCATCGGCATCGGCGCACACCACCACCGGCGCGTGGCCGCCCAGTTCGGATGTGTAGCGCTTGCCCTGTGCGGCGGCCAGCGCGCCGAGCTGGCGGCCCACCTCCACCGAGCCGGTGAACGACACCTTGGCGATGCGCGCGTCGGCGATCAGCGCCTGCGAAATCTGCGCCGGCCGCCCGGCCACCAGGTTGAGCACGCCGGCGGGCAGGCCCGCGTCGGCAAAGCACTGCACCAGTGCCAGCGCGCTGGCCGGCGTGCGCTCGTCGGGCTTGAGCACCACGCTGCAACCAGCGGCCAGCGCACCGCCGATCTTGCGTGCGGGCAGGTTCACCGGGAAGTTCCACGGCGTGAAGGCCGCTGCCGGCCCCACCGGCACGCGCTGCACCGTCTGGCTGGCCACGCCGGGGGTGCGCGGCGGCACGCCGCGCGACGCCAGGCGTTTGCCCTCTTCGGCGAGGAAATCGATGATGTCGGCCGACAGCCGCACCTCGCGTTCGGCCTCGGCCAGGGGCTTGCCCTGCTCGCACGTGAGTACCGCGGCGATGGCCGGTGCGCGCTCGCGGAGCAACGCCGTGGCGCGCTCGATCACCCGCTGGCGCTCCAGCGGCAGCACGCGGCGCCACGCCTCGAAGCCGCGCGCCGCGGCGGCAGCAGCGGCTTCGAGCTCGGCAGGGCCGGCCACCGGCAGGCGGGCGATGACGGCGCCACTGGATGGGTCGAACACCGGCGTGTCGCCATCGTCCGTGGCTTCGATGCGCCGGCCATCGATGTACAGGGCCGGCGCCGGATAGGCGGGCAACGCGGCGCGGGAGGGGTCGTCCATGCCGGTGATCTTGGGCATAGATCGTTTCGTTGTCAACGACTGGTTTTCCATGAGATGCCCATGGACACCCCGGGCTCGCCCCGATGCCGAGCAGGCACAATTCGTTTTATCGTCAACGACATCAACTGCCGATGGCCACCGATCGCCCCCTTCCTCGCCCGCGCCCTGGTGCTGCTGCCAAGGCTGCCGGCACCCGCCGCGTCACGGTCAAGCGTGCCACGCTGGGCCCGGTCGGCCGGCTCGAGGACTTCATCCCTTTCAAGATGGCGGTGGTGGCCAACCGGGTATCGCAGTCCATCGGCCACCTGTTCGAGACCCAGTTCAACATCCAGATCCCCGAGTGGCGCATCCTGATGGCGCTGTATGCCTACGGCCGCCAGCCCTTCCATGAAGTGGTGGAGCGAACCAGCATGGACAAGGCCCGCGTCTCCCGCGCCCAGCGCCGCCTGGCCGACCTGCAGATGATCGAGACTGCCGTCGACCCCAACGATGGCCGCAAGCTGCTGATGGCCATCACCGACGCGGGCGCCCGCATGTGCGCCCAGATCCTGCCTGCCGCCGCGGAGCGCGAAGCGTGGTACCTCGCGGCGCTGACCGACGAGGAACACCGCCAGCTCGACACCATCCTCGACAAGCTGATGGTGCGCAGCAGCGAGGAAGACGCGGGCTGACGCGCCGGGCGGAGGCAGCGCGCGGGCGCTCGCCTCACCCCAGCCCGCGCCCCTTCAGGCTCGGGCCGTCGAAGCTCCTGGCCAGATCGGAAGGCCCCAGCGACTCCACGCGGCCGCGGCCGAGCTTGTAACGGTAGTTCTGGGTCAGCGGGTCGGGCACGGCGTGGACCACGGCGTTGGCATGCTGGCCGGGGCTGTTGAAGCCGGCCTTCGCGACGCCCTCGCGCAGGCCGTCGTCGAGAACGGCCACGGCCTCGAACTGGCCGGTGGTCACACGAATGTGGCCGGCGGCCAGCAGGGCGTCGAAGTGCTGGTCCTGCGGCAACACGCCCAGGCCGCCACCCGTTTGCACGTAGACGGCATCGTTGGTCACGCGCACACGGTCGCCGTTGGCGATGCCGCGCGCGGCCGCGTCGTTCGGGTGCATGAACAACAGAGGCGGCGTGCCGCGGGCGGCGGTGTAGGGTTTGCGCCGGTCGTCGAAGCCGCTTTGCCAGACCTCGTTGACGCGGCCGTTGGTGATCCACAGCTCGCCCTTGTCGGCACGCGGGCGGGCGGCGGCGTAGAACTCGCTCCAGCCGGGGAAGCTCCAGGGCGCCTTGAGCAGCACCGCCTTGCCGCTGTGGGTGGCAAAGCCGTGCAGCAGCTTCGTGCGCCAGCGATCGCCGTCGGGCACGACCTGCGCAGGGTCGTGCAGGCGCGGCGTGCCGTGCAGCGTGTCGCCGACTCGCCGCACCGGCGTCTGGATGCCGTCGGGGCCCAGCCGCCGCAGGGCGTCGTGGCCGCGCACGCCATCGCGCCGTGCCTGGCGCACCAGTTCGTCGTAGTCGTAGGGGCCGCCGCGGCTGTGGCGGGCGGCTTCCTCGAAGACGTCGCTGGCGTCGCGCCAGGCGAAGCGCTCGCCCCAGCCCATGCGCTGCGCAAAGCCCTGCACCGCCTGCCAGTCGGGCCGCGACTGGCCGGGCGCGTCGCAAAAGCGCGCGTAGTGGCGCAGCCGCCGTTCGCCGTTGCAGCGGGTGAAGTCGGCCTCGCCCCAGGTGGCTGCGGGCAACACCAGGTCGGCGTAGCGCGTGCCCAGCGGCTCGACCGGATAGATGTCGGAGTCGACGAGCACCATGCCACCGGCATCGGCGCGGGCGATGAGCGCCTGCGCCGCATGCGCCACCTCGGCCCGCTCGGGCTGCTCGCGGCGCTGCACAGTGAGCGCGGCGATGGCGCGCTCGAGCTCGTCGCTGGCCGCCATGGCGCCGATCCAGGTGGTGCCGAACGCCCATGCGAAGCGCAGCTGCCCCTCGATCAGCCAGCGGTCGAGGTTGAGCGGCTTCTTGCGCCGCCCGGGGTACTTCTCGGGCGAGAGCCAGCCCGACTGGCCCGGGGCACCCACCCAGCCGCGCTGGTGGCCGCCGCCACGGCCGATCACCTGCCCGGGCCGGTTGCCGGCGCCGCACACCAGGCCCAGCGCCGCGAACGAGGCGCTGTTCATGTAGTTGTTGGACCAGTAGTTGCCCTTCTCGAGCATGAAGGACGCGCGAGGCCGGCCTCCGTCGGCACGCGGGCGGGCCAGCAGTTCGGCGGCGCGCTCGATGGCCGCGGCATCGACGCCGGTGATGCGGGCGGCCTGCTCCAGGCGGTGTTCGTCGCGCGCAAGCAGGAAGGCGCGGTAGTCGGCCCAGTCGCTCTGCCAGGCACCCCAGGTGGTGCGCCACTGCCAGGGCGTGTTGCGGGTGCCGCGGCCCAGGCCCTGGTCCACCTCCCAACGGCTGGCCACCCAGCGGTCGATGAACGCCTGGTCCTGCCAGCCGCGCTCGACGATCAGCCGTGCGATCGCCTGGTGCAGAACACTGTCGGTGCCGGGCAGCACGGGCAGCCACACGCCACCGCGCGCCAGGGCCCAGGCCACGCCGGTGGTGCGGTGGGGCGTGGCGCAGATGAGCACCTTGTTGGGCTGCGCGCCGCGCATGATCTGCGTGGCGAACAGCGTGGCCTTGGTCTCGAACGGGTCGGTGCCCGAGCAGAACAGCACGTCGCAGGCGCCCCAATCGTCGTAGCTGGGGGCGAAGGCCTCGAGGCCGGCGTCGTCCAGGCCGGCCGCATCGTTGGTGGCCGCGCACTTGTCGTGCGGCGCGAAGGCCGGCGTTCCCACGGCATCGAAGGCCAGCTTGCTGATGGCGTAGGTGTTCTCGAAGTATTGGTACGAGTAGGCCTTGATGCCCCAGGCGTGCTCGCCGTGGCGCTCGAGCACATGGCGCGACACACGGGCCATGATTTCCAGCGCCTCGTCCCAACCCACCTCGCGCAGTTGCCCGTTCACGCGCAGCAGCGGCACGGTGAGCCGCTCGCGGGTGCGATTGGCCGGGTTGTGGCACTTCTGCGCCAGCGTGCCGCCGCGCATCGAGTGGCCACCGCCGGGGTTGACGGCAAGGGCCTGCGGGTCGGGCCGCACCAGCACATGGTGCGGCCGGCCCTGCCAGCTCACGATGTTGTGCTGCGCCGGGTTGGCGCGCGCTGCGCGTTGGCCACTCGTGGCCACGCCGCCTTCGACCGGCCAGCGCCAGACGCGATAGGCGCAGCCGACGACGCAGTAGTCGCAGGCGGTGGCGAACTGCTCGGCCCCGGGTGGCGGCGCGGGGGGGTCAGGCGGCGCCATCGGTGCCCTCGTCGCCGAAGATCAAGCCCTGCAGGCCCACCGCCACGATGCGGTCACCATCGAGCTCGAGCACCACCTGCGGCAGCGCCTGCGTGGCATGCCCGGCCAGCACCACGCCGTGGCGTGTGAGGTCGAAGCTGGTCAGGTGCCGTGGGCACGGCCCCAGCACCTGGTGGCGCGCGTTGAACGTGCCTTTCAGCGGGCCGCCCAGATGGGTGCAACGGGTGCTGAAGGCCACCACATCGCCATCGGGCCCGACGCCGCCGCCGGCGGGCACGCCCAGGCGCACCAGCATGGCCGGCAGCCCGGGGCGCGGATAGTCGAAGGCCAGCGGCTGCCCGACGCGCAGATCGCCCATGCGGGCCAGCACCTGGGGTGCATGGCCGCTGCGCTGGGCGCGCAGCGGCATGGGCAACCCCGCCACCGGGGCCAGCAGCACGATGCGCGCACCGGCCGTGAGCAGTTCGCGGCGCGACAGGCAGGCGCGATCAGCGGCCATGGGTGGCTCCTGCAGCGGGCGCCGCCGGTGGGCGCCGCGGCGGCAGCGGCTCGGTGGGCGGCAGTACCGGTGCGGTGACGGCGGGCGGTGCGTCCATGCTCAGGCTTTCAAGGAAGGCGACCAGATCGGTCTTCTCGTCCGGTGTGAGGCCCAACGGCTGCAGCAGCGGCGACTTCGGTGCGCCCTCACCGCCGCCGCGGTCGAAGAAATCGACCACGGCGCGCAGCGTCGACAGCGCGCCGTTGTGCATGTACGGCGCGGTGTGGCGCAGCTCGCGCAGCGAGGGCGTGCGGAACTTGCCGCGGTCGGCCGCGTCACGGGTGAGGTATTCGAGCCCGAGGTCGTCGTCGCTCGCGCGGTACTGGCCGTGCGCCACGCCGCGCTGCAGGTTCTGCCATCGCGACGTGATCTGCAGCAGCATGTGCGCACCGGTTTGCGGCAGCCGCGGCACGCCCAGCGCATGAAAGGACTGGTCGGTGAACAGCGGCCCCGTGTGGCAGCGCACGCAACCGGCCTTGCCGTTGAACAGGGCCCAGCCGCGCTGCGCCGACGGCACCAGCGCATCGGCCCGGCCGGCGCGCCAGCGGTCGAACGGCACGCGCGCGGCATCGCTCACCAGCGTGCGCTCGAAGGCCGCGATGGCCTGCCAGGCATGCGTGATGCGCGGCCACTCGGCGCCGAACACCTGGCGAAAGCGCCGCACATACTCGGGCACAAGGCGCAGGCGCATCTCCATCATCGCGCTGTCGCCATTGCCTGCCACCGCCCCCTCGGCCGCAGACTGCGCCTGGGCCTCCAGGCTGCCGACGGCGCCGTCCCAGAACAGGCGCTCGTAGTAGGCGACGTTCCACAGCGTCTGCGAGTTGCGCCAGTGGACGGTGCCGGGGTAGCCGCGCGAGACCGCGCTGCGCTCGCCCCAGCCGAGGCTGGGCTGATGGCATGAGACGCACGCGGTGGAACCGTTGCCCGACAGCCGCGGGTCCCAGAACAGCAGCCGGCCGAGCTCAATCTTGGCTGCGCTCATCGGGTTGTCGCTGGGCACGGGCACAGGCGGCAGCGCGGCGCTCGATCCGGCGCGCGCGCCACATGCCGCCGCAAGCGCCACCGCGGCCGCGGCGAGGGTTGCGGCGCGTCTCATCGCTGGCCCCGCGACACCGGGGCGTAGTCGCCCGGCACCGGTTCATGCACCGGTGCCGGCGCACCCGAAAGCGCACGCAGCAGCGCCACCAGGGCGGCACGTTCGCGCGCATCCAGTGCCACCGGCTGCAGTTCGCTGCCCGCACCACCGCCGCTCAGGTGGAAGTCGACCACCTGCTCCAGCGTGGCGAATGCACCGTTGTGCATGTACGGCCCGGTGTGCATCAGCGCGCGCAACGAGGGCGTCATGAATCGAGCGCGATCGCCCGTTTGCTTGGTGACGGCATACAGCCCCACATCGCCGCGCTCGTCCATGTAGCCGGGCACGCCGAGCGTGGCATGGTGGCGCAGCAGCGTGATGGTGCGCAGCGGCTCCTGCACGAGCGCCGGCGCGTCGGCCAGTCCCAGCCGGTGCGCGCGGCCGTCGCTGCCCAAGGGGCCGTGGTGGCAGCGCACGCAGCCGGCTTTGCCGTTAAACAAGGCCAGGCCCTCGCGCACGGCCGGCGCAAGCTGCACCGCCTCGCCCCGCAGGTGCGCATCCACCGCAGTGGGGGTGGCATCCAGTGTCTTGAGGTACTCGCCGATCGCATGGAAGATCTGCGGGCCGTACGGATCGGCGGTGTCGCCGAACGCCCGGCGCCACAGGGCCATGAGCTGCGGAACCTGGCGCACGCGCTCCTGCACCAGGCGCGCATCGGCGTTCATGAAGTGCGCCTCGGTGACCATGTCGCGCACGGCGGTGGGCAGGTCGCCACCGTCGAGCCGGCCATCCCAGGTCAGCCGCCGCTTCAGCCGCACCGACAGCAGCCCTGGCGCATTGCGGAAGTACTCGGTGCCGTTGTAGCCGCGCGCCAGCGGCAGGCCGTCGCCCCAGCCGCGCGCGGGTTCGTGGCAGCTCGCGCAGCTGCGGCTGCCATCACCCGACAGCCGCGGCTCGAAGTACAGGTGCCGCCCCAGTTCGGCCAGCGCACCATTGACCTGCGCCGGGGGCGGCAAGGGCTGCAGGCGTGGCGGCTGCAACTGCGGCACGCCAGGGTCGTTCGCTGCCCGGGCCACGTTTGCCGTGGTACCCGCCGATGCCAGAGCCAATACCACCACGACGGCCGCGCCGAGCCCAAGCGCGCGGCCGCTCATTTCACGTGATCCAGACCGGTGTAACGCACCGATGGAGCCTGCTGCAGGATGACGTGGCAGCTCGCCTTCCAGGTGAGGATCTCGCGCATCAGGCGCGCATCGTCATCGGAGGACAACACAGCACCGCGCGGCGGAACGTCCATGAAGAACACACGCCCCGACGGTGCCTGGGCGAACTGCGCGCGCCAGCCGCTGGCCGCCGGAACATGTCCGACCGGTGCCGCATGGCATCCCATGCAGTTGAGCGCCCACATGGTGGACGCCGTCTGCCCCGCGCAGGCCGGCGCGCAGCCGCAGGTGGCCAGCACGCATGCCAACGCCCGGCGCCACGCCGCGACGAGGCGCGGCATGCGCGCGGCGTACATCGTGCGCATGATGGCTACTGGGCCAGGCCGACGATCACCGACGTGGTGCAGTGGAACATGTTGTTGTCGTTGGCCATGCACCAGTTCACGTCGTTGTGCAGGCTGATGCGATAGGCCGGTCGCTCGCCCAGGTTCATGTTGCACAGGCAGCGGCCGCAGGAATTCTTGCCGCAGCAGTCGTTGTAGCTGATGAGGTAGTCCTTGCCATCGGCCGGGTTGCGGCAGGTGCCGATCCAGCCGACCTTGGATGGTTCGGTGCCCGGCGGGCAACTCGAGGGCGTTCCGCCGCAGCAACTGCACAGGAAGCCGTCGATGCCGCAATAGCGCCAGTAGTCGCATTGGGACTCGTCGGGTGCCTTCTTGGCCGTGCCGCCCCCCGCGCCGGCACCGGCTGCATGGGCCTGCCCCCCCGTGCGGTCGAATGGCAGCACCGGCAGCGCCATGGAGCTCGCCAGCAGGGTGCGACCCACCCGCGCCAGCGCGCTGCGCCGCGATGTGCTGTGCGCCACCTTGCGCGCCGAGCGCTCGAACCAGTCGTCGAACCACTTCATTGGTCGTCCCTTCGCTTGCGGCGGTCCATCAGCTGCGGGCGGTGCGGGCGGTCATGTAGCCCTGCACCGACGGCACCGCGAGTTCCTTGGCCGTGAACAGGCTCTCGAGCTGTTCACGCGAGTTCACCAGGCCCTTGGCCCGCACGGTGCCGTGCTCGTCCAGCAGCACCGCATAGGGCAGCTTGCCCACCCGGAAGGCCATGCCCAGCTCAGTGGAGAGCAGGTACGGATGCGCCTGCAGTCCGGCCCGTTCCACGAACGCACGGTGCTCGTCGGTCTCGCCGTCGCTGGCGAACACCAGCCGCAGCCAGGCGGCTTCATCGCGGGCGATCGACTTCAGGATCGGCAGCAGCTTCTTGCACACCGGGCACGTGGGCGACAGGAAGAACAGCAACTGGCTGTGCGCCGTGGGCGTGCCCACGTCAACCACCGCACCATCGAGCGTGGGCAGCGTGAACGATGGGGCCGCCTCCCCCACCTTGGGGCCGCTGTCGAGCATCAGCGCACCCATGGGCGCGATGCGCTCGTACAGGATGCCCACCTGCCGCGCCAGCGCGAAGACCACCACCAACAGCACCAGCACCACGATCCACAGCAGCACCGTCGACACGAGCAAGGCTTCGTTCACCGCTCCACTCCCTTCAGTTCGAGCAACCGCGGCGCGTTGGCCAGCAACTGGTTGCACACGGCATACAAGAGGTACAGGCCGATGGCACCGGTGGCCACTGTCAGGCCGTCCAGCCACATCAGTTCGCGCGCCGCCACGGGCGCCAGCGCTGTCAAGGCCATCGACCCGAGCACCGCATTGCGCACCACCAGCCACCACGACAGGTGCTGCCGGCCCTCGGGCCCGCCGCAGCCGCAATCGATGTGCGAACGGCCGCGCAGCAGGTTGATGGCGACGGCGCCGGTCACCAACGCCAGCAGCGCCAGCGCAGCCCAGGCACCACCGCTGCGCGTGGCCAGCGGCAACAGCAACGTGCCGGCTGCCAACTCGGCCAGTGGCAGCAGCCAGGCCGCCGGATCGACCCACGACTCCGGCAGCAGGCGGTACTGCGCCAGCGCGCCGGCAAAGGCGTCGCGATCGGCGAGTTTCTGTGCCGCTCCCACCAGCAAGACGATGGCCAGCATGGCCGCCGCCAGGTGGGCGTACAGCGGATCGAGCGGCCAGCCCGGCATCAGTGCAGCTCCAGCATGGTGGCCGACTCGGCCACCCCTTCCATGCGGCCGGCGAAGCGCGGCTTGTCGCCGACACTGAACTTGGCAATCGCCATCTTCACCGCATCGAGCGCGTACAGCGTGGGCCGCGCCGACTGCGTGACCACCATCGCCACAGCGGCATGCCCGGGCAGGCGCGCAACGCGCTTGCGCGATTGCAGATCGAACACCCAGATCTCGTCGGCCGGGTTCTTGTGCGTGCCTTCGGCGCCACCCTTGTGCATGCCGATGTACAGGCGCTGCTGCCCGCGGTGCACCGCAAACAGCTGATAGCCGCCCGGGCGCCACCCGGGCTTGGCGTCGGCCTTGCCCAGCAGGCTCCAGGGAGCCTCGATGCGCGGGGTTTCGCCCGACAGGTCGGCCACGTACACCTTGCCGTGGAAGCTGACCATCACATGGCGGTCGCCGATGTTCTGCGTTTGCACGTAGATCGGATCGTTGCCGGGATCGAAGAAGCGCTCGCTGCGGGTGCTGCTCTTGAGCGTGCCGTCGTCGTTGAGGATCATCGTCTGCAGCGCACCGTCACCGCAGATGGTGGAGAACCGGTTGGCCGCCGTCTCGGAGGGAATCACGATCCAGCAGGCCGGGTTGGGAATCTCGGCCGCGAACTTGCGCGCCTTGAGATCGACCACCGTGATCGAGGTGCTGGGCGTCGCGTTCTGGATGAAGAGCCAGCGTCCGTCGACCGACGTGCGCATGAGGCCCTCGTAGGGCAAGGCCTGCGCACGCCGCGGCGGTATCGGAATCTCCGCGATCAGCGACAAGGTGGCCGGGTCATGCACCTCGACCACGTCGCTGCGCTCACCGCGCGAAAGCCTCGCGAAGTAGGTGGTGGCCAGATACAGCTCCTTGCGGTCGCGCGACAGCGTGGCCTGCCCGGCGTAGCCCGCGGCAAATTGCCCGAGATAGCGGAACCGCTCGCCGTCGATCACGTGCAGGCGGTTGTCGACGATGTGCTGGATCGTGACGTCCGCAACGTACAGCCGGTGCTCGTTGGGTGGCGGCAGCTGGGCCACCGAGAGTGTTTCGGCGGGAAGTTCGGCCATCGCGGCAGTGGCCAGGCACCACAGGATGCCAGCCCTTCCCACGGACTTCAGGATGCGACTCGAAACCATGACTCCCCCGCAAGACGGCGCGGCACATCGCCGCGACCGGGTTGTCCCCTGCAACCGCGCCATTGTGGTGGCAGGCTCGGCGCAGGCGTTAGCCGAAATCGGCAATCCAGCTCTCGCGCGCGGCCCGCACAGTTCGTCGGATCGACCTCGAGGCTCCCGACTAGCCCTGATTGACCCGGCGCCGGCCGCTGCCGAAGAATGCGGCGACGCTGTTGCCATTGACCCCGGGACTAACCCGAAGGTCTGGCGCCAGGCCCAACCAGCGCCCTCGTGTACTCCGCTCACTCAGCCCCCAGACAGACGCCACCCGAACCCGGTCACGACCCTCTCCTGGTGCGTCGCGATACGCGCGATGCCGACGAGCTGGCTGCCTGCCTGCGCGACTGGAACCAGGTCTATGAGCAGCTGGCGCCGGGTCGCTTCGAGGGCCGCTTCGTCGAGTGCCGGTTGCCGGACATCCAGGTGTTCCGTGAGCGCACCAACCAGCCGCTCTACGAGGCAGGCCTGGTGCGTCCGGGGTGGCACGTGGTGGGAGTGCCGGTGCACGTTGGCGGCGATGGCCACTGCGGCGGCCTGCCGATCCGCGCCGACGGCATCGTCTCGATGCGTGGCGGCAACGAACTCGATTGCCGGGCGCCGGCGGACTTCGATATCGTGGCCGCGTCCATTCCGCAACATGTGTTGCACGACCACGCGCACTTGGTCGAGCACTGTGACTTCGATCGCGTGGTGCCGCCCACCACCGTGATCGAGGCCGATCCGGTCCACACCCACGCGCTGCGCACACTGCTGCTGTCGGTACTGGACGTGGCTGCCCATGCACCCGAACAGTTGCGCCAGTCGGCTGCGCGACGCAGCTTGCAGCAGCGGCTGCTTGCATCGGTGGTGCGCGCGCTGGCCCATCCATCAGATGTCGAGCGCGAGCCCCCGCCGAGCGCCAGCGCGCGCCACACGCTGGTGGCCCGCGCCCAGGCCTACATGCGCGCCCATGTGGACGAACCCCTGTCCATCGAGGATCTGTGCCGCGCCCTGCAGGTGAGCCGCCGCACGCTGCAGTACAGCTTCCAGGAAGTGCTGCAGGTCAACCCCGTGCGCTACCTGCGAACGCTGCGGCTCAACGGCGTGCGCCGCACGCTGCGGTCGACACAGCCGCAGGCCAGCGTGCACGACATCGCCGCGCGCTGGGGCTTCTGGCACATGAGCCGGTTCGCCGACGACTACCGGCGGATGTTCGGCGAGCTGCCTTCCCAGACGACGCGGCCATCGAACGACACGCGATGAAGCCGGCGGCCTCCCCCGGCACGCCCTGCCACCGTCAGCCGCCGATGGGCGTCGCCGTCAGCCATGCCTTGCGGATCAGCCGCCCGCACTCGGCCGATCGGTAGCCCGCGTTTTCCTCGCCCGAGTCCTGGGTGCGGCGGGCCAGCACGCCGTAGTGGGTGCGACCCGCGTCGATCCACGGATAGAAGCCGAATGCGCCGGCGCTGCTGTAGGCGTGGTCGCCCGCCTTCGGATCGTCCTCCACCCAGTGGCCGAGCGAATAGTTCCACTGCTCCAGCGTGGGTACCGGCGCGTTGATCGCCGTCGAACAGGTGAGCGGGTTCGTGCAGACCTTGTGCGTGCCCAAGGCGGCACCCATGCGCAATTGGCCATTGAGCATGTCGCGCAGGAAGGCGGCATACCCGGCTGGCGAGGCCGCGAGTCCGCCGGCCAGTTGCGGCTGCACATAGGTGAAGCCGTAGGCGCCCACCACGGACGCCACTTCGGTCGTCAACTGCGCCGAGCGCAGGGAGCCCAGCCCCATGACGCGACTGGCATGCACCTGCATGTGTCCGCTGCCATACGAATAGCGTCCCACATCGTCCTTGACCATTTCGTCGTTGTTGCCCAGGCAGCTCTCGACGGTCTCCAACGTGCCGCAGGTCGGCAGCACCATCTGCGTGTAGCCGCTGGTGAAGTTGAGGTACGGCGCATCGGCATCGCGCGCGCCGGCCTTCTGCAGCACATAGGCGGCGTAGACCCACTTCGACGCCGACGCGATGGCCATGGTGGTGTCACGCGCCGGCCCGCCCGCACCCACCTGGCCACCCCCGATGCGGCCCCGTGCGTCGCCGACCTCCCAGTAGTAGGGTCCCAGACGCGCGGCCGAGCACAACGAGTGCGAGTTCGCGGTCTGGCTGGCTGCCGCCAGGCGCTCCCCGTCGGTGGGGGTGGTCGGCGTGTCGGTCGAGCCGCCGCCACCGCAGGCGGTCATCAGCAGGCCGGCCGCGATCGCGGCGCTGATCGGGGCGTACGGCGGGCATAGGGGTCGGGGTGTCATCGATGTCAGCTTTCATGGACTGGCCATCGCCCGTCCTCGGCCGCCACTATGCCTGCACCCGTGTTGCGCGGGATGCGCTTGCGTGTTGCCCAAATGCAAAGGCTGCCGCGGCATGCGCCGGGGCGGCACATGCCCTTATGAATCGTGTGCAATTAAGTTGTACGCAATACTTATGGCATGGCGACATCGCAACGACGTCCGACGGGCCACACGCCCGCCCGCAGCACCCGGGGCGGGGCTACGCCCAACCGGGCAGCGCCGGCCGATTGGCTGGCGCTCGATCGCCAGCTGTGCTTCGCCCTGTATGCGGCGTCGCTGGCCATGACCAAGACCTACAAGCCGCTCCTGGAGCCGCTGGGCCTGACCTATCCGCAGTACCTCGTCATGCTGGCGCTGTGGGAGACCGACGGCATCACCGTCAGTGCCCTGGGCGAGCGGCTCACGCTCGACTCCGGCACTCTCACCCCGTTGCTCAAGCGCTTGCAGGCCCAGGGGCTGGTTCAGCGCCTGCGCGACACCGCCGACGAACGCCGGGTGCTGCTGCAACTCACGGCCGCTGGGCGAGCCCTCAATGCTCGCGCAGTCGCGGTGCCGCAAGCCGTCCTGGCTGCCACCAACTGCGGGCCGGACGAGATTGCACCGCTCGTCCGGCAGCTCACCGCGCTGCGCCAGCGATTGCAGGCTCGCCTGCCCGTAGCCGTCCCACGCGCCAGCGGCTGACCGATCCCGTCCGCCCGCTGCACGTCCATCACCCCACCGCTGACCTCACCCCCCACACACGGAGCACACCATGGCCCTCGAGAAAGTCCTCTACACCGCCACCGCCACCGCCACCGGCGGACGCACCGGCACCGCAACGTCGTCCGACGGCAAGCTGAAGGTGGACTTGTCCACCCCGCGCGAACTGGGCGGCGCAGGCGGCGATGGCACCAACCCCGAGCAGATGTTTGCCGCAGGCTACGCGGCCTGCTTCATCGGCGCGATGAAGGCCGTGGGCGCCCGTCAGAAGCTCAAGGTGCCCGATGACGTGTCGATCACCGCCGAGGTGGGCATCGGCCCCATCCCGGCCGGCTTCGGCATCCAGGTGGCCATGCGCATCAACCTGCCCGGCATGGACCGCCCGGCCGCCGAGGCCCTGGTGGCCGCTGCGCACCAGGTGTGCCCGTATTCGAATGCCACCCGAGGCAACATCGACGTCACGCTCACCGTGGCCTGAAGCCACTGCGCGCGGCCGCTGGCGTCGAAGCCGGCGGCCGTGCGACGCTCGACCGAGGCTCAGCTGTCCATCAGCGAGAGCATCAGTTCGACCCGCGCCTGCCAGGGCGACAGCCCGGCTGCCGACGGCAGCACCTCGCGCCCGCTGTCGATGACCACGCCCTGCCCGCAGCGGGTGCTGCGCCACACCGCCACGCCGGCCGTCGACGCTCGCTTGAGCGCCTCTTCCAGCTCGTGGTGCAGCGTGCCGTTGCCGGTGCAGGCCACCACGATGCCCCGCACACCGGAATCGACGAGCGCTTCCACGAAGCGGCCGTTGGCCCCGGCGTGGCTGACCAGCACCTCCACGCGTGGCCAGAACGCGGGGCCACGTGCCAGCCGCTCGATGCCCAGTGCCGGGCACAGCGGCCAAGTGCGATGGCGCCGCATCCGCCCTTCCTCCACCCGGCCGATGGGGCCGGCATCGCCCGAGGAGAACGCATCGACGCGGTAGGTGTGCACCTTGCGCACATCGTGCGCGCCGTGCACCGTGCCGGCGGCCACCACCATGACGCCGCTGGCACCGGGCTCACGGGCCACCACGGTGGCATCGAGCAGGTTCTGCGGCCCATCGGGGGCTAGCGATGTGCCCGGGCGCATGGCCACGGCCAGCACCACCGGCTTGGCCGGGGCCAGCACACGCTGCAGGAACCACGCGGTTTCCTCTGCCGTGTCGGTACCGTGGGTCACGACGATGCCCTGAACCTCGGGCCGGGCCAGGTGGTGCGCCACCCGCTGCGCCAGCCGCTGCCAGGTGGCGTGGTCCATGTCCTTGCTGTCGATCTGCGCCACGTCCTCGAGCTCGAGCGACAGGCCGGCCAGCGGCGGCACCGCCGCCACCAGGTCGCCCACCGGGCGCTGCGCGGCGCTGTAGCCCACGTTGTCGGTGGCGCTGGCCGCGGTGCCGGCAATGGTGCCGCCGGTGCCCAGGATCACGATGGTGCTTGGCATATTCACCTCATCTGGATAAAAATACAGTCACTGGATGAATCTTCAGGAGTATCCATGAACGAGGGCCCGAAGCTCACTGCCCGGCAGCAACAGATCCTCGATCTGGTGCAAAGCGCGATCGAGCGCACCGGCGCCCCTCCCACTCGCGCCGAAATCGCCGCCGAGCTGGGTTTTCGCTCGGCCAACGCCGCCGAGGAGCACTTGCAGGCGCTGGCCCGCAAGGGCGTGATCGAGCTCGTGGGGGGCACATCGCGCGGCATCCGGCTGCGCACCGACACCCTGCGGGCCCTGAACGAGGCGCGCGGCAAGCAGTACATGCTGCCGCTGCCCAGCCTGGCGCAGCTCACCCTGCCACTGGTGGGGCGGGTGGCGGCGGGCAGTCCGATCCTGGCGCAGGAGCACATCGATCAAACCTATGTGGTCGAAGCCAGCATGTTCCCACGCCGGCCCGATTACCTGTTGAAGGTGCGCGGCATGAGCATGCGCGACGCCGGCATCCTCGATGGCGATCTGCTGGCGGTACAGAAGGCGCGCGACGCCAAGAACGGCCAGATCGTCGTCGCCCGCCTGGGCGACGACGTCACCGTCAAGCGCCTGCACCGCACCCGCACCACCATCGAGCTGTTGCCGGAAAACCCCGAGTTCAAGCCCATCATCGTGCCTTTCGGAGATGTCGACTTTGCACTCGAAGGGGTGGCCGTGGGCCTGATCCGCAACAACATGATGCTCTGAGCATGGAACCACGCCGCACAGCGCGGTCGCGCCACATGAAGCACCCCAAGGCCCGCAACGCCGCCGAATGCCTGGCCCTGGAGCAACTGCCCAACATCGGCCCGTCGATGGCCGCCGACCTGCGCGCACTGGGCATCGCCCAGCCCGTCGACCTGGCCACGCGCGATGCCTATGCGCTGTACCAGGCGCTGTGCCGCCTGAGCGGCGCACGCCAGGATCCGTGCGTACTCGACACCTTCATGGCCGCCACCGACTTCATGCGCGGCGCGCCTGCAGCGCCCTGGTGGGCCTACACGGCCGAGCGCAAGCGCCTGTACGGGGCCATCTGACGGGCGTTCGGCCCGCGCCCGACGGCCACCGCGCTCAGCGGTTTACCCTCCGCCCTGCGGGCGCAGCGTCAGCAACTGGGAGGCCGGCTCGCGCGGCCACACCGGCACATAGCGCACGTCCACCCACGATTGCAGGAAGCGCCGGTAATGCGGCGACCATGGGATGCCGCTCTGCCCGGTGCTGTGCATGAAACCCGAGTTCGCCCGCTCGGCCAGGTCGTACACGGCGCGCAGGCTGGGGCCATGCTCGTCGAGATAGAGCTCGCCGGTGCTGCGGTCGGCCTTGAGGTTCACCCGCGAGACATTCACGGTGTAGGTGTCGCCGCCCACCGGCGCGCGCAGTTCGAAGTACGGCGCCAGCGCCTTCACGTGCGAGAACGGCCGGTGCTCGGCACGGGCCATGTGCGCGCGGCCCCAGCGCCAGGCCGACGGGTCGGGCCCCTGTGCGGCCTGCAGTTCATCGAGCGCTGCACGCAGCGCCGCATCGGCCTGCTGAGCACAGCTCTCGACGGCGGGGGTGCGCTTGTCGTCGCACCACCAGGCATCGTTGCGGGCGAGGATGGCATCGACCGCTTCGAAGTAGCTGCGACCGCCGAACGTGCGCTCGAACAGCGGCCCGAGTTCGTCGCTCAGCAGTCCCATCGTGAGCCGACGCAGCCAGGCCCAGTAGATCAGTGGCGCCGCGCGGTCCGCGGCCATGGCGCCGTCGAAGCCCTGTAGCTGCTTCGAGGCGGCTGCCGCCAGTGGGTGGTCCGAGCGCGCGCGAAGCAGCCAGGCCAGCGTGGGTCCGGCACCCAACGAACGGACGTCGGCATGCTGGGTCTGCAGGTCGGCCAGGCTGTGGCGCGGCTTGGCATCGAGCATCTGCTCGATGCGCTGCTGGCGAAACGGCGGTGCCCAGCTGCTGGTCAGGAAGTGCGGGTAGTCCGACGCGACGATGCGCTGGTTGGCCGTGGCGATGTAGCCGCGCTGCGGATCGCGCTGCTGCGGCAGCGCCTCGAATGGCAGCCAGCCGGCCCAGTCGTAGCGGGCATCCCAGCCGGGTGCCGGAGCCAGGCCCCGCAGATCGTGCTCGACACGACGCAGCGGCACCCGCCCCGGCGCGATGTAGCCGATGTGACCCTGGGCGTCGGCGACCACCATGTTCTGCATCGGCGCCACCCAGCCGCGCGTCGCCTCGATGAACTCGGCCACCGACGCAGCGCGGTTCATGCGCAGCGTGGCGCCGAGCTGGTCCAGCCCCGGTTCGGCATCGAGCGCCGTCCAGCGCATGGCCAGCACGTAGCCCTGGCGCCCAGAGGCGCCCACGACGTCATCGGCCACGCCCGCATCCGAGATCACGGGACCGTGGCGCGTCGCGCGCACGGTCAGGGTGACGGGCGGCTGCCCGCGCACCGCGATCGTCTCCTGCCAGCGAGCGAACCGAGCCCAGCCGTCGGGCGTCTGGTACTGCTCGGCATCGTCGGGCTTCACCCGCTCGAGGTAGAGGTCCTGCACATCGGGGCCGGTATTGGTGTAGCCCCAGGCGACCTGCTCGTTCTGTCCCAGCACGACGCCGGGTACGCCGGGCAGGGTGGCACCGGCCACGCGGTAGCCCGGCGCCTCCAGCCGTGCGAAGTACCACAGCGCCGGGGCCGACAGCTTCAGGTGCGGATCGTTGGCCAGCAGGGGCTTGCCGGTGGCGGTGCGACTGCCGGCCAGCACCCAGTTGTTCGAACCCACGCCCTCGATGCCCGACTCCGGCGCGGCGGCCAGCAGCGCACCAGCGGCAGTGTCGCTGCCCGCCACCGTTCCAGCGAGCTTCAGGCCCCGGTACAGGGCGGTGTAGTCCTGCGTGGGCAGGGGCCGTTCGCCCGGATACGGAGGCAGCAGCTGATCGATGCGCGGCTTGTCCAGCTTCAGTGCCAGCCGCAGGCGCAGCAGCTCGGTCGACCAGTTCCCGCCCAGGTCCCAGGCCATCATGATCGACCAGGCCAGGCTGTCCGCCGGACTCCAGGCTTCGGGTTTCACGCCCAGCACCAGGAACTCCGGTGGGAGCGCCTGGCCCAGGTGCTGCACTGCCGCATTCACGCCTGCCGCATAGCCCAGCAGCGCCTCGCGCGACTCACCCTGAACGTGCGCCCACTGTGCCTGGGCAGCCCGGCGCACGCCCAGGGCGCGAAGGAAGCGGTCGTTGTCCAGGGCAGCGGGACCGAAAGCCTCGGCCAGGCGCCCCGCCCCGATGCGACGGTGCGTCTCGAGCTGCCACAAGCGGTCCTGCGCGTGGGCCACGCCCAGGCCGAACATCACGTCGTGCAGGTTGCCCGCGCGTATGGTCGGGATGCCGTCGGCATCGCGCTCGATTTTCAGTTCGCCGCGCAGCCCCGGCAACTTCACCTCGCCCTCGGTGCGCGGCAGTGCTTGCCGGCTGTAAACGAACGCCGCCACCACCGCCGCCAGCAGCAGCAGGCCCAACAGTGCGCCGATGCGCCTGATCCACTTCATCACCCACGACCTCCTTCGCCCCGACGGGCTGTGCGCTCTGGCGAGTCGCTGGCGCGGCGGCAGGTTACCAGCGCCAGCGCCCGCGAGATGGCGTTGTTTCCCCGGGTTGTTCGCCGCTTCCGCGGGACCGACGGTTCGAACAATGGGCTACAGCCTTCACAACTCGTGGCCGATATCACGGACATGAACACGCTCTCGCATCTTCTGCCCGGCTGGCTTTCGGCCCGGCGCGCGCCGCGCGACAGCGGCACGCCCAGCAGCCTGTTCAGCCGCATCGAGGTCTGCCCGCCCGAGCTGTGGCCGTCGTCGCTCACGCTCTGGGGTCGCACGCGGCGTTGGCTCGAACGCTCGCCGTGGACGCCGGCGCCGCAGCGTCCGGTGAACCGGCTTGCGTTGGTCAAGTGCGAGTTCCGCGATGCGCTCAAGCCGCTGGAGTCGCATGAAGCCATGCTGCTGAGCGACCGGGTCGAACGCGCACGCTCGCTGCGCGAGCTGTGGCACCTGCGCGCCGGCGTCTACGAGGCCATGGCCATCGAGCTGGACCAGCCGCGCGCCGACGCGCAGATGGCCCGCCTGAACCGCCACTTTCCCACTCGCGCCCCCCGCTCGGGGTTCGCGCCGCTCAACGGCTGACGCCGCAGCCTGCACCATGCCAGCCCCCGCACCTGCGCCGCGACAGTACCTGGGCCCGCCGGGTCAGGCGGTCTGGAGCGCGTCGGCCGCCGCCCCCGATCGAGCCGCCCGGATGGCCGCCCGCCGCAGCTTCGTGCAGGTCAAGCAGGTGTTCATCGAGGCGGTGGCCGCGCTTGCCGGACCGCGCGCCGACTGGCTGCGACACCAGGTGCGTCACGCCAAGGAGCCGCTCGACCTGTGGTTGCTGCGCGGAGCCGTGTACGCCGCGCTGCGCGCCAGCGACCAGGCCGACCACCGGCGCGAGCAGGAACTGCACCGCGCCCTCGACAGCGTGTTTCCCGATACCACCCACAGCGCCCCGATGCCCTGGAGGGCGTAGTCGTCGGCGGGTCCGCCCCGCACCGGTCAGGGCTTCGGGCCGGACGCGGCACAATCGACCGCGCCCGCCATGAACATCATCATCCTCGACGACTACCAGGATGCCGTGCGCAAGTTGCGCTGCGCGGCTCGACTGGAGCCTTACCACGCCAAGGTCTTCACCAACACGGTCAAGGGCATCGGCCAGTTGTCGGTGCGGCTGCGCGACGCCGACATCCTGGTGGCCATCCGAGAACGCACGCACTTCCCGCGCGCCCTGCTCGAGAAACTTCCACGGCTGAAGCTGATTTCGCAGACCGGCCGGGTCGGGTCGCACATCGACGTCGACGCCTGCACGCGGCTGGGCATCGCGGTCGCCGAAGGCACCGGCTCCCCAGTGGCGCCGGCCGAATTGACCTGGGCACTGATCATGGCCGCCATGCGGCGACTGCCGCAGTACATCGGCAACCTCAAGCACGGGGCCTGGCAGCAGGCTGGGCTGAAGGCGGCATCGATGCCGCCCAACTTCGGGTTGGGACAGGTGCTGCGCGGCAAGGCGCTGGGCATCTGGGGCTACGGCAAGATCGGCCGGCTCGTCGCCGGCTACGGTCGCGCATTCGGCATGCAGGTCTGGGTGTGGGGCAGTGAGGCGTCGCGCCTGCAGGCCGAGGCCGACGGCCTGCGCGCAGCCGAGAGCCGCGAGGCCTTCTTCGAGGGCGCCGACGTCGTCACGATGCACCTGCGCCTGAGCGATGCCAGCCGAGGCATCGTCACCCTCGACGACCTTTCGCGCATGAAGCCGATGTCGCTGTTCGTCAACACCTCGCGCGCCGAACTGGTCGAGGAAAACGCCCTCGTATCGGCCCTCAACCGGGGCCGCCCGGGAATGGCGGCAGTGGATGTGTTCGAGTCCGAACCCATCCTGCAAGGGCATCCGCTGCTGCGGCTCGAGAATGCGGTCTGCACGCCGCACATCGGCTATGTGGAGCAGGAGAGCTACGAGGCGTACTTCGGCGCGGCCTTCGACAACGTGATCCGCTTCATCGCGAACGAGCCCGCCAACCTCGTCAACCCCGAGGCATTGAAGGTCCTGCGGTGAACGTCGACCGCTTGGCGGCCACGCGCTGGGCGCTGCTGTACGGCAACTTCACCATCGGCTGCGGCGTGATGGTGACCGCCGGCACGCTCAACGATCTGGCCCGCGCCCTGCAGGTCAGCGTGCCGGTGGCCGGACAACTGATATCGGTGGCCGCCGTCGTGATGGCGATCGGGGCACCCACGCTGGCCGCGCTGGTGGCGGGCTTCGACAGACGCCGGTTGCTGGCGTTCGCGCTCGCCTGGTATGCGGTCGGACACGCGCTGTCGGCGCTGATGCCGGGCTATGGCGCCCTGCTGCCGGTGCGCGCCCTCACCATGCTGGCGGCCGCGGTGTTCACGCCGCAGGCGGCGGCGGCGATCAGCGTGATGGTGCCGCCCGAGCAGCGCGGGCGGGCCATCACGTTTGTGTTCCTCGGCTGGTCGGTCTCGTCGGTGCTGGGCATGCCCCTGCACGCCTACATCGGCGAGGCGCACGGCTGGCGCTACGCCTTTGCGCTGGTGGCGCTGCTGTCGGCGGCGGGCGCGCTGTGGGTCTGGCGCGCCATGCCCGACGGCGTGCGGCCGCAGGCGCTGTCGCGCGCTCACTGGCGCGAAGTGTTGACGCACCCGGCTTTGCTGGCCATCGTGGCGGTCACTGCGCTCAGCGGCGCGGGCCAGTTCACGGTGTTTGCCTACATCGCGCCCTACTTCCGGCAGGCGTTGAACGCCAGTGCCGCCGAAGTGAGTCTGATGTTCCTGTGGTTCGGCGCGATCGGTGTGGTGGGCAACGTGGCTGTCTCGCGCGCCATCGACCGAGTGGGGGCCGATCGCGCAGTGGCGTGGTTGATGGGTGCGATCGCACTGTCGCTGTTGTTGTGGCCACTGGGTCGCACGCTGGTTTGGACGGCGCTGGTGATGGCCCCGTGGGCGTTCGGTTGCTTCGCGTCGAACTCGGCCCAGCAAGCCCGGCTGGGGCTGGCCGCGCCTGTGCTCGCACCGGCGCTGATCGCCCTCAACAGTTCCGCCATCTACGTCGGCCAGGCACTGGGTGCGTCCAGCGGCGGCGTCATGGTGGCCGAATTCGGCTTCGGGCCGCTGCATTGGGTGGCGCTGGCCTGGATGGTGGCCGCCATCGGCTTGAGCCGCTGGGCACACCGGCGACTGTTGGTCCGGCCGGCATCGGGTGGCGCCCATGACTGACAGCCCCCCTTCCGCCGCTACCGACAATGACGCAGCACTTCAGGCCAGGGCAGCAACCGAACTTCGCCGCCCTCGCTCGCTGGCCGACGTGTACCGGGTGTTCACGCGGATGGCGCTGCAGGGGTTCGGCGGGGTGCTGCCGGTCGCCCACCGCGAACTGGTCGAGCGCGAGCGATGGATGAGCCCCCAGGGTTTCCTGGAGGTGTTGTCGCTCAGCCAGGTGCTGCCCGGGCCCAACGTCGTGAACCTGGCCATCATCTTCGGCGATCGCCACTTCGGCTGGCGTGGCGCGCTGGCGGCCACGGCGGGCATGCTGTCGGTACCGATGCTCGTGGTACTGGTGCTGGCCCTGATCTACCGGCAGGCGGCCGACGTGCCGCTGGTGACCGGCGCGCTGCGCGGCATGGGCGTGGTGGCCGCCGGGTTGATCATCGGCACCGCGGTGAAGCTCGCCGGCACCGTGTCGAAGAACCCGCTGGGTCTGCCGCTGGCCATGGGCGTCGGGGTGATGACCTTCGCGATGGTCGGTCTGCTGCGCTGGCCGATGGTATGGGTGGTGCTGGGCCTGGGTGCAGCGAGCATGGCCGCGGCCTGGTGGCGCATCGTGCGCCAAGCTCGGGGACCAACCCCGTGACAGGCGCGCCGGTGACTCGCGCCTGGAGATGCCCGTGACGAGCCCAGCCGATACCGCGCCGCTGGCCCAGACGCTGGCCTTGCTGGGGCTGCACGGCCTGGGCGTGGCCGATCTGTTGCAGCTGTTGCTGCACTTCACGGTGCTGTCCATGCTGGCTGTGGGCGGGGCCATCACGACGGCCACCGACATGCACCGCTACCTGGTGCAGGAGCAGGGCTGGCTCAACGACACCGAGTTCAACGCCTCGATCGCCCTGGCCCAGGCCGCGCCAGGACCGAACATCCTGTTCGTGGCCCTGCTCGGCCTGCACTCGGCCGGCGTGGCCGGCGTGGTGCTGGCCATGCTGGGCATCATGCTGCCGTCGTCCGCGGTGGCGCTGGTGGTCGGCCGGCTGCGCCGGGCCAATCGCGAGGCCGTCGCGTTGCGTGCCTTCACCGCCGGGCTCACGCCCCTGACCCTGGGGCTGCTGGTGTCGACCGGATGGGTGCTGACCACGCCCACCCGGTCGCATTGGGGCACCTGGGCGCTGCTCGCCGTCACGGTGGCGCTGAACGTGCGCACCCGCCTCAGCCCGATGTGGCTGATCGCGCTGGGCGCCGTGGCCGGCATGCTGGGGCTGGTCGGCTGAGCGCGCCCGCAGGCAACGCCGACCTGCCGCTGTTCATCGGTGTGGGCGTGCTGTTCAATCTGACTCCGGGCGCAACGTTGCGCTGATCGCCGCACGCAGCACCGGCCAACCGCGCAACGCCGTTCAGCCAAACCGCCCGTGCAGGAACCAGGGGCCCGCCTGCCCGGGCAGGCGGTGGCGGAACACCCAGACCAGTGAGCCCTCGGGCGTGGCGGCGATGTAGTAGTCGCGCAGCACGAGCGCGCCGTCCCACCAGCCGGTCTCGATGCGCTCGGGACCGGCCAGCACCTGCAGCGCCCGCCCGTCCAGCAGCGGGCCGGACGCGCCCCTGCGCTGCTGGTTGCCCTGGGGCATGTCGCCATCGGGCCCGGTATCAGGCCCACCACCAGGCCCACCCTCGCCGGATGCAGGGCCACCCAGGCGCAGCGGCTCGGGCAGCAGCCACAGCGGTCGCAGCAGTGGCTCGCCGGGCTGCAGCGCCGGCCACATCACGCCCGGCACCATGCCGGCGGCTGCGGCCGGCATCCGCGCGGCATCGACCGGCCGCAGCTCGGTGGCCCGCTCGGGCCGGTGGTCGGCTCGCGGCACCAGGTGGCACACCTGCTCATGCCCCAGGCGGGCCTGCAGCCGCTCGACCAGGCGCAACAGCCCCTCGCGCTGGCTGGCTCGGGTGGGAAACAGCTCGGCATTGGGCGGTGTGCCGGGCACCAGGGCCTCGCACTGCAGGCTCAGCTCCAGCGCCGGCGCGGGCATCTCCACCCGTGCCAGTCGCTCGGCCAGCAGCAGCTGCAGGTGCTGTGCGTCGGCCGAGGGTTCGGCCAGCGCCACCTCCAGCGCCGTGCGCTCGGGCGTGCGGGCATCGCTGCGATGGCGCGGCTCGTGGTGCAACACCAGCGTGTAGCGCCCCACCCGCCCGTGGCCGGCCTGGGCCCAGGCCACCAGCCGCGCCAGCAGCACACGGGCGCCGGCCAGCACCTGCGCGGTGGTGTCGGCCCGCGCATAGAGTTCGACACGGCTGCCGAAGCTGGGCGGATGCCGGATCCAGGCCTGCGGCTCGGGCGCATCGCCACGGGCGCGGTCGAT
>JAKLLB010000120.1 GCA_023150345.1 Aquabacterium sp.
CCGAGCGCATCGCCGTCTGTTCCAGCTGCGCGCGGATCGCGTCCGCTTGGGCGGTCAGTCCACCCGCGTAGCGCGCCTGCGCGACCTGCTCGAGCCGGGTCATCAGTCCAAGCACTTCCGTGGTCAGCCGCTCATTGCCAGCAGCGCGGTAGTACTCCGCGTAGGCTGCCTTGATCCGAGCTGCCAGCTCGGCCCAGGTCGCATTCGAGCGGGCCTCGGCCTGCCGCACATCCGCGGCGGCGGCGTCCCGCTTGAGCTCGCGCTTGCCCCAAAGGGGAAATGCCTGCATCAAGGTGTACTTGGTTTCACCGACCTTCCACGGCAGCAGGCTGGGCGAAGCGTCGCTGCCGTAGTTGTTGATGTTCATGAGCTCCACGCGCAGCACCGGGTCGGGGAGCGCCCCCGCCGGCCCCACACGTTGCGCGGCGGCTTCGGCCTCCTCGCGCATGGCCCGGATCTCCGGGCTCTGGGCACGGGCGTAGGCCAGCAACCCCGGGAGGTCGCGCCCCAACGGCGCCTCCTGGGCGACTGCGGCAACGGGCCCGGCAGCACCGAGGACCAGCCCTACCACCAGCAAGCCCGCCCAGCGCGGCACGCCTGGCCAAGCGCGATTGGCCTGACCCTGTACGGTCGTCATTTCGTCTTCTCCTTGGGCGCCGCTCGGAGGAGCCGGATACATGGGCGATCCGGGGTTCCGATCACGGCGGCGATACGGTCAGTCTTTCGAGGCACCGCCGTTGAAGACGGTCTGCGAAAGAACGCGAGATGCACGCGGGCAGCGCGGCCAGGCAGGCCGGCTGCTTGCGCGTGACCCCTATAGCGCCAGGCGCAAGAAGGCGATTGGAATCGGCAGGGGCCTTGCGCCATCCCGGCGCGCTACCCCCCCCACATGTGCCGACACGTCAACCGACGCCGGCACGACCAAGGCCGCCACCATTGGAAGGGGCAGGACATGGAACTGGTAATTTTCGAGAACGGACTTCTGCGGCGGGATTGTTACGCCAGCTCGCTCGCAGAAACTCTCGCAGTTCGACTTCGGCTTCGAGTCCTGCTGATCATGCCAGGAATGATCCAGCACAGCGACCGAGTGATGCTCACAGTCCGCAGGCGCTGCCGCGTCGTCGGCGGCCTGCACGTTGGCCACCGCCTGGAAAGCCTCATCGCCGCCGGCAAACTGCTGAGCGGCCAAGCAAGCATTGGCCACGCCCAGGCCGATACCGAACAGCCACACCAGCAGGACCCGAAGGGCCCAGCGGCGGAGTTGTTGAGGGCGGTGGAACATGAAGGGGCGGATCCAGAAAGCCTACAAAGTAGGCATGCTGCGGCGGGACGCTGGTTTGAGGATCGTCAAGACTCAGACCGGGCCGTCCCGTGCATCCGCGGCCGTGCGTTCGCCGACTCCGACATCATCAGCGCTGGTTGAAACCACGGTCAGTCCGAGCCAAGGGACGCGGCGTCGACGGTCACCTCAGAAACCGTCTCCTGGATGTAGTCCGACTCGGCGCTATGGCCGATGGCACGATGGTATCGCTCGAAGGCACCGAGTTCTCTCCTCGTGATCCTCACGACTCGCTCAACGGCTTGCTCGCCAAGTTCCTGGGCTCTCACGGCTGCGGCACGCGTGCTCTCGCCACGGTATACGAGGTAGCGCGCATAGGGGCCGAGCACGAGTTGCCTTTCGATCCGGACATCGGACACTGATTCGGCCGGATGGCACTGACTTGCCTGCCCCGACACCACGCAGCGATACGTCGCCAGAGGCGAGTCCTTGGCACTGCTCTGTACGGGGAACAACCCGAAGCCAGCGATCGTCGCTGCAACAATCGGGCTCATCAGAGCGCGTGCCGCTCGATTCACATGTGTGTTCATGAAAGCTCCTCAGCGTTCGGTGGCATGCGCAGCAACGCGCACGACGAACACTCTAGGAAGTCACGACCAACCGCAGACCGACGCCGCGATGACTGCCTCGTCATCACGTATTCGAGACTGGGTGCCGAAGCACCCACGGTTGCGGTCGCTTCGAGCGAAGAACGATGGTTCCTCAAGGCAAACGCAGCACACCTACAAGGTGCCATGCACCGCCGCAGCGGCAACTGCCGCCTGACCTATCGCGATGTCGATCTGGCAGGGGACCCCCGCGACCTCGCCCGCAGCGTACACGTTGCCGGCGCTGGTCAGTCCGGTCGGGCCGATCGCGATAGCGCCATTTGCGCCAAGACGGATAGCAAGTCCTTTCGCCAAAGACGTGCGAGGAAGCTCGTCGGCAGCTGAGAGCAGCAAGTCGAACTCGTAAGCGCGACCATCGTCACAGGTGACGGAGACGGCCTTGTGTCGAGTCATAGCAACGCGGCGTGCAACGCCGGTTAGACGATCCAGACAGGCTGGCGGTGGATGGCGATTCGACTCTGAATCAGTGCTGTCCAACGCGATGATCCTTGACTTCGGGCACACCGCGCGCAGACTGGCGGAGCAACTCACTCCGGAGGCCGGCCAGCACGCCGACGCGCTTCCCGGCGAGTTCTTCGACTCCCAGCCAAGACTGGGTCCGAAGCAGGCCTGCCGACGCCACAGCGTCGATTCCGGACAAGTCGATCGCAGGATCCGCGGCCCCGGTGCACAAGATAACGCTGCGCGCCAGCATCGTTCCATGTTTCAGGCGGACTAAGAACTTGTGGTCCGGGCAACGTCGTACTTCTTCGACGGAATCGTAAGTGACGTGACCGTCTGCCGCGCGCAGATGTTGTCGCATCCTCTCAAGCAGATGCCCGCCGACTACCCCCTCTGGGTAACCGGCGACGTTGAAGGCACGCGCAATGCGCTGCGCTCGGCTCGCTCCAGAGTCCACCAAGCGCACTCCGCGCCCCATCCGTCGCAGATGGATTGCTGCAGTGAGCCCAGCGGGGCCTCCGCCGATCACGACGCAATCATAGGTGTCCCCGCCGATGACTGATGCGTTAAGTATGTCGGTGGCCTCAATCACGATCAGTCGCAGCCGGCGGCGCCCCAAGCCCAGCGCAATGGACCCCTCGCGCAGCTTGCCGACGCGATCCAGTCACGTAGGTGACCGCCAGATGACGGCGTGGTCATCCGGCGTCGGAACCCTGCAGGCGTGAACTCCGACGGTTTGGTTCGCGACAGACTCGCCCAGTGACGACATCGACAGTCAGAACAGAACCCGCATTCCGGCGCGCCACTGCGTCGCGGCGACTTCCCCGCCAGACTGTGCCCGTGGATAGAAGGTGCGCGACAGGCCCAGGTACGGCGCGATGCGCCGGTTGAACTCGTAACGCGCCTGCACGCCCAGATCGGCCTGGTAGGCGCCACGGCGAACCGTCGCGTCGATGTCGGAGGCCGACCACTCGACGCCAAGCAAAGGCGTGACGATGAAGCGGTTGGTGAGCAGGAACTCGTTTTCGAACCGCGTGCGGGCGAAGACCTTGCCGTCGTCGCGCACGAACAGTTTCAGGTCGACATCGAAGGCATAGGGTGCGAGTCCGCGCACGCCCAGCGTCAGGTAGTCGCGCCCGGCGGGACGCTCGTCGCGGCGCAGCCCGACCTGCGCGTCCCAGAACGGCGCGATGTAGCGACCGTACAGCAGTTGCAACTCCGCCGCTTCGGTCCGCCCGCCACGGCGTTCGGCATCGAGCGAGTACCAGAGCCGATTGAAGTCGCCGCCAACCCAGCCGTCGATGGCCAGCGACTGCACGGAGCCCGCTTGCCCACGCACCTTGCCTGCGCCGGCTTCGACCAGGGTGTAAGAGTAGATCGACTCGTCCTCCATCGCCTGCGCACCCAGCGCCACCGTACTCAGCAGCAGCGCGCCGCCTGCGCGGCGCAGCGCCGCACGCTTGTTCTTCGACATCGACATGATCCTCAGGCAACCTTGACCAGGCGCATCATCCCGGTGGCGGCGTGATAGAAGAGGTGACAGTGGAAGGCCCACGTGCCTTCGTCCTCGAAGGTGGCATCGAGCTCCACGGTCTGCGCCGGCGGCACGATGATGGTGTGCTTGCGCGGGGCGAACACGCCGTTGCCGTTGACCAGTTCCATGAACACGCCGTGCAGGTGCATCGGGTGCTCCATCATGGTCTCGTTGACGAACTTGATCCGAACGCGCTGGCCCAGCCCCATCTCGAGCGGCTCGGCCTGCGACAGCTTCTTGTCGTTGATGCCCCAGAAGTAGCGCGCCATGTCGCCGGTCAGCCGTACCAGCACTTCCTTCTCGGGCGCGCGGTCATCGGCATTGCGCGTGAGCGCGCGCAGGTGCGCGTACTTCAGCCGCCTCAGGCCATCGGCGTCGGCTTGCAGCGTCGGGCTTGCGGCACCCATGCCGGGCATACCGGGCATGTCGGCCATCCCACCCATGCCCGCCATGCCGGCATGCGGGTCGGCCGGCTTGTTCGCCATGCCGGGCATGCTGCCCATTGCATCGGCGGGCTTGGCCGGCGCCGGCATCGCCATGCCCGCATGTGCGGGGGCGGCCGGTGCGGCGGCTGCGGGCTTGCCCATGTCCATGCCCGGCATGTCAGCCATGCCGCTGCCCATGTCCATACCGGCCATGCCCATGTCGGCCATCGTGCGCACGGGCTTGGGGCCCAGCTCGGGCACCGGCGCGCTCATGCCGAGTTCGGGGGCGAGCGTGCCGCGCGCATAGCCGATGCGCGCAATCGTTGGCACGAAGATCGTGTACGCCTTGGCTTCCTTGGGCTGCACGATCACGTCGTAGGTTTCACCGTTGCCGATGCGGAACTCGTCCACCTCGACCGGATTGACGTTCTGACCGTCGGCCTGGACCACCGTCATCGGCAGGCCGGGGATGCGAACGTCGTACAGGTTCATCGGCGAGGCGTTGATGAAGCGCAGCCGCACACGCTCGCCCGGCTTGAAGACCCCGGTCCAGTTCTCGTCGGGGCGCTTGCCTTGCAGCAGGAAGGACCACTCGTCGCCGCCGTCGCTGTAGTCGGTGGGATCCATGCGCATCTTGGCCCACTCCATGCGCTCGGCCCACAGTGCTTCGCGGGCCTTGGCATCGGGTGCGCTGCGCAACTGCGCGAAGAACTGCGGCGCTGTCACGCGCCGGTAGTTGTAGTAGCCATCCACTTTCTTGAGGTTGGCCAGCACCTGCGCCGGCGGGGTGTCGATCCAGTCGGAGATGACGACCACGTAGTCGCGGTCGTACTGGAAGGGGTCGGGCTTGGCCGGCTCGATGATCAGCGGCGCGAAGTAGCCCGCCGCCTCCTGAAGCGCGGCATGGCTGTGGTACCAGTAGGTGCCGGACTGCCTGAGCTTGAAGCGGTAGGTGAAGGTCTCGCCCGGGCGGATGCCGGGGTAGGTGACGCCGGGCACGCCGTCCTGGTCGTTGGGCACCAGCAGGCCGTGCCAGTGGATGCCGGTGACTTCACGCAACCGGTTCGTGACGCGGATCACCACCTCGTCGCCCTCCCGGAAGCGCAGCACCGGGCCTGGCATCGTGCCGTTGATGGTGATGCCCTGCGCGGGCTTGCCGGTGACGTTGAGTGGGGTCTCGGCCACGGTCAGGTCATAGGCGCGCGACACCGGCGTGTCGCGCAGGTCGACCGCCCTCACCTGTGCCCAGGCGCGCGGCAGTGCCGCCAGCGCGCCCAATCCGGCCAGGGTCTGCAGAGTTCGGCGCTTGGACGCATCCATCGGGGACAACCTCATCGCCGGGGTTACTTCGCAGCTTCGATGGCCGTGACGACGATCGCGCCATCGGCCTTCTCGGCGGTGAACGTTACCTTGTCGCCGGCCTTGACCTTGTCCAGCAGCGCCGCATCCTTGACCAGGAAGACCATGGTCATGCCGGGCATGTCCAGGTTCTTGATCTCGCCGTGCTTGAGGGTGATCTTCTTGGCTTCCTTGTCGATCTTGCGCACTTCGCCTTCGGTCATCGAAGCGGGCATGCCGTCCATCTTCATGCCGGGCATGTTCATGCCGCCCATCTTGCTGTGATCCATCGCCTGGGCGTGGGCGCTGATCGCAAAGGGCGCCGTGGCCGCAAAGGCCAGGGCGAGGAGGAAGGGCTTGAAGGTTTTCATTTCGGATGCTCCTTGAGGTGGTGAATCGGATTCTGCCAAGAGGCTCGCGGCGACAACAAGTGCCGAGCGCCTCGGAGATGTCGTGACGAATGTCACTCAGTGCTTGTGGCCGCCGTGGCCGTCACTCTTGGAAGCGCCAGCCTCCTGCCCAACATTGACGAGGCCTTTCATGCCGGCGTCGTAGTGGCCGGGCTGCAGGCAAGCGAAGTCTACCTTGCCGGCCTGGGTGAAGCGCCAGACGACCTCGCCGGTCTTGCCTGGCGCCACGCTGACCATGTTGTCGTCGGCATGCTCCATGCCCGGCATCTTCAGCATCATCGCGTAGTGCTCCTTCAGCTCCTCGGGCGTGCCGAGCACCAGTTCGTGCTTCACGGCGCCGGAGTTCTTCACGACGAAGCGCACCGTCTCCCCCTGCTTGACCGAGATCTCGCTGGGTGTGAAGCGCATGTTGTCGGTCATGTCGACGTTGACGGTGCGGGTGGCCTGCGCGGCCTTGCCGGGTTCGCCAACAGGATTGCTGCCGTGGCCGGGGCCGGCCATCGCTGCGGATGCGGCGAGCACGAGCGCCGACACGAAGCCGGCCTTGCCAAGTTTGTTCATGGGTGCCTCTCGATGGAGCTTTGTGGGTGGCCCGTTTCGCCGGGATTCAGTTCTGATGCCCGTCGTTGAGGAGCCCGTGTAGCCGCGCGACCTCGTTGCCGACAGCCGGGATCTTGCGTCCGTCGGCCAACTCGAGAACCTCGCCTTGCTTGAGGTAGGCCGCGCGGCCGTAGCGATCCTCCTTCGCCATCTTCCCGTCCTTGAAGACGTACAGCGTGGAACCGTCTTTCAGCGCCAGCGCCTGCTGCGTGGCCTGCGGCAGAGCATCGCGCGCAAAAGCCGGCGCGGTCGCCGTGGCGGCCGCCAGCGCGATGGTCAGGGTGAACAAAGTCGCCTTCATGATCGAACCTTTCGTGATGCAGTGAGGGAGTCGCTCCCTCAACGTCATGCCACTTGGCATGCCCTGCACTCTAGGGAACCGCATCCGACGCACGGCCGACAACCACATTACAGGTTCGTAAGCTTGTCTCTCGCAGACTCCGGCCCCGATCGGCGGCGCAGTTCTGCCAGCGGGGGCCTCGCGCCGCAGCTGTCGCCCAGTTCGCCAGCGGCGGCGCCACCGAACTGCCAGTTTCTTCAAGCCTGCAGGCGAACGGCGATGCAAGCTGGGAACGCCAACAGTATTCAGCTCCGAGCAACCAATGCCGTTCTCTCCTTCCGATGCGTGGCTTCAGGGCCTGGGCGCCGCCTTCGTTCAGCTGGCCGCCGGCGAGTTTTCTGCAGCCGTCCGCGGAACCCATACCTCGCCGGTTCGAGCACTCGGCAAGTGGCTGATCGACGCACTGCCAACACCGCTGATCGACGTCGCAATTGCATTGTTTCGGCGCGGCGACAAGCCCGCGATCGCCATCGCACTGACCTTGTTCAGTCTCGGAGTTCCGGCGATGGCCGCGACCGCGGGCACGGCCACGCTCGTGGCGGCATTGCTGTTGTCTGGGTTGCTCGGGCTGTATGCGCTGTGGCGCCGCACCGAGCTTTCGCGCACCACGGCCGCCACCCTGGGTTTGGTCGCGACAGCGGCAGGGATGCTGGGTGTCTTCTTCGGCGCGGAAGCTTCCTTCGCCATCGGCTTCGGCGTGGCGGGACTGGCGTTGGTGATTCGTCGTGTCCGACAACGCCGGCGCGCAAAGCCCGTACGTCTGCCACGGCCGCAGGTCCCCCTGGGTTCGCCCCCAGGCTCCGCCTCCCTGGAGATTCCGGGCCTGTCCGAGTTGATCACTCCTGTCGACCGATTCTTCGTCACCGCGCCTGGGGACGAGAAGGCGTTCAGGCCGAACTCGCTGCCGCACCCTACCCCGACGGGGCCCGCGGCTACCACCGCATTGCGGTTGACGTGCAATCGACTCGCAACCCGCAGAGGCGCCAGGTCGGTTGGTGGCTCGCATCGGATGCACGCGCGCGAGGGCTCCTCGCCTGGCGAGGAATCACTGCGTGGCGCAGGCACCGGCCCCACAGGGGGTAGCCGGTTTGGCGCCTCGTGTCTGGTGAAGCCCGCAACGACAAAGGGAGGGGCGCGTATGTCCGTTTCGGCTGTGCTCGGCGAACGCCGCATCGTTCAAGTTCCAGAGGGTCCGATCGAGTATCGGGTCACGGGCACGGGTCCGACCATCGTGTTCCTGCACGGCATCATCGCCAACGGCGACGTGTGGCGTGGTGTGGTCGAGGATCTGGCAAGGGATCACTGCTGCATCACACCCGACTGGCCGCTGGGAGCGCATGCCCTCAAGATGCGGGACGGCACCGACTTTTCGCTTCCGGGAATTGCCCAGATGGTCGACCGCTTCCTTGCGGCTGCGAATCTCGACAACGTCGTGCTCGTCGCCAACGACACGGGGGGTGCAGTCGCACAACATGTGGTTGCCGACCATGCCCAGCGGATTGCTGCGCTCGTATTGACCCCATGCGACGCCTTCGACAACTTCGTCCCGCTGCCGATTCGGCACCTGCGCCTGTTGGGGAGAACGTCATGGGGACTGTGGGTCTTGGCGCAAACCTTGCGCTGGCGTTGGGTACAACGACTGCCCATCGCCTTTGGTCTACTGACTGAGAGGGCGATCCCGGACGACATCATGCGGTCCTACACCGCCCCGCTGCGCGACCGCCCAGGCACACGAAGCGATTTCGCGGCCTTGGTCCGCGCCATCGATCCGATGTACACGATCGAGGTTGCCAGGCGCCTTCCGGGGTTCCCCAAGCCGGTGCTGCTTGCGTGGGCGCGAGAGCGTCGCCGATTCTTCCCGCTCGAGCACGCCCACCGACTGGCTGGCTTGTGCCCGGATGCGACCGTCGCAGTGATCGACGATTCCGGCCCGTTCGTGACCGAAGACCAGCCGGCCGCCGTCGCACGAGCGATCCGGCACTTC
>JAKLLB010000121.1 GCA_023150345.1 Aquabacterium sp.
ACGCTCACCCACAGCTTCACCCTGACCCGCGGCGGCAATCTCGGCGATGCGGCCACCATCGCCTGGAGCGTGGGCGGCGACGTCACCGCCAGCGACTTCGCCGGCAACACCCTGCCCTCGGGCACGGCCAGCTTCGCCGCCGGGGCGGCCACCGCCACCGTGACGCTCACCACCAGCGGCGATGCGCTTCATGAAGCAGACGAAGCGCTCACCCTTGTGCTGGGCGAGGGCGACATCGTCACCGCCTCGCCTACCCAAGGCAGTGCCACGGTCACGCTGGTCAACGACGATTTACCCAACGAGTACCGGGTGGCCGTCAGCGGCAGCGCCAGCATCAACGAGGGCTCGGCGGCGGGCGCAAAGACGTCGGTGCGCCTGACCGTCACCCGGGTCGGCGACCTCACCCGCGCCGGCTCGGTGGACTACGTGGTCGAGCCCCATGGCGACGTGACCGTCGACCCCACGGACTTCGGCACCTCGGGCTCGAGCTATCCAACGGCCAAGCTCAACTTTGCGGCCGGCGAGTCGAGCAAGACGGTGTACGTCTACTGGCTGCAGGACAAGACGCCGGAGAGCAACGAGACCTTCACCATTGCCCTGCGCAACGGGGTGAACGCGGCCGTGTCGGCCACCCAAGGCGCCGTGCAGGTCACCATCGTCAACGACGACGCGCTGCCCACCCTGGCCATCGCCGCCAGCGCCACCCAGGTCAGCGAGGGCGCCGACGGCCTGACCACCGTCAGCATCGACATCACCCGCACGGGCAACACCAGCGCAGCCGCGTCGGTGCAATGGACGCTGGACGGCTCGGGCGCGAACCCCGCAAACGAAGCCGACTTCGGGGTCGACCAGGCCATGAGCGGCAGCGTGAGCTTCGCTGCGGGCCAGACCCGCCAGACCATCACCGTGCAGATCCAGGGCGACACCACCGTCGAGCCCACCGAAGCCTTCACGCTGACGCTCGCCTCACCGGTGGCCGCAGCCCTGTCGCCCACGGCGTCGAGCGTCACGGTGCAGATCGCCAACGACGACGCCAGCCAGCGCACCATCGCCGGCACGGCCGCCGCCAACGAAAAGCTCACGCTGCATGGCGCGCGGGCCGACTACGCCATCGGCTACGACCCCGGCAGCGGCCATGTGCGGATCGTCGACTCGGTGGCCGGGCGCGACGGAGAGATCGACCTTGTCGATGTCGAGGCACTGGTGTTCGCCGGCAGCTGGATGCGCGCCGCACCGGATGCGAACCAGCTGGCCATCCAGCAACTCGGCCAGCTGTGCATGGGCACGGCCGGCGGCATGACCACCAGTCTGTGGGGCTGGTGCATCGACTACGTCCATGCCAACGGCGTGTCGGGCCTGGGCGTGCTGGCCGCGCAGGCCATCTACGGCAGCTACAGCGCCGCGGCGATGGCCAACGCGGTGATGCTGCATCTGGGCGTGTCGGCCTCGACGCTGGGCGGCGACGACCCCGGCGCGAGCTACAGCGCCACGCAGAGCATGCTCACCAGCATGTTCAACGGGGATGCGAACGTGCGCGGCCAGGCGCTGGTGGACATCGCCGCCGCACTGGGCGCACTGGCGAGCGACCCCGTCTATGCAGCGGTGGCATCGGCGTACAACGACCGCCTGGGTGCCGAGTGGATCGAGGAGTTTGCGGCCGACGCGGTGACGCTGGCGGGGCTGCCCAGCCCGTTGGTGGAAGTGAGCGGCTGATCGGACACAGGGCCGGAGGGCGTCGGTGCGAGGCGCCACGACCATCGGCACGACGGGCCGATCAAGGCCGATAACGCGTTGCAGGGCCGCCGGCCACTTCCGACGCGACCTCGCAGAAAAAAAGTTGCGTCTGCGCATGTCGAAAACCCCCCGGATTTCCGAACACTAGCTCCACGACATAGGGCGCCTCGCCCAAACTCGCGTCATGCCCAAACAGGGTGCTACATCGAGACGCGAGCAAGTGTTGCAGGCCACCTTCCAACCGCCCCCGCCCGACCCACTCCACGATCCGATAACAGGCGCCGGTACCACGCGCGTAAGTGCGCGAGTTCCGATCCCGGTGCCTGCCAGCGCGCCCAAGCGATGCCAGTGCGGCGCCGGGGCCGTTCTGCGAGACACGCGCCAGGTTTGGCCGTCGCTGCGACCGGTGCAGCCGCTGTGGTTGTGCTCGCGCTATCCCGAGTGCGACAGCTACGTGCGATGCCATCCCGACACCACGGTGCCGATGGGCTCGCTGGCCGGGCCGCGACTGCGCAAGCTGCGCGGCAAGGCGCACGAGGTGTTCGACCCGCTGTGGCGCGAGGGCGGCGCCGTCATCGATCGTGGCATGGCTTACGTGATCGCCGGGCGCGTCATGGGCATCGAGGATCTGCACATCGGGCAGATGAGCGAGCGCCAGTGCTTGCGCTTCATAGAGCGCATCGAGGAAATCGAGGACGCGCTGCTCGACCATGCCGATCGCCTGCTCAACCCGGCGCGTTGCGACGATGCTGTATGCGACTTGCTGCGCTTGATCTTTGACGTGCAGGCGCCGCGCCCACGGGTGCGCGCATCGCGGCTGCTGGACATCGAGATGCCGATGGCCGACCTGATCGCCGCGGGCTGGGTGTCGGTCGAGCTCGAGGAAGGCGCCGGGCCTGCTTGGGCGGTGCTGACCGCTCTGGGCGTGGCCGCGCTCAGCGAGCCGCAGGCGCATGCCGCCTGAGCAGCGCACGACCGCCCATCCGATTCACGAAAGGAGGATTCGAAATGTCATCCCATGGGGTACTGACCATTACCGACCGGGAGAACGGCAATATCGCGCCGCCGGTCTACGCCAGGGACGAGTTCGGCTTCATCACAGCGATGACGTACTTCGAAGGCGACGCGTTGAGCCTGAATGCCAAGGCAGGCGTGACGTACACGTTTTCGACGGCAGGCACGAGCGCGCTTCAGTTCACGCTTACCGGCCCCGGATTGTGGGTGCCCCCCGGGGCCGAGCCCACGCCGTACGCAATCGGCAGCACGGTGAGCGTCACCGCCACAGCGGACGGGGTCTACTCGCTGTACGTCGTCAGCCCCGAGGGCGAGGTTCTCGGCACCGGGCAAAAGGACCGACCGGCCTTCGGCGCATACACAGTCGATGTGTATGCGAGCGTGGGCGATGACGTGGGCCTGACGCTGCCCAGCAGCCACGTCGTGCCGTTTGGGATTGGGGTGGAGGCACACCTGGGCACGACCAGCGACTCCGATCAGGCGTTCTTCGCCGGCTGGGCGGGGGCGTCGGCGTTTTTCGCAGGCTACTCGACCGAAGTGCGCGACCTCATGATCGAGGTGCAAAACGGTGCGGGCATCGTGTTGGCCGACGGCGTCGCCGGTCGCGACGGGATGGTCGTGGTCACGGCCACGGCGCCAGAGGACGGCACCTACAAGGGGTTGGTTCGGTCGGCGTCTTATCGTCAGGAGGGGACGTTTCAAGCGCTTACGGGTCAGCGGCTCGATCCGGATGCGCCGTTGACGGTCGGGCGCCCAGGCGGCGACCGCATCAGCCTGATGGACGCTGGGCGGCATGAGGTCTGGGCGTGGGCTGGCGAAACCGAGATTGCCACCGGCAACGGGCACGACACGATCGTCGGCAGCCGATCGGGGAGCAACGCGATCGCGGCCGGCGGCGGCGACGACACGATCGTGGCTGGTGTAGGGCTCAACATCATCGATGGTGGCTTGGGCAAGGACACGTACGTGCTGCCCGGGCGCAGTGCGAACTACTCGATTGGCCGCTCCGAAACGGGGCTGACGGTCACCAGCAACGGCGACATCACGATCCAGCTGTACGAAGCCACGGGCACGACCACGCGCAGTCACGAGCTTGAGGACCTGTTCCGCAGCGCCTCGGGCACCGGTCAAGAGTCCAGCAGCTTCAGCTACGCGAGCGTCAACCTGATCAGCAACGTCGAGTACCTGAAGTTCTTCGATGCAGTACTGGACGTGCCATTCGGGCGCTGGCTGCGCGGGTGGGTAACGGCCGATCGCGCGGGCAGCGAAACCTTCAAGGGGTTCGAATCGCTCAACGAGACGCGCGTCTTCGCTGGGCCGCGGGCCTCGTACTCACTGAGCTTCTCCGCAGACCCGCGCGACCACCCGGCCGCCGGGCGCGACGCCTACGGCCTCACGGCCTATGTGAACTCGGCCGGCGAGAGCAACACGCTGTTCTCCGTCGAACGACTGATGTTCGACGATGTGAATGTGGCCATCGACATGTACCCCGGCGGGCAGGGCTACAACGCGGCGGCGGCGATGGTGATGATCTGGGGCGTGGACTCGTTGAGAGACCAAGTGCTGGCCGGCCATGTGCTGGAGTATTTCCGGGGCGGCCCTGGCGTGCAGGAGGCTGGGCGGCGCATCGTGATGTCAGAACTGGTGCCGGGAGCGGGCACCGATGACAGGGTGTTTGTCGACCACCTCATCGCTCGCGCCACGGGCAAGCCAGCCGATGCGCAGCCGGCGCTGCGCGACGATCTGCTGGCGCAGCTGAAGGACCCGCTCAAGCTGGTGGACTATCTCGTCGATGCCGACAGCGGCGCGACACCGGCCAAGATCGAGGAGTTGCGCGCGATCATGCTCGAGTCGCTCGAGCAGCCCGAGATGCGGCACGCAGCGCTGATGTCCATGGCGCTGGAGAGCCCGCAGATGCATGACCAGGTCGCGCTCACGGGGGTCCTGTCCACGGGGCTGCTGTACCACGATGAGCCCATTCCCTGGGTGGGAGGGTGAGCTCGGTGGACGACTTCTGCTTCATGCCTGCGTCGCAGCGGCGCGAGGCGCTCCTGACGCTCGCGCGGGACGAATCGAGTGCACGACTGGGCATGCTCGGCGTGGCGCCGGCTGACTCACCGGTGTATGTCGTCGAAGGGGGCGAGGGCGGTCCTGAGGTGGGCACGCGCGACGAGTGCGTGCTGCTCGCGGCGCGCGTGCTGGGCGTCACCGTGCACGATCCGATCGAGATGCAGCAGCCCGACGGGTCACTGAGCTTCGAGGTCTATGCAGACCTCGACGGCTCGGGCTTGGCCAGGATCGCGGCCGGCCGCAGCGAGGGGCAGGCACGCGAGATCGCGGCCAGTGGCTTGAGCAATCTCGTGGGTTCCATGGTGATGGATCTGGCGCAGTGGTTCGAGTTGCAGGTCAGCGACCCGCTGTTCGGCGCCGATGCGAACGACAGCGGGGATGCGACGGTTGGTGTGGGCAAGGCGCGGCGGCTGTCGCAATGGGCCGACATCGTGACCGTCGCGCTCGAGGGGCGCCGACTGGCCGATGGCTGGACCAAGTGGGCGCAGCACGTGCCGCAAGGCGGCGAGCGGGTGCGGCTCAAAGCCGCGCGGGCCGTGCTGGGCGAGCATGGCTCGTTGCGGCGCGTGCATCAGACCAAGACGCTGGTTCGCTACGAGCTGCGCGCGGTGGTTCACGATGCGGTGGTCTATGCGAGTTACCACGACTTGGTGCGTGCGGCGCGCAACGGCATCGATACCGGGACCATCGTCGCTTGGCCGGCGTTCGAGGCCAACGCATTTGTCGTCGGGCGCGAGCTCGAGCGGCACTTGCGCGCCCGAGGTTGGCGCCAGCTGTGGAGCGACGAGGCCGTCGGGGACTTCGGTCGCGCGCGGGCCGTGGGTGGCGTGGCGTGGGTGCGCGAATGGGCCAAGCGGTCTGCAAGCCCGGCCGCGACTCAACGAGCACGGCTGCGGGAGCGGTCTGTGCACCGCGGCTGATGGTCGACGTAATCGGCAGCCCGGATGCAGCGGTGGCGCTGGTGTGCGCCGTGCTCGCTGCGGCGTGCATGCTCGTCTATGCGTGGGCGGTACGACGCGCAGCGGCGCAGCCGTCCGACGCTGAGCGCAACGACGCAGGCGAAGAGATCATGGAATTCATTGGCGAGGCGGGGGAGCACTATGCGCTGGTGTACCGGGCCTGGCCGGTAACGGTGCGAAGGCGTGAGGGTGATGCATGGGTATGGGACGGAGTGGTGCGCGGGGTTGTGGTGCGCTGTCGCATGCCGTCGGGGCGCGAGTTGCATGTGCGGGCGCGATCGATGCTGTGCTGGGGTGCCGAGGTTCGCGAGATGCGCGAGCGCCAGGCGGAGATCTACGCGAGGCTGGCCGAGCTGGGCGCGGCGCAGCTGGAGCTGATGCGCCGAACCGAACCGTCCGAACGACAGGCTCCGACCGTCGAGAACAGATCCGACTAGGGATGGCCGCGGCGTTGTCGCGCAAGCGATAGCCGGTGCTGGTCGCACCAAGGTATACGTCGAGGTGTTCGCTGCGTCTCGCCCCTGATCGGCGGCGCCGGCGTACCGCTCTTGCGGTATGGACGTACGCCGCGAAAGCGGTTGCAATTAGACACACAAACCTCATAACGATCGTTGGCGGGCCGCCCGGGCTTGGCGGAACCGATAAAATTGAAAACAGAGGACATGAAATGAAGCGAACAGACAAGCGGGGCGCCCGCCGTTGGGGTGGCTTGTGAACGCCGCGCAGGTCAGCGCAGTCACCCGAGCGGCGGCGCGGCCGCCGATGCCGCAGGTTCGCGCTCGTCCCGCGCCGGGCATCGTGCCGTGGTGGATGAGTGCAGCGTGGACGCTGCAGTTCTTCGCTGAGCGCCGCCGCGCGCCGTCGGCGCGCAGCACGCTCAAGGATGAGGCGACCCTGGGGCGCTGGCTTCAGCGCTGCGAGCGCGATCTGGACACCTTGACAGGCGTGCGTGCGGAGTTGGCGCGCCAACTGGTGGCTTGTGGCTACGCGCTGCGCAGTAAGGGGCGCGAGACCAGGGGGCAGGCGCTAACCGCGTTGCGCTCGCCGGCGTTTGGCCCTATGTACGACTTGCTGGCGCAGCTGTGTTTGGGCGTGACGTCGTCGGAGCTGGTCGGGCGCAGTGCGATCCAGCAGGCGGTCGACCGGCGCGAGCCGTTCTGGCCCACACCTACGCAGTGGGCAGTGGTGGTCCGCGCGCCTGCGGTAGGGACATCCAAGCCTCAGCCGCGCACAGCGGCGCCGGCAGCGAGCGAAGCGCTCGCCGTCGCTGAATAGGCCGCGGCTGCGGCGGCGATGAACAGGCAGGCGGTCGGCCCGCAGCCGACTCTAATCCTGATGGGGGCTCCAGCCGGCATGGACAGGCCAGCTATCCACATCGCTTTCATCACGCCCACCGCTTCTGTTCCACGCGTTGGCATCCTCCCGTTCCTGAAGGAAGGGGATTCCTACGGCGCTCAGGCGCGGCACTGAGCCGGCCCTGAGTCGCTGCGGCGGGTACCTGCTGCTGGCGACAATACTGCATCGGTTACTTCACAGGCGCAACGGCAGACAGGTCGCGCCATACTGGGTAGCGCGACAGCAGGCACTTCCGGCTCGCGCAATCTCTCAACCTACCCCAACGTGTCGAACACATCATGAAGCCAATGCCGATGGCTACCGAACCGCGCCGCAGTGCTCCATCCATAGCGGGCTGGCAGCGAGAGCTGCCCCAAGGCGAAGCCGACCCGTTTGGATGGTGGTGAAGCGGCGCACGCGCAGCGCGCCAGCGATGCGCGTCACAGCGGCCTGGCCTGCTGCTCGATGTACTGCTTGATGACGGACAGCGGCGCACCTCCGACGCTGGCCACGAAGTAGCTGCGGCTCCACAACACCGGTTCCCTGTACTTCGCGCGCAGCGCCGGGAACTCCTTGCGCAGGAGCCGGCTCGTGACGGTCTTGAAGTTGTTCGCCACAACGCTGGGCGCGCACTTCGGGTTCAGGCCGAGCAGGATGTGAACGTGGTCCTCTTCGCCATTCATCTCGTTGAGCTCGGCCTCCCAGTCGTCGCACAGGCCTGCGACGACCTCCTTGAGCCGGTCGAGCATCGCGCCGTTGAAGCACTTGCGCCGGTACTTCGTGACGAACACGAAGTGATAACTGAGCGAGTAGTTGCAGTGGTAGAGCTTGTGGACGCGCACGTTCCAAGGCGATAGACTGTGATTCTATACAGCATACAACTAAGCGCCAATCTCGGCCATGCTCGTCCGCCAAGGCTTCCAATATGCACTGCGCCTGAAGGCGCAGCGCGAAGCCGTGCTGCGGCGCTGGGTCGGCTGCCGGCGCTTCGTCTTCAACGAAGGGCTGGCACATCAGCGCGCCGAGCTTGCCGCAGGGCGCAAGCGTCCGGGGTATGCCGCGCTGTGCGCGCGATTGCCAGCACTCAAGGTGCAGCACCCTTGGCTCGCCGAGCCTCCGGCGCAGGCGCTGCAGCAAGCGCTCAAGGACCTGTGCGCGGCCTGGGACCGCAAGTTCACCTCGCGCTTCGGTGCGCCGCGCTTCAAGAAGCGAGGCGATGGCGACACGCTGCGGCTCCCGCAGGACTGCGTGTACGACGCGTCAGCAGGCACGGTTCGCCTGCCCAAGCTCGGCGTCGTGCGCCTGCGGCACAGCCAGGTCGCGCTCGGTGCCCTCAAGAACGTGACGCTGCGCCAGGAGCGCGGCCGCTGGGTCGCCGCTCTGCAGACCGAGCGCGAGCTCAAGGTGGTCGCGCCGGCGGCCACCGCGGCGGTGGGCCTGGACTTCGGCGCCGCCACGACCATCATGCCGAGCAACGATGCGCTCGCGTCCATCAAGCTGCCCGCGCGCATCGGCCGGTACGAGCGGCGCATGCAGCGGCTGCAGCAGTCGGTCTCGCGCAAGAAGCGCGGTTC
>JAKLLB010000122.1 GCA_023150345.1 Aquabacterium sp.
CGGGGGTGGTGAACTATGCGTTGCCGCAGATGCCGGCGCAGCCGTGCATCAGCTGTCTGCTCAACGCCTTGCGCGCGGGCAGCGCCCTGGCCCTGGTATGAAGACACGCACCTACTTCGCTTGCGACACGCCGCAGATGCGTGCGCTGTGCCAACAGATCGAGACCGCGCTCGCCAAGACGACCGACGGCGCCGGCGCATGGTTCGCGCTGGTGGATACGGCCTTCGACCACGATGGTCCGCCATTGACGTGGCCATCGGCTCATGCGCGCATCTACGCGCACGACCGGCTGGCCGCGCTGGCTGAGGTCTCGCCGCTGCTGTGCGAGCTGCGCACCGCGCATGCACCCACGCTGCAGCGCGAGGTGCTGCGGCTCGTGTCGCACACGGCCGGGCGGCCGATGCTGGGCTTTGTGCAATCGCGACTGCCTGCCGACGACCTGGCGCGCGCGTTGGCCGATGTGGCCGCCGTGAGCACGGCCGATGGCCAACCCTTCCTGCTGCGGTGGGCCGACACGCGCGTGGCCGAGTACCTGCCACACGCCTTGACCGCTGCGCACTGGGCGCAGGTGGCCAGCGCAGTACAGCAGTGGTGGATTGTTGACCGGCGCGGCGAGCTGGTGCAGTTGGCGCTGGCAGATCCTGCGCAGCTGACCGCCGAAGCAGACAAACCGATCCAACTGACCGACGAGGAGCTGAGCCACCTGATCGCCGCGGGCGAGCCCGATGCGCTGACGCAAGTGCTCAGCGAGCACTTCTCGGATCTGCTGCCCAAAGAAGGCCGTGCCGAACTGCACCGCACCCTGCAGCGGCTGTGCGCACTGGCGCGCCGCTGCGGCGTGGAGCGCTTTGCGCGCCTGCAGTCACTGGCCGTGGCCGTGCTCGGCACACGCGGGGCGCTGCTCGATGACCCGAAGTTCAAGCCCTGGTTGCAGTTGCATGCGCACGATGAGCACGGGTTCGAGGATGCGCTGGCGCAGTGGGTGGAGTCGGCGGAGGAACAACCGGCATGACGAGAGCTACGACTAGACGCTCGCCCTGGATGTATGTGATCGGCTTCGGCCTCGTCGTGGCACTGGGCTACGTGCTGGTTGATGTCAGCAAGGCGATGCGGGCGGAGAAGAAGCAGATCAGCAGCTATGTGGCATACAACTACAACGCCGTGCCGATTGACTCGGTCGCTATCAACGGCGAAGGTGGGGTGTTGAACGTCTCGGCCTACGGTGGAGGAGGCAAGGAGGTTTGCTGCGTGATCCTGCCCAGCTACTGGCGGCCGGGACTGACGGTGCGCATCAAGTGGCAGTCTGGCGGCCACTGGGAGCGCGACGCTAACGGCCAGATCGTGTGGCGCAACGGAGAGCAGCAGTTCGTCGAAGGCACGTGGAAGGAGCGCACCGTCGACGTTCCGCCCTACGTCGGCGGCGAGGGGCCGGAGATGGGGCGGTTCCAGATCTACTTCTTGCCCAAGGACGAAGTGGCCGTGCTGGTCAGCACGTCGTATCCGGGTTCGCCTGGCAACCCACATCCGTATCCCAAGGACCCCAGGACGAACTAGCCCATGGCCACCACCTCCCCCGCATTGATCTCTCCCGCCGGGTTGCGCGCGCTGAGCGCCAAGGAGCAACTGCAGCGTGCTGCGGCGCTGAACTGCGTTGCAGAGGGTGCCGGCAAGCCCGCCTGCGTCGGCCAGGTGTTCGTCGGCGTCTTCTTCGATGGCACCGGCAACAACAAGAAGCTGGACTTCGACGATCCGCCTCCCGAGAAGCGCAAGCACACCAATGTCGTCAAGCTGCTTCAGGCCTTTCCGGACGTCCCGGGCAGAGGCTACTTCCCGTTCTACGTGCCCGGTGTCGGCACGCCGTTTCCCGAAATTGGTGAAATGACGGCGTCAGCAAACGGCGCCCGCTTCGCGCTGCGTGCCGAGGACCGGATCATCTGGGCGTTCACTCGCTTGATCAACGCGCCTCACCAGTACGTCTACGGCAACGCGGTGCTGATCAAGGATGATCAGGCCAAGGCGATCGTCAACAACCTCGCGAGCTCCACGAACCCGGCAGGAATGCGGCGCTCGGCGCTCCAGACCTGGCAAGACAAGCTCAAGGCTGCCCTCCAGGGCAAGAAGCCCGAGGTGAAGATGATCAACCTCTCCGTCTTCGGCTTTTCGCGCGGCGCCGCGCAGGCCCGTGCCTTCGCGAACTGGTTGTTCGAGGTGTGCACGCCCGAAGGCTCGGGCTGGACGTTCGCCGGGATACCGATACGCCTGCAGTTCCTGGGCATCTTCGATACCGTGGCATCTGTGGGCCTGACCAATCTGATGGACAACGGGGTGCTCAGGGGGCACCAATCCTGGGCCGATGACAACATGGAGATCCACCCGGCCATCGAGCAGTGCGTGCACTACGTGGCGGCGCATGAGGTGCGCGCGTGTTTTCCGCTGGACTCGGTGCGGGTGAAGTCGAGCTATCCGCCGAACGCAACCGAGGTGATGTACCCCGGCGCGCACTCCGACGTGGGTGGGGGCTACGCGCCCGGAGACCTGGGCGTCTCGCCACGGCCGCAGGACTCGATCAGCATCGTTCCCGGGTTGCGGATGTACCAGGAGGCGCGCAAGTCCGGCGTGCCGCTCAAGGCATGGCCAGAACTTGAAGAACCGGTTCAGCGGAGCCTCACGCCAGCGCCGGAGGTTGTCGCCGACTTCAACGACTACCACCGCAATGCCCGGGTTCCCGAGGCCGCAGTGGAAGCCATGCACCGCGCGCACATGGGGTTGTACTTCAGCTTTCGCTTCAAGATCCGCGGTGAATTCATCCACCGCTCACCGTTCAAGACGGCGCCGTCCACGGATCAGGGCTACCTCGCGCGCACGCAGGCCGCTTTCATGGAGCGACTGGCTTCCATGCGCGGAGGTAACCCGCTGGACGCGAAGTTCGATCCCGGTGTGGCGGCTGTGCACCACCGCCGTGTCGTGACGGCAACGGGTGCTGCGCCTGGCGTTGCAGACCGTCACCTGCTGGAAGTGGCCGAGCGCATCAACGTCCTCGACGTCAGGCGACGATGGACGTTGAAGTCACGAACGTGTCAGCCCGCGGCTTCTGGCTTCTCATCGGAGCCGAGGAGCTGGCGGTTCCGTTCGACCCGTTTCCATGGTTCAAGAAGGCTACGATCAGGCAACTCTTGGATGTGCAGCGCCCGACACCGGGTCACCTGTATTGGCCGCAACTCGACATCGACCTCTCGGTCGATTCCATCCGCGATCCCGCGGCCTTTCCGCTCGTGTCTGAAGGCTAAGAGCCCGTTCGGCTCGTGCTGCGGCTGGCTTTGACAGTCGTTGGCATACAAAGCGCCTCAAGCCAGCCTGGCATCTCGCCTTGGGTCGCGCCGCGGCGCGTGCACAGCTCGCCGCCCGCCGTCAATCCGCGGGCGATGTCGCTGCGCAGTGGTGGCTCCAGGTATGGGCGCACGGCGAGAAGGCCGTAGAGCAGGCTGCGGTGCTCGGTGCGGGTTTGCTGGCGCAGCCAGTCGTAGTCGGGGGCGGTGCAGCCGGGCCAGCGCGCTGGGCTGCGGCGCAATTGGCTCAGCAGGTGGGCGGCGCGCAGCGGCTCGGTGGCCGACTCCAGCCATTGCTGCCGTGGTTCGCACTCGGCAGCGCCGGGCTGGGCGGGCGTGTCCTCCAGGCGGTCGAGTTCGTCGAGCAGGGCGGGTGCCATGGCGGGGCCGCCTGTGCGCACGAGCGCCCAGGGATTGAAAGGTTCGTTGCGGTAGGTGAGTTCGTAGTGCACCCAGCGCTTGACGTACGGCGTGGCCAGGTCTTGCCGCAGGCGGGTGAGTTGGCGCAGGGTGTGGGACAGGGCGTCAGCCGGCCAGGTGTGGGGCGCGGCGGCGATGGCGGCCAGCTTGGCACGCAGGAAGGCGGCGCGGCGCATGGCGGCGTCGTAGCGGGGCTGGCCGTCTTCCAGGCGCTGGTCGTCCCAGTTGGCGCTGCGGGCGGTGTGGGGGGGTAGTTCCGCATCCGGGGCGACCGCGGGCTCCAGCGTGCGCAGGGCGCGCGCCAGCGCGTCGTCGTGCGGAGCCAGCTCAGCCCACATCTGCAGCACGCGCACGCAGTCGTCGGGGCCGGCGCGTGTGCAGCCGTGGCGTTGCAGCGTGGCGGCGAAGCGCTGGCGCAGCACGGGCTCGGCCACGGCGGCCATCTGCTGCACGGCCAGCAGGTTGCGCCGGTGCTGCTCCATCGTCATGGCCGGGCGCAGGCCGCTGCGTTGGCGCAGGCAGTGGCCGAAGTCGGCTTCCTTCGGGCTGGACTGCTGCGCGGCTTGCGGGTAGTCGAGCAGGTTCTCGCCCAACCGGCGGGCGTAGGGGTTGCCATCGGGCCGGATCCATGCGCCCTGGGGCATGCAGTTCCACAACGACATGAAGGCGATGGCCTCGGGCTGCCAGTGCTCGAACGGGCCCCACAGGTGCAGGCGGCCGAACAGGCGCTTATCGGGGGACTGGCGGGTAGCGTGCAGTTCGTCGGGAAACCAGGCCTGCACCCGGGCGAGCACGTCCGATGGGCTATCGAATCGCATGAGCGGCCCGCCCAGGCCGGCGAAGATGATGGCGTTCTCGCGCCATGAGCGCGGCAGCGCGCGCGCCTCGGGCATCGCCATCAGCTGCGCGATGCGCTCGGGCGTGGCGTGCCGCACGGTGAAGGCCGGCACGTCGTCGGGCCGGGTGCGAATCATCTGCTGGACTTCCTGCAGCACCGGCGGCCAGGGTGTGCCCGGGCCCAGGGCGGCAGGAAGCGCGGGCGCGGGTGCCTGCGCAGAGGCTGCCAGGCTGGTGGCGATGAGCGCAGCGGTGAGCAGGTGGCGCGGGCGGCGCTGGCGGGGCGGCGCGGATCGGGGCCAGGTGGGCATGAGGGGGGCCGTGGGTTCAGAAGTTGGCGGTTCAGGTCGCGAGCTTGCGCCCCAGGCGCTGCTCGATGGCTTCGATCTTGCTGGTGAGCCGGCTCTCGGGGCCGGCGCGGTAGTCGATCTTGAGGTTCATGCCGATGCGGGCGCAGTCGGGTTGCAGGGCCTGGAAGCAGGCGGTGACCACGCCCATCACCTCGCTCCAGTCGCCTTCGAGGATGGTGCCCATGGGCGTGAGCTGGTAGCGCACGCCGCTGCGGTCGATGACATCGAGGATGCGCGCGACGTACTCGCTGACGCTTTCGCCCTTGCCGCCGGGGGCCATTGCGAATTCAAGCAGAACCATGGTGTGTGTGCTCCGGGTGATGCTCGCGCGGGGGCACCACGCGGGCGAGTTGTTCGGCCAGCACGGCCAGCAGGCGTGCCTCGTCGTAGGGGGGTGTGCATTCGCGCGCAACGCTGGTGAGTGCATCGGCCCGATAGCGGGTGGCGGTGCCCAATGCGGCCTCGAAGGCGTTGGCGCGGGCGGTGAGTTCGACCGGGTCGGCGCCGGCGACGATGACGGCATGCGCCAGCACCACCGGCACCGGCCCGATGCGGCGCCAGGCTTGCGCGGTGCCCACGAGCTTGCGCCCGCCCGCGGCCAGGTTGTAGCGGCCATCGCAGAACGAGCCTTCCACCGGTTGCGGCGATGCGGCCACGCCCAGCCGCGCCAGCGCCGTGGCCAGGGCGTTGCACAGCGCGCGGTAGACGCCGCTGGTGTCCACCGGCGCAGCCGATGCCGCGGGCCAGGCCAGGCTGAGGTTCCACACGCCCGCGCCCTGGGGCACGAGCCCGCCGCCCGAGGCGCGCACCTGCACCTGGCCGTGGGTGGGGTCGGCCGCGGCGGCGGCAAAGCCGGGCAGGGCGGTGTAGCGCCGCGGCACCACCAGTCCGGTGGGCCCGTGCCACAGATGGGCCACGCCGCGATCGTGGGCGGCGCAGGCGGCCATCCAGTCGGCCTCGTGTGCCATGCCGTCGGCCAGGGCATGGCCGTGCTGGGTGACGAAAGCGAACGGCGGGAGTTCCATCCCGCCATCATGCCGCGCTTGTTGGGCTACCCCAGCGTCGGAAGCGTGGCCAGCGCGGCCACCAACTCGCCCTGGCGGGCCACGCCCATCTTCTCGTAGATGTTGCGCACCTGGGTGCGCACGGTGGACAGCGCCACGCCGTTTTGCTCGGCCACCTCCTGCGCGGAGTCACCCGCAGCCAGGCGGGCGGCGACGCGGCCTTCGGCCGGGGTGAGGCCGAAGGCACTCGACAGCAGGAACGGGTCGGGCTCGCGGGCCTGGCCCAGGTCGTGCAGCAGCACCAGTGCCAGCGGGCGGGTACCGAAGGCGCCCATGGTCTCCTCGGGGCGCAGCGGCGAGAAGATCATCAGCAGCGGCGGGCGGTCCGGGCTTTCCAGGCGCACCACCGCACGCTCGACGGCCGGCTCGGCTTCGCGGTAGGAGGCGGCGCCACCCAGGCGCAGGCGGCGCACGGCACGCAGAGCGGCATCGCCCTGGTGGCGCACGGGCAGGGTGAGCATGCCGTCGCGCTGGCGCAAGCGGTCGTCGCGTTCGAGCACCGCCATGGCCTTGGCGTTGGCATGCACCAGCTGCAGTTGCTCGTCGACCAGAATCACCGGATGGCCCAGGCGCTCGATGAGCGCGTTGCCCACCAGCGCCGACTTGAGCAGGCGTTGCTGGCGCCGCCACAGGCTCAGCGCCTCGTGGATGTGACGGGCATAACGCTGACTGAGTGCGGCCTCCTGGGGACTGAGCGGTTGCATGCCCAGGCCGCGATGCACGCCGAAGATGGCGATGAGCTCGTCGTCGTGAAAGACTTTAGTACCGCTGGCCCAGCGCCCGCCGTGCGGCAGCAGGAACTCCTGATAGAAGCGGTTGTTCGCGACGAAGTGCTCGTTGAAGTGCTCGTGGCAGTTCACCCACTCGAGCAGGTTCAGCCGCGCCAGCATGCCGACGCGCGGATCGATCTGGTGGTATTGGGTGATGTAGGCCAGTGCGCCTTCGGCCGACAGCGAGCCCACCTCGTAGCTGAAGGTGACGGCACCATCGGACAGGCGGATGCCGTGCAGGTGCACGCCCCAGCCGTTCACATCCTGGCGCACCAGGTCGAGGCTCTCGCCCCAGGGCAATTCGCCGGCAGCTGCGCGATACAGGCTGCCCACGATGTGGTCTTGCGGCACCGCGCTGGCGATGGACTGCATGGATGGGTACTCCACTGCTGGTGGCGCCGGGCAGGCGCGCCGCTGCGCTGCCCGGGCCAAGTACGACTTGAAAATCGGCAGCGGACGCGTCAGGCGTCGTTGTGCTGCGGGTGCAGGGTCGACTCGCACAGGCCCGACAGGAACTGCCGGAAGCCCGGGCCGAGTTCTGGGTGCTGCAGCGCCAGTTCCACATTGGCCTGCAGGAAGCCCTCGCGGCTGCCGCAGTCGTAGCGCTTGCCTTCGTAGCGGTAGGCAAACACCTTCTCGCGGCGCAGCAGCGAGGCAATGCCGTCGGTGAGCTGGATCTCGCCACCCACGCCGCGCTGCTGGTTGGCGATTTCATGGAACACGCCGGGCGTGAGGATGTAGCGGCCCGCCACGCCCAGGCGCGAGGGTGCCTGCTCGGGGGCGGGCTTCTCGACGATGCGCTGCACGTCGACCATGTGCGAGTTGACCGGGTTGCCGGCAACGATGCCATAGCGGCGGGTGTGCTCGGCCGGCACTTCCTGCACGGCCAGGATGGAGGCGCGCCAGTCGCGGAACTGGTTGACCATCTGCTTGAGCACGGGCTCGGTGCCGATCATCAGGTCATCGGCCAGCAGCACGGCGAAGGGCTCGTTGCCCACCAGGCGCTGCCCGCACAGCACGGCATGGCCCAGGCCCAGCGCGCGTGGCTGGCGCACGTAGATGCACTCCATGTCGTCGGGCTTGACGCTGCGCACCACGGCCAGCAGATCGGTCTTGTGCGCTTCTTCGAGCGCGACTTCGAGCTCGAGCGTGAGGTCGAAGTGGTCTTCGATGGGCCGCTTGTGGCGCCCGGTGACGAAGATCATTTCGCGCACGCCGGCCGCGTAGGCCTCCTCCACCGCGTACTGGATGAGGGGCTTGTCGACGACGGGCAGCATTTCCTTGGGCTGCGCCTTGGTGGCCGGCAGAAAACGCGTTCCCAACCCGGCCACCGGAAAGATGGCTTTCTTGATCATTGTTGTGTTCCTCCCCGTCCTCCGCCGGACAGGCTTACGCGATATTAGGGATCGCGCGCGTTCCCGCAAGGTCAACGGGCGCGTTTCATCCACTGGTTTGTGGGTGTCGCTCTCCACTCTTTGCGCTACGTCAGTCTCGTTCCCCATGTTCGCGGGGGTTGCGGGCATCGGGTTTCACCCGAGGGGTGGCCCCATCTCTGCTGAAGATCGCGTACAAAGCGAAACACGCGACCGTCACCAGTGGGGGCGGGGTCTGCACCAAAAGTTCGGGGGGATCTTCATGACAAAGCGGGTTCGAGCAATTGCAGCGGCGGCGCTGCTGCTGGCTGGCGCTTCTGCGCAGGCGGTGACCACGACTTGGGTGGCTGGACCCAACGGATCTGCAAGTGGGCTGACCTACACGCTGACGGGTACCTCGTTCGACAGTGACACCTGGTCAT
>JAKLLB010000123.1 GCA_023150345.1 Aquabacterium sp.
GCCCGAACCGCCGGTCGCGCCGGGGTGCCGGCATCGGCGCCCATGAACATGGCCATCACCCGCTCCTGTGTCTCGAGGAACTGGCGCATGGTGTCGAAATACTCCGACATCACAGCCGAGCTTCCCAAGGTGGGGGGCACGGATCGTCGATCGGTCATCGGCAACTCCTTCTTCCAAGGTCTGGGCGCCTGTGCGCCATCGGGCAAGGGGGATCGGTACTGCGTGGGTGCAACGCCTGGCGCGGCCTCACTGGGCGGCGTGGATGCGGCCGCCGGTGGCAGCGCAACCGCAGCCGCGGGTGTGGGCCCGGCCACGCCTGTCAGCGCAGCCACATCCTCGACGGTGACGCCGATCTGCTGCGCCGGCTCGCCGGCGCGGCGCGCCCGGCTGCCGTTGAGCAGCCAGGCATGGCGTGGCAGCACGGTCAGGCGCTGAAGGCTGGCCAGGTCGGTCGGATCGCCCAGGCGGCAATCGCGGCCCTCGAACAGGGCCGACCACTGCAGCGGCACGCCCGCGCACGCCAGCTGCGCCAGGCCTTTCAGCAACCCCGAAAGGCCCTGGCCGTCATCAAGTGCCACCGCCACGTGATCGCGGCCTTCGAGGATCTTGCCCACCAGGCGCGTGAGCACCGACTTGGGCCCGACCTCGACGAACACGCGCGCCCCGTCGTCGGCCATCGCCTGCACCTCGGCCACGAACTCCACCGGCTGCACCAGATGATCGGCCATCGCACGGCGCACGCCTTCGACATCGGCGCCATGGGCCTCGGCCCGGGCGTTGGAGTACACCGGCACGCGCAGCGGCTGCCAAGGAGTGGCCGTGATCGTCTCGGCCAGTGCTGCCTGCGCCGGGCGCACCAGAACCGAGTGGAACGCTGCGGCCACCGGGATGTCGGTGACCTCGATGCCGGTATCGCGCAACGCCTGGCTGGCCTGCGCCACAGCGGCACGCGTGCCCGACAGGATGCATTGCAGCGGCGCGTTGTGGTTGGCGACGATCACGCCGTCGATCCCGGCGATCGCGCCCTCTACCGCCTTGCGGGTCGCCTGCACCGCTGCCATGGTGCCGAGCTCGGAACCCGCCGCCTGCGCCGCATCGACGATGTAGCGCCCACGTGCCGCCGACAGGTTCATCAGTGCGTCGAAGTCGAACGCGCCGGCCGCATGCAGCGCGACGAACTCGCCATAGCTGTGCCCGGCGAACATGTCGGCGCTCAGGCCCAGGCGCTGCATCAGGCGCCACAGGCCCACCTCGGCCGCACCGAGCGCCGGCTGTGCGACATCGGTACGCGTGAGAGCCGCTCGCGTGGCGGCCTGGTCGTCGTCGGCATAGGCGCCACGCGGCAACACGAAGCGCGACAGCACCTGGCCGGCGCCGAAGCGCGCCTCGAACGGCTCGCGCAGCGCGGCATCGGCGTCGGCCAGCGCCTGTGCGCACTCGCCGAATCGCACCGACAGGTCGCGCAGCATGTCCGGATACTGCGAGCCCTGGCCGGGAAACAGCACCGCCACCTTGCCCGGCTGGGCGCCTGCGGCACCGTGCACGACCCCCGGCGCAAGCGCCGTGGCCTCGCCGCGCAGGTACGCCAGTGCCTGCCCGAGGCGGGTGGCCAGGTCCGACGCACTGCCAGCCACGATGGCCAGCGTCTCGCTGCCGCTGCGGTAGTGGCGCGCGAGGCTTGCCGCCAGGTCGCGCAGCGCCAGCGCCGGCGTGTCGGCCAGCGCCTTCAGCGTGGTATCGATGCGCTGAACCAGAGCGGCGCGGTCGACCTCGCCCCACAACAGCAGCTCGGCCGGCCAGCGATCGGTCGTGGCGGCCTGGAGCCACGGTCGGTACTCGCCCGCGTACTCCTGCATCGTGACGTGGAAGTTGGTGCCGCCGAATCCGAATGCACTGCACGAGGCCCTTCGTGGCACGTTGGCCTCGGGCAGCCAGGGCCGGGGCTGCGCGATCACGTGCAGAGGGTTGCGTTCGTCGCGCAGGATGGCGTTGGGCGTGCGCACGTGCAGGTGCGGCGGCAGCACCCGGTGGTGCAGCGACAACGCCGCCTTGATCATCCCGGCGACGCCGGCCGAGGCCTTGGTGTGGCCGATGTTCGTCTTGACCGAACCCACCACCGCCTGCCGCGGTGCGTGCGCATGCTCGGCGATCAGGCGGGTCGTGCTCTCGAGCTCGGCCGTATCGCCGGCCACCGTGCCCGTGCCATGGGCCTCGAACAATCCCACCGTGTGCGGCCCATAGCCGGCCTGGGCGTAAGCGCGGCGCATGGCCCGCAATTGACCTGCAGGCAGCGGCGCCGTCAGCCCCTTGGCATTGCCGTCCGAAGAACCGCCCGCGCCCTTGATCACCGCATAGATGCGATCGCCATCGCGCTCGGCATCGGCCAGGCGCTTGAGCGCGACCATCGCGATGCCCTCGGCAATCGCGATGCCATCGCCCTCGCTGTCGAAGGTGGCACAGCGGCCTCGTGGCGAAAGCGCCTGCGTCTTGCTGAAGCACAAGTAGCCGAACGGGCCCTGCACGGTGTCGACACCACCGGCCAGCACGAAATCGGCGCGGCCGGCCGTGAGCTCGGATACCGCCTGGTAGACCGCCGCCAGCGACGATCCGCAGGCCGCGTCGGTGGTGTAGTTGACGCCGCCGAAGTTCAACCGGTTGGCGATGCGCCCGGCGATCACGTTGAGCAAGATGCCGGCGAAGCTGTCCTCGGTCCACTCGGGCAGGCGGCGCGCCACGTCTTCGGGCAAGGAGCCCGCGAACCGTGGCAGCTCGGCGCGCAGGCCGTACTGCGAGCCGAGGTCACCGGTGCCACCGCTGGCACCCAGGATCACGGCCGCGCGCTCGCGGTTCAGTGGCCGCGGCAGATCCCCGGCATAGCCGGCATCGACCAGCGTGCGAAAGGCCACCTCGAGCGCCATCAACTGCATCGGGTCGACGGACTCGATCGACTTCGGTGGCATGCCATACCGGGTGGGGTCGAACGGCAGGTCGTCGAGGAAGCCGCCCCACTTGGAGTAGATCTTGTCGCGCGCATGGCGATCGGCGTCGAAATACAAGCGCCAGTCCCACCGGTGGCGCGGCACCTCGGTGATGGCGTCGACCCGCTCGACGATGTTTTCCCAGAACTCCCGAGGCGAACTGGCACGCGGCAGCACGCAGCCGATACCGACAATGGCGATGTCGGCAGGTTGCGCCGGCGCCGTCCCGGTGGCGGTGTCGGGCGTGCGCTCGAGCAGCCGCTGCGCCAGCAGCGCAGCCGCATCATCGGTGACCTGCCGATGCAGATCGGCGATGCGCAGTGTGTGGTCACGCAGCATCGCCACCTGCCCCAGCATGTACATGCCCTGCTCGTGCTGCTGCGCGTCGGTGAGCTCGCGCAGCGCGCCATCCGCGCCGCCCCGGTCGCGCCCCTTGGACGCAATTCGCAGGCGCCCGAGGATCAGGTCGTCGAGAACCTGGCGCGCCTCTTCGGCCGGCACCTGCTGCTCGCGCAGCGCCTTGCGGCGGGCAAAGAAGTCGCGTGCGAACGGTGTGTAGCCGCAGCGGCTGGCATGACCCGGGCCGGACTCGAGGTTGACGGTGCGCTCGCACGCCAACACCTCGCGCTGGAAGCCCGACACGACGGCCCCGCTGTCGACGATCTCGTCGGTGAACAGGTAGGCACTGCCCATCAGGATGCCGATGCGCACGCCGCGCGCAGCCAGCGGCGCGGCCATCACTTGGACCATGGCCGACGACAGCGCGTCGTGGATGCCGCCGGCGAAGATCAGCTGCACGTCCTGCGCAGGCACCTTGGATGCCGGCAGATCGGCCAGCATGCGGTCGATCATCGTGCTCCACAACACGAAGCTCGACAGCGGCCCGATGTGGCCACCGCACTCCCGGCCTTCGAAAATGAAGCGGCGCGCCCCTTCGGCCAGGAACATCGGCAGCAGGTTGGCCGAAGGCACATGCAGGAAGGTCGGGATGCCCGAGCGCTCGAGATGCACCGCCTGATCGGGCCGCCCCCCGGCGATCAGCGCGAAGTCGGGCTTGTGCCGCGCCGACTCCGCCAGTTGTTCATCGAGCAGGGCCTGAGGCGCAAAGCCCAGCAGCCCGATGCCCCAGCGCCGGCCCTGCAGCCGCTGCGCCGTCTCGGCCAGCAGTTCCGTGAGCGCCGTACCCTTGAGCAAGGCGAGCGCCAGCATCGGCAGCGCTCCACCCTCGGCGACGTGCTGCGCGAATGCCGCGCTGTCGGACACCCGCGTCATGGGCCCCTGGATCACCGGCAGCGCAGTGCCCAGGGCTTCGGCCAGCGGCGCGCCCGCGGTGATGGCGCGCGCCTGCACGGCCTGCCGGTGATGGTGCGCGACCGCGTCGTCGAAGGCGCGCACCAGCGCCGCAAGATGGCCGTATTGACGAGCCCAGGCCGCCGCGAAGCACACATCATGGCCCACCGGCAGCAAGCCCAGCCGGGGCTCGCGCCAGTTCACCCGCCCGCGCGTCCACGCACGCAGGCCCTCATGCCCCAGACCGTCGGCTTGCTCCGCGAAGGTGCGCGCCAGTGCATGGCCGGGCCGCATCAACACCCGGTAGTACTGGCCGGCCTCGCCATCGCCCACCGCCTGGGTCTCGTTGCCAGACAAGCTGCCCAGCACCGGCTGGAGCACATCGCGCAGCGGCGACTCCGGCATCAGCAGGACCTGGGCATCGATCACACCACCGGCCATGCCGACGGCGGCGCAGGCCGCTGCCACATGCGGCGTGACGCCGCCGCGCAGGTAAAGCGGCAGCGCGGTGCGCCCCAGCCACTTCTGCAGCAGGATGAAGCTCGCGTCATCGCCCACCAGTCCGCCCGACTCGTTGCCCTTGAGCACCAGGCCGTCGAGCCCGGCGACCAGTGGCTCGTCCAACGGTTCGGCGTCGGTCACCTCCGCCAGCAAACGGACACCGGCCTGTCGCAACGGTGCACCCACCGCGGCGTCCGGGCCGAGCCCGGCGCGATCGACGATGACCCACGCCAGGCCCTGTGGGACCCGCGGCAGCAACCCAGCCGCACGATCCGCATCCAGCTCGACCAGGCGCACCCCGAACCGCGCGCCCGCATGAAGCGCCATCCTATCCAGCGCCAAATTGATGGCTACGTCATCCAACGAGCCGTCTTCCGCATTGAAAACCCCAACGGCACCGGCACGCGCAGCGCCTATCGCCAACGCGGGATCGACATCTCCTGCCGGGTGATAGATGAACAGGGTGTAAGGCTTGTCGACCATGCGGCGGCTCAGCTGTGAACGAGTACGAAAGCGGGATTCAGCGCCCCGATCCGAGGCCGGCATGCGCAGGCGACGCGCCTGCCCGTACCGGCCGACCCGTCGATCGGCACGTTGCGAGCCCGACGCAAGAAAGTGGGGCCGGAGCGCCACGAAGTCGCAACCCGCCCCGGCAACTCACAGACAGGGCGCTTGCGCAAAGCCGCGCGAAGTTCCGCCCGGCCCAGCCCCCGATCCTCGGGAGCCGCGGATCCTACGCCAGACAAGCCCGGCTTGCAGGCCCCGGACGAGGGGGTGACACACCATGAAACCGATTGCTTCGGCGTGATACGACGATCTGGCACGGGCCCCACCCTCCAAATGCCGACGAGCACGGCGCCCGCACGGCGGCCGGCATGCCCTCCCCAGGGCGTGCCGGCCTCATCAATTTGCAGTATGGCGGGATCTCGCGTCGGCGCGATGAATCAGGTCCATGCCTGGGCCGGAACTCATGAATTTTTCACACCCGCGAACACGGGCAGCGCAGGCCAGTCTTCAGGCGGCCACGTCGGCAAATGACCGATCCAGCGCCGCCACCCATTGCGCCTTTTGCCCCGCCGAAGCGAAGCTGGCCTCCAGGCTGTTGCGCAGCAACGCGTAGGCCTGTCGGGCACCGAGCTGTGGCAGCGCCTCGAAGGTCTGCAGCAGGTTGTCGTTCAGGTACCCCCCGAAGTAGGCCGGATCGTCGCTGTTGACCATGGCCACCAGGCCGGCGTCGAGCAGCCGGGGCAGGTTGTGCTCGGCCAGCTTCGGGAACACGCACAGCTTCACGTTGGACAGCGGACAAACGGTCAGCGCGATGCGATCGCGCACGAGCCGTTGCACCAATGCCGCATTTTCGAGGCAACGCACGCCATGGTCGATGCGCTCGACCCGGAGCGCATCGAGTGCGCCCGAGATGTAGGCCGGCGGCCCCTCCTCGCCCGCGTGCGCCACGCGGTGCAGGCCGAGTGCAGCGGCGCGCTGGAACACCTGAGTGAACTTCTCGGGTGGATGGCCGCGCTCGCTGCTGTCGAGACCGACACCGATGAACTGGTGCCGATACGGCAGCGCCGCCTCCAGCGTGGCCAGTGCATCCTCTTCACTCAGGTGGCGAAGGAAGCACAGGATCAGCTCGGCGCTCAGGCCCCACTCCTGGTGGGCCCGCTGGCAGGCGTGGTGCAGGCCGCGGATGACCACGCCGATGTCCACACCGCGCGCCGTATGCGTCTGCGGATCGAAGAAGATCTCGGCGCGAACGATGCCATCAGCCGCCGCTTTTTCGAGATAGGCCCAGGCCATCTCGAAGAAGTCTTCCTCGTGCAGCAGCACACTGGCTCCGGCGTAGTAGATGTCGAGGAAGCTCTGCAGGTTGGTGAAGGCATAGGCCTGCCGCAGTGCCTGCACGCTCGGAAAGGCCAGCGCCACGCCGTTGCGCTGCGCGAGCCGGAAGATCAGCTCCGGCTCGAGCGAGCCCTCGATGTGGATGTGCAACTCGGCCTTGGGCGCAGTGCGCAGCAGCGCTGGGAGTCGATCGCGCGAGATCCGGTCGAAGTCGATCATGACAGTCCTTGCATCTGCCGTGCCGCGGCACAGGCGGGGTTCGAGGGCTGCAGGCGCTACTTGGCGCCCGGCACCTTGCCTTCCACTCCCTTGACGAAGAACTTGATGCCCACCAGGAAGTCGTCGTCGGCAACCTTGTCTTTCTCGAGCACCACCTTGCCGGTGTTGTCGGTGATCGGGCCTTTCCAGATCACGTAGCTGCCGTCTTTCAGGCCAGCCTTCACGTCCTCGACCTTCTTCTTCACGTCGGCGGGCACATCCTCGGCCATCGAGACGAAGTCGATCGCCCCCTCCTTCACGCCCCACCACGCCTTGCCGCTGGTCCACTTGCCTTCCAGCGCGGCACGCGTCGACGCGATGTAGTACGGCGCCCAGTTGATGATCGCCGAGCCCAGGTGAGCCTTGGGGCCATAGGCGGTCATGTCGCTGTCCCAGCCAAAGGCGCGCTTGCCCTTCTCCTGCGCCGTCTTGAGCACCGCTGGCGAATCGGTGTTCTGCATCAGCACATCGGCGCCGCCGTTGATCAGCGCTGTAGCAGCCTCGGTCTCCTTGGGCGGGTTGAACCATTCATTGACCCAGACCACCTTGGTCTTGATCTTCGGATTCACGCTTTGCGCGCCCAGCGTGAAGCTGTTGATGTTGCGGATCACTTCCGGGATCGGGATGGAGCCCACGACGCCCAGCGTGTTCGTCTTGGTCATGGCGCCGGCAATCACCCCCGCCATGTAGGCGCCCTCGTAGGTGCGGGCGTCGTAGATGCGCAGGTTCTCTGCCGTCTTGTAGCCGGTGGAGTGTTCGAACTTCACGTCCTTGGCATCGGCCGCCACCTTGAGCATGGGCTCCATGTAGCCGAAGGTGGTGCCGAAGATCAGCTTGTTGCCCTGGCCCACCAGATCGCGAAATACGCGTTCGGCGTCGGCGGCCTCAGGCACCTTCTCGACAAAGGTGGTCACGATCTTGTCGCCGAACTCCTTCTCGAGTGCCTTGCGACCGTTGTCGTGGGCGAACGTCCAACCCCCGTCGCCCACTGGGCCGACGTAGGCAAAGGCCACTTTCAGCGGTTCGGGCTTGGACGCAGCCGCCGAAGCCGGTGCGCTGGCCGGCGCGGCCGCGACGGGAGCGGCTTCTTCCTTCTTCGAGCAGCCCACGAGCGCGGCGGTGGCGGCCAGGGTGCACCAGCCAGCGAGTTCGAGCATCGTGCGCTTTGTCATGCGGGTCATGCAGGTCTCCAATGAGGTTGCGTCAAGCGGCGGATTATCCGGCTGCCGCGGCGGCGCCGACCACCCGTGCCCGGGACCGCAAAGCCGTCGTTGAGTCACGGCACGAACGTCTTGCCCAGCGAGGCCGGCATGTTCGCGCGGATCCAGGTCGGGTTGCGCGAGATCAGCACGAGCACGACGATGGTGGCGAGGTAGGGCAGCATCGACAGCCACTGGCTGGCGACCTGCACGCCTTCGCCCACCCTCGCGAGCAGCCCTACACCCTCGACCCCTTCGCCAGGCCGCCGCAGGT
>JAKLLB010000124.1 GCA_023150345.1 Aquabacterium sp.
GCCCCGGGCGAGCATCGCATCCGGCTTGATGGGCACTTGGCTGTAGACGGCGATCACCCAGGTGCGGCCTAACGGCGGCTGGGCGACCATGTCAGGTAGCTTCAGGGCACGACCACCGGTGACACGGGCGCTGGCGCCGGTTGCAGGGTAGAGGATGGACAGCCTGGCCTTGGGCGTGTCATCGACGGTGAGCAGGTGCAGCGTGCCGCTTTCGGCCGGCACGACGTCGAGCACGATCGGCTGGCCCACGCGCAAGTGATCGGGCGTGATGCGCAGGGACACACCATCGGGCGAACCCGACAGCCGCGACAGTCCATCGACGACGCAGGCCCATGTAGCCGAGGCGGCGTCGCAGGCCAGCAGCGTTCGCTGCGGCGCCGGTGCGGAGGCGATCGTGGGGGAGGGCGCGCTGGCGCCAGGCGTGACGACCGGCGTCGGCGTCGTCGCTGCGACCGATGCGGGGTTGGCGGGGGCCGACGCGGCGGTGTCGACGGCGGTGCTGCCTGGCGCACTGGGCGGCGTGGCTTGCAACAGGCCGCTGTCCTGGGGTGTCGGTAGCGGTGCCGGCGGCCGTTGGGTCAACCACAGCCCCATGCCTGCGGCCCCGACCAGCGCCAGACCCCCGACGGCCCAGATCGCCGTGCGTCGCCCGCGCGCAGGCGATGGCGCCGTGCCGCCGCCGGCACCGGCAGCCACCGCGGGTCGTGACGGACGGCGGCCGCCCAAGGGCACGGGTGTCGACTCGAGGAATGCCGTCGGGCCGCCGCGGCGGGTCTGCTCATCGTCCAGCAACGGGTTGGGCGCGGCGACCGGCGCGGCCGACACCGGCGCCGATGCCGCGGCCGGTTGCCGCGCGGCCGCCGCGCCAGCTGCCATCGGCGCAACGGCGACCGTGGGCGCCGAGGCGTCGTCCGATGGCGCCGCCACCGGAACCGACGTCGCCGCCGCTGCCGTTGGGGGCGCGGCTGGCGATGTGGCCACTGATGCCGGGCGCGCGGGCGCCAGCGCCGTGGCGGTCACCTGGTCGAGCGCCGCGCGCATGTCTTCAGCGCTGCGGTAGCGCTGCTCGGGCATCACCGCCATGCCGTGGTCGATCACCTCGAGGAACGCCTGCGAGTAGCGGCCGGCGCCACGCTGCGCCGCCGTCTCGAACGCCGCCCCCGCGTAACGGTCCACGGCTGGCACCGGCGATTTGCCGCCGATTGCGAAGTAGGCGGTACCGCACAGCGCGTACAGGTCGGTCCAGGGGCCCTGCGCGATGGCGTCGGTGTATTGCTCGATCGGCGAGTAACCCGGCTTGTAGATCAGCGAGGTCATCTTGTCGGTCACGTTGCGCGTGGCACCGAAGTCCAGCAGCACCGGCGTGCCGTCGGGCTGGATCACGATGTTGTCGGGCGATACATCGCGATGCACGAGGTTCTCGCCGGGCAGCGAGTGCAGCGCCTGCAGTGCGTCGAGCATGCGCCGCAGCAGCGAGGCGAGCCACGGCTCGGTCACGATGGCCGGATCGGCCTGCACCACCCGGCGCAGCGTCTGGCCCTCGTAGAGCTTCATCGCCATGAACGCCGTGCGGTGGGCCTGGAACACGCGGTATACCGCGACCAGCGAGCCATCGGTACGGGTGCGCTCATTGAGCATCGACAGCAGCCGAGCTTCGCGGATGAAGCGCGCCATGCCAGACTCGAACATGGCCACCGACTCCTCGTCGCGTGGGAACACGTCCAGGCCCTCGCGCCGCGAGAACCCCTGCAGGAAGTACTCCTTCAGGGCCACGCGCCTATCGAGCGGAGGCTCGTAGGCCTCGTAGACGATGCCGAAGCCTCCCTTGCCCAATACCTTGCGGATCTCGAAGTCACCGATCACGGTGCCGATCGGCAGTGCGTCGTGCGCTGTCATCGCGGGTTCTCAGGCATCGTTGCGGGCCGTGTGCCAGGCATCGTTGCGGCGGTCTTCGCCGCGGGAGTCGCAGCGGTCGGCTCCTCGACCGGCATGCGTTCGATACGGTAACCGCCCTGCGCCAGTTGGGCCAGCACGCCGTCATGTCCATGCAGGTGTGCAGCACCGATGGCCACGAAGACGTCGCCCGCACCCAACAGTGGGCGCAGTCGCTGCGCAAAGCGAAGGTTCCGGCGCGCAATGGTACAGGCCGTGGAGCGGGCCTCGATTGCGCGTGCGGGCGGCGAGATCGGAAAGCGCCGCTCGATCTGGTCGACCAGTTCGCCCACTCGCTGCGTGCGGTACAGGCTCAGCATGTCCTGGTTGAGCTGCACAAAGAACTCTTCGCGCATGGCGAGCGTTTCCTTCAACAGCAGCACCTGCTCGACGGTGTCGATGCACTCGAAGGCGCTGAACTGCTCATGCACCGACTCCAGCGAGCTCACCGGGATTCCGGCCATGCGCGCGAGCAGCACCACCTGGTCGTCCAGCGACATCGCCGGCTGCATGCCGCCCACCTGCAGCCATTGGGTGAGCACCCAAGGCTTGAAGTGCAGCAGCGCCGCCGGCCGCACCCCGGCGCGGTTCAGTCGCTGCAGCAGCCGCCCCTGTTCATCGCGGCTGAGGTGTCGGGCCATCGACTGCGATGCCGGCAGGCGCTGGAGTTTTGCGACCTGGTGCGCATCGAGCGTGTCATGGGCCAGCTCGACCACGACGCGACGCGCCTGCCGCAATTGGTCCCAGGCCTGCGGTGGCACCGACAGGTCATCGGGCCGGCCCAGATGGATGGTTCCCAGCAGGTGCGCGCGGGCGCCGTCCGGTGAGGTGACGCGCCAGAACGTTCCAGTGTCGAAGCCGGCGCCGGAGGCTTCGCGGGTGATGCCCTGAGCAGGCGTCGAAGGTGGTGCCGATGCGGGCGCCGGGGTGGCGCCAGAGGCAGCAGGCCCCGGCGCAGACGCCGGTACCGAGCGCGGGGGCGCCAATGCAGGGGTCGATGCAGGGGCCGATGCAGGGGCCGATGCAGGGGCCGGTGCTGCGGATGGGGCCACGCCGATTGCCGCTGGCGCGGATGCGGCCGAAGCCGGTGCCACGACCTCGGTGGGCGACTCGCCCGTCGGGCCCTGGGGCGTGTCATCGGCGGCCTGGGCCCGGAGTGGCCACATGCTCGCGGCGATGCTGCTGCACAGCGCGGGCATCCAACCCGCCACCACCAGCGCCAGTGTTGCCGAGCGCCAAGAGCGACCGCGGCCGGATTCAGCCCCGGGTAACCGAGACCAGTTCCTGCCGGTCATTCTGTTCGATCCGACCGTCGCTCAGGCGCACCCAGACTTCGTGGGCGATGTCCGCGTTCACGCCAGGCGCCACCCAGATGGTGCGCCGGATCTGCGCGCCCAGCTGCATGTTGTAGCCCAGCGCCTCGATGCGATAGGTGTCGAAGGTGCCCGCGGGCACGGTGACTTTCTCGCGCCCGGCCACTTTCACGTCATAGCGGAACGTGTAGTTCAACCCGCTGGTGCGGTTCTGTCGGAACATCGTCTGCCACCGCCGTCCCACGACCAGCTCCGATGGGTAGAACTGCCGCGGCGTGCCCATGCTTCCGCGCTGGTTGCCGGTGGTGTTGCCCATCAGGTCGGACGTGAACTCGCCACCGTTGTATTCCACACGGTCGCGACCGATGTCGACCGCGGACACCCGCATCACCAGCGGCCTAGAGCTGCGATTGAAGAGGTCGACCACACGAAGTTCGTAGACGTCGCCTACGCGGTAGTCGCGGCGGTGCTCGTTCAGGCCGCTGAAGTAGGGGGTCGGCGCCACCGTGGGAACCGGGGGCTCGGGTGGCAGCGCCAGCGCCAGCCGCTGCTCTTCGGCAGCCAGCCGCTCGATCTCGCGGCGCGCGGCCTCGGCGCGGCGCGCGGCGGCGGCGGCGGCTTCTCGTTCGATGCGCTCGGCCTGGCGTCGTCGTTCGTCGGCTTCTGCCGCGCGCTGCTGGGCCACGCGCAGTGCCTCCTGTTGCTCGCGTGCACGTTGCTCGCGGGCCGCACGTTCGCGAGCTTCCTGAAGTGCCTTGGCATCGGCTTCGGCCCTGCGAGCGGCCGCCTCGCGCTCCGCCGCCAGCCGCGCGGCTTCGCGTTCGGCGACCTCGCGGCGTTCGCGTTCGTCGGCCTCTGCCTTCAGTCGCTGCGCCTCGGCCGCTGCGGCCTTCTGCCGAGCGGCCTCGCGATGCGATTCGTCGACCTTGCGCAGCTCGTCCTCGAGCAAGCGGTTGAGCTTGGCCTGGGCGAGTTCGCTGGCGTTGCCGCTGGGATACTTGCGAATGAAGTCGGTCAACGCGGTGACACTGTTGGTGCCGCGCACCACTGACCAATCGGCCAGTTCCTGCTCGAAGCGCCGTTCGAGCTCGGTGTCCGAGAGCTTGGTGGCCTTGCGCTGGAACAGGTAGACGGTTTCTTCCAGCGAGGTGCTTTCCCAGGGAATCTGACGCCCATTGGACTCCAGGCGAACGTTCAAGCGCACGCGCTTGAACGCGTCCTCCAGCGTCGCCTCGGGCACGCCCAGCTCCTTGACCAGGTGCTTGGTGTACAGCCCGTTGCTGCCCCGGCCATCGAGCGCCAGCTTTCCCGGCGCCGTCGCATAGGCCAGCAGGCTGCCGGCGGGCGCGTCGAACGGGCTCAGGCCCTTGGCTGCCGGGCGGTAGGTGCCCGCGAACGGGTCCTCCCGGCAGGCATCGAGGATGACCAGGTAGTTGCGGCCCTTGCTGTCGGACATGTAGCGCATGAGCTCGCTCACGTCGACGGCATTGCGCTGCACATCGGTGGCGCTGCGCACCTTGGCATCCACTGGAACCAGGTAGTTGCGCCAGTCCTGCTGCAGCCCGTGACCGGCGTAGTAGAAGACCGCGAAGCGCACGGCGGACTGGCGAATGGTCTCGCCGAAGCGGGCAATCGCCTGCACCAGCTCGATGCGCATGGTGTCGGTCTGCAGGTCGACCTGGAAACCCGCGCGACCGAGCAGGTCGGACATCGCGCGTGCATCGTTCTTGGGGTTGAACAGTGGCACGCCCGCGTAGGCCGAATTGCCGATCACCAGCGCCACGCGGTCGGCGCCCGCCTGCGCCGTCGCCGGCGCGGCCCAGCCACCGGCCAGCAGCGATGCCACGCTGGCGCTGGCCTGGCGACGGTTCAACATCGGCGGGGCGTGCGGGACGGGACGTGCGTTCATGGCGAGGGGCCGATTCAGGGGCCGGGTTCGGTGCAGGTGGCGCCAGCCTGGCGGATCAGTGCGCCGGCGCTGCAACGGAACGTGGCCGAGCCGGTGGCAGGCCCCACGGTATCGGACAGCACGATGGTCACGCCGTTGGATACCTTGGCTGGCATCGCGTCGGCAAAGCACGTGCTGCGGCTGATCGACCATCCGTTGGCGGCCAGGTCGGCCGTGCTGCAGTCATCTGAAACCTCGGTCACGCAGGCCGGTGTGCCGGACACGCTGAGCTTGCCCGAGCTGCAGCTGTAGGTGATGTCACCGGTCGTTGGCGAGCCGCTGTCGGTGAGTTTCACGCTGCTGCCCGATGCGACCGATGTGGGCAGCACGTCGGCCGAGCAGCTGGAGCTGCCGACGGTCCAGTTCGGGTCCGGCGCGCCGCAGGCGGGCTCGGGCGCCGTCGCGCAGAACGGTATCGTCACCGGCACCAGCGTACCGGCGTTGCAGTTCCAGGTGGCGGTTCCGGTGGCCGGCCCGATGGAGTCGGTGAGCGTGACCGTCTGCCCAAAGCTCAGTTCCGTGGGCGCGGTGTCGGCCTGGCAGCTCGCCTCGCCCAGCGTCCATGTGCTGGCGGGGGCGGCACACTTGCCCGCGGCCAGCGTGCAACTGGCCGAACCGACCGGGCTCAGTGCACCGTTGCTGCAGGACCACCCGATGCTGCCGGTCGTGCTGCCGACCGTGTCGCGCAGCGTGACCTGGGTCCCGGACTCGAGCGTGGTGGGCGTGGTGTCGGATTGACAACTGGCCGTGCCCACCGCCCATGACGACGATGGCGCGCTGCAGGGCAATTGCGCTGGAGGCGCGGCACAGGTGGGCGTACCCACTGGCGTGAGCACCCGGTTGGAGCATGCGTACTCGGAGCTGCCGACCAGCGAGCCAGCGTTGTCACTGAGCTTGATGGTGCTGCCACTGGCGACGTAGCCCGGATGCACGTCCGGCAGGCAGCGATTGCTGCCGACACGCCAGTCGCTGGGCAGCGTGCACGCGGTCTGCGGCTTGGGCACGACCTGGGTGGCGCCGGTGGAGTCGATGTAGACGGCAGTGGTCTCGAGGACGAGGTCGAGACCCGTCCGGTTGGGCCTGAAGAACGTCGTGACCGGGTCGAAGCTGGACGTCGACAGGCCGGCGGCCTCGATCTGTGACTTCAAGGCGGTGGCCAGGTTGCGTATGGCCGCCGACGCTGCAGACGGGTTGGCTGCCAGCAGTGCAGGCGTCAGTTGGCCGGCGCCCGTCTTGCCGGCGAGCACGGCCATGTCGGAGCACAGTTTGTCGGTCAGTCCGGAGATGTTGATCGTGATGAAGCCGCGTGACTTGGGAGTGGCCAGTGTGTAGCCGTGGTGATAGGGCTTGCCGTCGGCCGTTGTGAGCATCAGCGTGAACGGTGCCGTCATGCGGGTCACGTTCATCCGGTAATAGCCCTGGGAGTCGGTCACCGCGGTGGCGGTTCGGCCGGCGGCGTCGGTCAGGCGGATGGTGGCGCCAACCAACGGGTCGCCGTCACCGGCCGTGCCATCGGCGCCGGCGGCATCGCCGCTGTCGCCGCCGCCGGCCCACAATGCGTCGGTGCAGGCCACCGGCGTGCCGCTGCTGTCGATGATGGGCTGGCAGGTTGGCGGTGGTGGTGGGGGAGGAGGCGGAGGAGTCGTTTCGCCCCCGCCACCGCCGCCGCCGCCGCAGCCGGCCAAGGCCATGGCTGCCAGCGCGGACACCCAGATCCAGTGCAAGCGGCAGGAGATCGACACCATGATGGCCTTTCGGGGCCCGGCAGGGGCTCGCAGGCCATTCTAGGAGTCGGGTTCGCGGCTGTGGAAGCAGTGCGACGTGCCGAAAGTCAGGGCCACCGGTTTCAGTCGTGACCGAGTGCGCGACCTGATGTGGCCATCGCTGGTTGGCTACAACAGATGAGCCACCGCTCACATGCTGCGTCGGTACTGTCCGCCCACCTCGAACAAGGCGTTGGTGATCTGGCCCAGCGAGCAGCAGCGCACGGCGTCCATCAACACCTCGAACACGTTGCGGTTGTCGATCACGGCCTGCTGCAGGCGGGCGAGCATCGCCGGCGCCTGCGCGGCGTGGCGGGCATGGAAGTCGGACAACCGCTGGAGCTGGCTTTGCTTTTCCTCCTCGGTCGAGCGCGCCAGTTCGATGTGCTCGGGCACAGGATCGCCGTGCGGATTGCGGAAGGTGTTCACGCCGATGATGGGATACTCGCCGGTGTGCTTGAGCTGCTCGTAATGCAGGCTCTCTTCCTGGATCTTGCTGCGCTGGTAGCCGGTTTCCATCGCCCCCAATACGCCGCCGCGCTCGGTGATCCGCTCGAACTCGGCCAGCACGGCTTCTTCGACCAGTTCGGTGAGTTCGTCGATGACGAAGGCACCCTGGTTGGGGTTCTCGTTCTTGGCCAGCCCCCACTCGCGGTTGATCACGAGCTGGATCGCCATCGCGCGGCGCACGCTTTCCTCGGTGGGCGTGGTGATGGCCTCGTCGTAGGCGTTGGTGTGCAGGCTGTTGCAGTTGTCGTAGATGGCGATGAGTGCCTGCAGCGTGGTGCGGATGTCGTTGAAGGCGATCTCCTGCGCGTGCAGGCTGCGGCCGCTGGTCTGGATGTGGTACTTCAGCTTCTGGCTGCGCTCGTTGGCGCCGTACTTCTCCTTCATGGCCACCGCCCAGATGCGCCGCGCCACTCGGCCGAGCACGGTGTACTCGGGGTCCATGCCGTTGCTGAAGAAGAAACTGAGATTGGGCGCGAAGTCGTCGATGTGCATGCCGCGCGCGAGGTAGGCCTCCACCAGCGTGAAGCCGTTGGACAGCGTGAACGCGAGCTGGCTGATCGGGTTGGCGCCGGCCTCGGCGATGTGATAGCCGCTGATGCTCACCGAGTAGAAGTTGCGCACGTTGTGGTGCACGAAGTACTCGGCGATGTCGCCCATCACCTTGAGGCTGAACTCGGTGGAGAAGATGCAGGTGTTCTGGCCCTGGTCTTCCTTGAGGATGTCGGCTTGCACGGTACCGCGCACGTTGGCCAGCGTCCACTCGCGGATCTTCTCGATCTCGGTGTCGGTGGGCGCACGGCCGTTGTCGGTGGCGAACTTCTCGATCTGCTGGTCGATGGCCGCGTTCATGAA
>JAKLLB010000125.1 GCA_023150345.1 Aquabacterium sp.
GCCCCGAAGACTGCGGCTACTGCCCGCAGTCGGTGCATCACCCCACGGGTGTACCAGCCAGCCGCATGCTCGACCCCGCGGCCGTTACGGATGCCGCCCGCGCCGCGCAGGCCGCCGGCGCCACGCGCTTTTGCATGGGTGCGGCCTGGCGCAGCCCCAACGAGCGCGACCTGCAGAAGATGGCAACGCTGGTGCGCGAAGTCAGCGGCCTGGGCCTGGAGACTTGCGCGACGCTGGGCATGCTCAGCGCCGATCAGGCCCGCACCCTGGCCGAAGCGGGGCTGGACTACTACAACCACAACCTCGACACCTCGGCCGACCACTACGGCCAAGTCATCGGTACGCGCCGTTACGAGGATCGGCTGGAGACCTTGCGCCATGTGCGCGAGGCCGGCATCAAGGTCTGCTGCGGTGGCATCGTCGGCCTGGGCGAGACGCGCGCGCAGCGCGCTGGCCTGATTGCCGAGCTGGCCAGTCTCGATCCGGCGCCCGACTCGGTTCCGGTGAACAACCTGGTGCGCGTGCCCGGCACGCCCCTGGCCGATGAAGAGCCGGTCGACCCGTTCGAGGTGGTTCGCGTGATCGCGGCCGCACGCATCACCATGCCGCGCTCGCGCGTGCGCTTGTCGGCCGGCCGGCGCGAGCTGGGCGAGGGCATCCAGGCGCTGTGCTTCATGGCCGGCGCCAATTCCATCTTCTACGGCGACAAGCTGCTCGTCACCGGCAACCCCGACGCCGCGGCCGATCGCGCGCTGCTGCAGCGCCTGGACCTGCCGGTGGCCGCTCAGTCCCAACCTTGCGAAACCCTGTCATGACTTCCAAGCCCTTTCGCATCCTCGGCCTGCAGCAGGTGGCCATTGGCGGGCCCGACAAGCAGCGCCTGCGCGCGCTGTGGGTCGACATCCTCGGCCTGCGCGACAAGAGCCGCTTCGTCTCGGAGCGCGAGAACGTCGACGAGGACGTCTGTGAGATGGGCGCGCCCGGCCCGCATGCGGTCGAGATCGACCTGATGCAGCCGCTGGATGCCGACAAGAAGCCGGCCGTGCACGCCACGCCCCTGAATCACATCGGCCTGTGGGTCGACGACCTGCCGCGCGCCGTCGAGTGGATGACCGCGCATGGCGTGCGATTCGCGCCGGGCGGCATCCGCAAGGGTGCAGCTGGCTACGACATCTGCTTCATCCACCCGAAGGCGAGCGACGAGCTCCCGATCGGCGGCGAGGGCGTGCTGATCGAACTGGTGCAGGCGCCGCCCGAGGTGATCGCTGCATTGGGGTAGCGGTTTGCGCTCGACATCGCCAGCCGGGAGGGCCCCGGACTGCCGGCGCATCGCGCTGCGGCACGCCGTCGGACACCATGCCGGCGTGGTGCCATTGGCTGCACTGGGTGCGGCCGTCGCCCTGTCGCTGGCGGCATGCTCGCCTGGGGCCAACGAGCCCACCTGGAGACTGGACGTGCCGGCCTGCCGTGGCGGTGGCCAGCAATTGCATGTGGACGTCGCCTTGCCGCCGGCCACGGGCGCGCCACCAGGCGCCCGTGCGGCCATGGTGTTCGTGCACGGCGGCGGATGGCAGGCCGGCCATCGCCGCGACTACCATCCGCTGATGCGCGGCTTCGCGCAGGCCGGCATCGTCGGCGTGGCGGTCGAGTACCGGTTCCTTCCGGGAGCGCCATTCCCGGCGCAAGTCGAAGACGTCAAGTGCGGCGTGCGCTGGCTGCGCGCGCATGCCGGCGAGCTCGGGGTCGATGCCCGACGCATCGGGGCGATCGGCGGTTCTGCCGGGGCCCACCTGGTGGCCATGCTCGGCGCCACCCAGTCGGGTCGGACGCACGAAGGCCAGGGCGGCTGGGCCGAACAGTCGAGCGCTGTGCAGGTGGTGGTGGCGCATGGTGGCCCGCACGACCTGACAGTGGCGATGGACCCGACTCACGCGGCCACCTTGCGGTCGCAGGGACGGGCGTCTGTGCGCGCCTTGGTCGGTGACGATCCGATGCGAGCGCGTGCCGCAAGTGCGGCACTGCTGCTCGACGCGACCATGCCGCCCACGCTGGTGCTGCATGGCCAGAATGATCCCGTCGTACCTGTTGACCAGGCGCGGCGCCTGGCGGACGCATTGCGGCGTTCGGGTGTGCCTCACGAACTCCTCGTCATACCGGCTGCCGGTCACATGGACTTCGGGGCAGATCCGGACGCAGTGGGGGCGCGAGTGCGCGCGTTCTTGCAGCGCCACCTGGGTGCAAGCCAAGCCAACCACAACTCGAGTGCGCGGCGGGCCACGTGAGCGCCACGTCACAACGGTTGCGCGGCCTCGTGCGTGGCGCCATTGCCGCGCTGGGGACTACAGCCGCGCCAGCAGTGCCTCGCGTATGGTGGCGTCGCCGTGCATGCCCTGGGTACCCAGGGCCCACGGCGCGTGCATCTCCAGCACGCCCTGCTCGAAGGACAGGTGGCGCTGGCCGGCGTCCGGGACGTTCTTGAGCCGGATGAGCTTGAGCCCGTCGCGCAGTGCCTGCTTGCCCATTTCGTCCACGGCGATGGTGCGCAGCGCCATGTTCACGCGATGGCAGGCCACGTTGTCCAGGAAGTTCAGTGCGCCGGCGTCGCTCTCGAACGAGCTCCAGTCGACTTCGTAGGGCACGCTTTGACCGCAGATCTCCTCGATTTCGCGGCTGCGGCCGGGCAGGGTATCGGTCTTCATCGCCTGGATCATCCGTCGCTCGATAAGTCCCATCGCGGTTCCTCGGGTATCTGTTGAGTCTCGATGGGCAGCATCGTCGTTGGCAGCTGTCGCAATCCGATGTCGTTTGCAGGTGCCGGCGTTGCATTGGTCGCAGGGCGGACGAACAATCGAAACACAGCGGCGCGGCTGCTGCTGCTGCTGCTGCGGCCGCGGCGGCGTCCGTGCATCGAGCTGCCTTCGTACAATGCGAAGGCTATCTTCATCATTGCCGTGAACGAACGCTGCAGCCTTCGTGGATCATCGCTGCTGCGCCAGGACTTCCGGCGCGGCCGCGCTGCCCGCTGATCCGTCCGTGACGGTGCCCTGATGCGCTTCGACCTCATCACTCTGAACCTCGTGCTTGCCATCGCCGAGACCCGTTCGATCACCCGCGGCGCCCAGAGGGAACACCTCGCCCTGGCCGCGGCGAGCAAGCGCCTGTCCGATCTCGAAGGTCGCCTGGGCGTGGCGTTGTTCGAACGCCGCGCACGTGGGGTGGAACCCACCGAGGCCGGGCGCGCACTGGTGCGCCACATCCGCTCGCTGCAGGCAGCGTTGCACGCGCTGGAAAGCGAGGTGGTCGAGTTCTCGCACGGCGTGAAGGGTCACCTTCGCATCGCAGCGAATGCCAGCGCCATTGCCGAGTGCCTGCCCGCCGACCTGGCCGTGTTCGCCCGCGCCCATCCAGGCGTGCGCCTGAGCGTCGAGGAACTCACCAGTGCCGAAGTGCAGGCCGCGGTGGCCACCGGCCGCGCCGACGTGGGCGTGTTCGTACCGCCCCAGCATGAAGGCGGGCTGGCCTGCAGGCCCTACCGTGAAGGCACCCTCGCCGCATTGGTGCCGCGTGGACATGTACTGGCGCGGCGGCGGGCCGTGCCGTTCGATGCGCTGCTGGACTTCGACATCGTCGGTCTACATCTGGGTGCGGCCGCGCACGAACTGATGCGCGAGCGCGCGCTGGCCTCGGGCCGCCCGCTCAACGAGCGCATTCAGGTGCACGGGTTCGACGCCATCGCCCAGCTAGTCGAGGCCGGACTGGGTGTGGCCGTGTTGCCGGCAGTGGTGGCCGAGCGCGTGAGCCGCATCTTCGGCGTTGTGCCGCTGGCGCTGACCGAGCCCTGGGCGCAGCGCCACTACCTGTTGGCGGTGCGCCCGCAGGAGGTGCTGCCCATGGTCGTGCAGCGCTTTGTCGATGCGCTGTGTGCGTCCCATGGCCGCAGCCCCATACCCGCCGACACCGTGCCCGCCGATGCGGCACGACAATTCCGACCCCGCAAGAGGTGACCCGCGATGACCGCCCGAACGCTCTACGACAAGCTCTGGGACGACCACGTCGTCCACACCGAGGAAGATGGCACTGCCGTGCTCTACATCGACCGCCACCTGGTGCATGAAGTCACCAGCCCGCAGGCATTCGAGGGCCTGCGTCTGGCCGGGCGACCGCTGTGGCGCGTGAGCTCCATCGTGGCCACTGCCGACCACAATACGCCCACCACCGGATGGGAGCGCGGCTACGACGGGATCACCGATCCGATCAGCAAGCAGCAGATCACCACGCTGGACGCCAACATTGCCGCCTTCGGCGCGGCGGCGTACTTTCCGTTCCTGGACAAGCGCCAGGGCATCGTGCACGTGATCGGCCCGGAGCAGGGCGCCACGCTGCCCGGCATGACGGTGGTCTGCGGCGACAGCCACACCAGTACCCACGGCGCCTTCGGCGCGCTGGCGCACGGCATCGGCACCAGCGAGGTCGAGCATGTGATGGCCACGCAGACGCTGCTGGCCAAGAAGGCCAAGAACATGCTCGTCAAGGTCGATGGCCAGCTGCCACGCGGCTGCGGCGCCAAGGACATCGTGCTCGCGATCATCGGCCGCATCGGCACCGCGGGCGGCACCGGCTACACCATCGAGTTCGGAGGCAGCGCCATCCGTGCGCTCAGCATGGAAGGGCGCATGACGGTGTGCAACATGGCCATCGAGGCCGGCGCCCGCGCCGGCCTGGTCGCGGTGGACGACACCACCATCGAATACGTCAGGGGTCGACCGTTCGCACCCAAGGGCGTCGAGCTGGAACAGGCCGTCGCGCACTGGCGCACCCTGCACAGCGATGCCGGCGCGCACTTCGACGCCGTGGTCGAGCTCGATGCCGCGCAGATCCGGCCGCAGGTGACCTGGGGCACCAGCCCCGAGATGGTGCTCGCGATCGACGACCGTGTGCCCGACCCGGACAAGGAGCGCGATGAAGTCAAGCGTGGTGCGATCGAGCGCGCGCTGGCCTACATGGGCCTCACCCCGAACAAGCCGATCGCCGACGTGCACATCGACAAGGTGTTCATCGGCTCGTGCACCAACAGCCGCATCGAGGACATGCGCGAAGCCGCAGCCGTGGTTCGCAAGATCGGCGGCCGTGTGGCTTCCAACGTCAAGCTGGCGCTGGTGGTGCCGGGCTCGGGGCTGGTCAAGGCCCAGGCCGAGGCCGAGGGCCTGCACGAGGTGTTCAAGGCCGCTGGCTTTGAGTGGCGCGAGCCCGGTTGCTCAATGTGTCTGGCGATGAACGCCGACCGGCTGGAGCCGGGCGAACGCTGCGCCTCCACCAGCAACCGCAACTTCGAGGGCCGCCAGGGGGCCGGCGGGCGCACGCACCTGGTCAGCCCGGCGATGGCTGCCGCCGCCGCACTGAACGGCCACTTCGTCGACGTGCGTCGCATCGCCTGAAGGAGGAACCCGAGATGCAAGCCTTCACCGTGCACCAGGGCCTCGTCGCACCGATGGACCGGGCCAACGTCGACACCGACGCCATCATCCCGAAGCAGTTCCTGAAATCCATACACCGCTCGGGCTTCGGGCCCAACCTGTTCGACGAGTGGCGCTACCTCGACCACGGCGAGCCGGGCCAGGACCCGGCTGCGCGCAAGCCGAACCCGGACTTCGTGCTGAACCAGCCGCGCTACCGGGGCGCCTCGATCCTGCTGGCACGCAAGAACTTCGGCTGCGGCTCCAGCCGCGAGCACGCGCCCTGGGCGCTGGAGCAGTACGGCTTTCGCGCGCTGATCGCGCCGAGCTATGCCGACATCTTCTTCAACAACTGCTTCAAGAACGGCCTGCTGCCCATCGTGCTGCCGGAGTCGGTGGTGGCGGGGCTGTTCGACGATGTGGCCGCCTTCCCCGGCTACAGCTTGACCATCGATCTCGGCGCCCAGGCGATCGTCAAGCCCGACGGCAGCTCGATCGCCTTCGAAGTGCAACCGTTCCGCAAGTACTGCCTGATGAGCGGATTCGACGACATCGGCCTGACGCTGCGCCATGCCGACAAGATCAAGGCCTACGAGGCCGAGCGTCTGGCGCGCATGCCGTGGCTCGCCCAGCGCATGTTGTGAACCGACCCCGACGAGGACCCTCCACCATGAAGATCGCCATCCTGCCCGGCGACGGCATCGGCACTGAGATCGTGGCCGAAGCCGTCAAGGTGCTGCAATGCCTGGACCTGAAATTCGAGATGGAACACGCGCTGGTCGGCGGCGCGGCCTACGATGCCCACGGCCATCCGCTGCCCGACTCGACGCTGAGCCTTGCCAAGGCGGCCGACGCCGTGCTGTTCGGCGCCGTTGGCGACTGGAAGTACGACAAGCTCGTCCGCCCGCTGCGCCCCGAGCAGGCCATCCTCGGACTGCGCAAGCACTTGGGCTTGTTCGCCAACCTGCGGCCGGCGATCTGCTACGAGCAGCTCATGCATGCGTCGTCGCTCAAGCCCGAACTGGTGGCCGGGCTGGACATCCTCATCATCCGTGAGCTCACCGGCGACATCTACTTCGGCCAGCCGCGCGGCCGCCGCACAGCGGTGGACGGCCACTTCCCCGGGGCCGAGGAAGCCTTCGACACCATGCGCTACTCGAAGCCCGAGATCGAGCGCATCGCCCATGTCGCGTTCCAGGCCGCACGCAAGCGCGGCAGGAAGGTCACCAGCGTCGACAAGGCCAACGTGCTCGAGACCTTCCAGTTCTGGAAGGACGTCGTCACCGAGGTGCATGCGCAGTATCCAGACGTCGAACTCGAGCACATGTATGTCGACAACGCCGCGATGCAATTGGTCAAGGCGCCGAAGAAGTTCGACGTCGTGGTCACCGGCAACATGTTCGGCGACATCCTGTCGGACGAGGCCGCGATGCTCACCGGCTCGATCGGCATGCTGCCCTCGGCCTCGCTCGACAAGGCGAACAAAGGCCTGTACGAACCCAGCCACGGCAGTGCGCCGGACATCGCCGGCAAGGGAATCGCAAACCCGCTGGCTACAATCCTGTCTGCTGCCATGATGCTTCGATACACCCTCAACCAGCCCGAAGCCGCCGACCGGATCGAGTCCGCGGTGCGTTCGGTGCTGGCCGCCGGCTACCGCACCGGCGATATCTGGTCCGAGGGCACCACGAAGGTGGGCACCCGTGAAATGGGCGATGCCGTCGTGGCTGCCCTGATCACTACCAAGACGATTACCAAGAGCTAGTCAGCTCGGAATCGTCTCGCCCCCACACCTGGACCCCGGCGAAACGAGCCGGGGAACAGGGGTCCAGAGCGCAACTGGAAAGGCGTACTGAAAATGGCACTCGTAGGATTGGTTGGCTGGCGCGGAATGGTTGGTTCCGTGCTGATGGATCGCATGCAGGCCGAGGGCGACTTCGACCTGTTCGAGCCGCTGTTCTTCTCCACCAGCAATGCCGGCGGCCGTGCCCCGGCCATGGCGAAGAACGAGACGGCACTGATGGACGCGTTCGACATCGCGCAACTCGAGCGCTGCGACATCATCGTCACCGCGCAGGGTGGGGACTACACCACCGAGGTCTTTCCCAAGTTGCGTGCGGCGGGCTGGAACGGCCACTGGATCGATGCCGCCTCGACGCTGCGCATGAAGGACGATGCCGTCATCATCCTCGACCCGGTGAACATGCCGGTCATCCAGAGCGCACTGGCCAAGGGCGGCCGCAACTGGATCGGCGGCAATTGCACCGTCAGCTGCATGCTGATGGGCGTGGGTGCGCTGTACAAGGCGGGCCTGGTCGAATGGATGAGCACGCAGACCTACCAGGCGGCCTCGGGCGGCGGTGCGCAGCACATGCGCGAGCTGCTCACTCAGATGGGCACGCTCAACCACGAGGTCAGGGATCTCCTGGCCGACCCCATGAGCGCGATCCTCGAGATCGACCGCCGGGTGATCGAGAAGCAGCGCTCGCTGGACGACGCCGAAAAGGCCAACTTCGGCGTGCCGCTGGGCGGCTCGTTGATCCCGTGGATCGACAAGGACCTGGGCAACGGCGTCAGCCGCGAAGAGTGGAAGGGCATGGCCGAGACCAACAAGATCCTCGGCCAGGGTGAGGGCTTTGGCACGGCCGCGGTGCCTGTCGACGGCTTCTGCGTGCGCATCGGCGCGATGCGCTGCCACTCGCAGGCGCTGACCTTCAAGCTGAAGAAGGATGTACCACTGGCCGACGTCGAGGCCATGATCGCCGCCGACAACCCCTGGGTGAAGGTG
>JAKLLB010000126.1 GCA_023150345.1 Aquabacterium sp.
GCGCGGGCGCATGCCCGTGACCAAGACGCTGCCCTACCAGTGGTACGACACGCCCAACATCCGCGTGGGCACGCACGCCGACTTCGAGGTGCTGGCACGCAAGAACGGCCTGCGCATCCTCGACAGCTTCGGCCTGCACGACGGCCGCGTGGTGCGCCGCTGGCCCAACCTGCGCGCCAGCACGGCGGTGTTCATGCTCGATCGGGCGTGACGGGCGTGACGGGCGTGGTGGGCGTGGTGGGCGTGATCGGCTCGTGCGTCGTGCATCGGTTGCCGCGATGAAATGCCTGGTCGTCATCGCGCATCCGGTCGAACGCAGCGCGTGCCGCGCCTTTGCGGAGGTAGCGATCGAAGCCCTGACCCAATCCGGTCACGAAGTGACGGTCGAGGATCTGTACCCATGCGACTTTGCTGCGGCGCTGACGGCGGACGAACGGCAGAGCTACTACAGCGACGCCTATGACGCGCGCGCCGTACAGGCGCAGGCCCGGCGCCTGCTCGACGCGCAAGCGCTCGTGCTCGTCTTCCCGACCTGGTGGTTCGGCTTTCCGGCGATCCTCAAGGGCTGGTTCGACCGCGTCTGGGCCCCGGGCATCGCCTACGACCATGCCAGCGACCTCGGCCCGATCCGGCCGCGGCTGCACGGACTGCGGAACGCACTGGCCATCACGACCCTGGGTTCGCCGTGGTGGGTCGATCACCTGCTGCTGCGCCAGCCGGTGCGGCGCGTGCTGAAGACGGCACTGCTGGGCACGTGTGCGCCCGCCTGTGGCTTCCAGATGCTGTCGCTGTACAAGGCCGAGCGCCTCACGGCCACCGACATCGAGCGCTTCGGCGCGCGCATCCGGCGCGCGGTGGCGCGCTGGCCGGTGGCAAAGGTGAGTTAGCAGCCCGCGCGCCGGAATCTGGCCAAAGGCATCTACTCGGTGGGCTGACCCTCAATACCCCCCGCGCCACACCACCTGCCCATCGGGCCGGATGTAGGCGCTGGCCTTGCCGGGCAGGCCGACATAGGCCAGGCCCTGATGGAACGGGCGTGCAAAGCTGAACTGCGGCTCGATCACCATCTGGCCGCGGCGGTCGATGTAGCCGTGGCGTGGGCCGATCTTGACCACCGCCAGGCCCTGCGAGAACGGCCACACGCGGTCGGCCTTGGGCGTGAGCACGGTGCGGCCGGTGTGGTCGACGAACTGTGACTGGCCGTCGAGCTTGACCAGCGCCAGGCCGTCGGAGGAGTCTTCGGCCGACTCGTAGCGCGCCGGGATCACCATCTGGCCGCGGCGATCGATGTAGCCGTACTTGCCGTCCACCCACACCCGGGCCACGCCGTCCTTGAAGTCGCTGGCCTGGGCAAAGCGCGGCGGCACGACCATCTCGCCCGCGGTCGTCATGAACCCCTGCTGGCGGGCGGACCAGACGCGCACCATGCCTTCGCTGGGGATGCCGACGAAGTCGACCCCCGCGGGGGTGATGTCGCGGCCAGTCGCGTCGAACACGCGGTGCGTGCGCTCGCGCGACTGCGCGCGCACCAGCGTGCCAGCGGGCTCGAGCAGCTTGTCGTGCACGGCGCGCACCACCAGTCGTCCTTCGCGGTCGATCGCGCCGTATTTCAGCTTGCCCCACTCGTCGGCCATGCCCACCACCGCCAATCCGTCGACGAACGGACCGGCTTCGTCGTAGGCCGCGGCGATGACCATGCGGCGCTGGGCGTCGGCATAGCCCCAGCGCATGCGGCCCTGGGCGTCCTTGCCGGGCATGGGCACGAGTCCCTGGGCATAGGGCTGGCTGAGCACGTCTTGCGGCTCGATCACCAGCCGGCCGCTGCCGTCGGCATAGGCCACGCGCGCGCCCTTGCTGACCAGGATCCAGGGCGAACCGATGCGGATCTCGTTGTATTCGGGGGCCAGCACCACCCGCCCGTCGCGGTCGATCAATCCGTGCAGGTCGCCCTGGCGGATGGGAAACAGCGGCGGCAGCGCGGGTTCGGCTGCACCGGCCGTGGCTGGCGGGCATGCCGCGCACAAGCCCAGCAGGCCTGCGACCGCCGCCAGCGTGCGGCGCAACGCCTGTCGGGTGCGACCGGCCCAGGCGGCGGTGCGCATGCGGTCGGTGCGCGCGGTCAGCCCAGCGCGATCACCAGCGCCGCACACAGGGCCACCAGCGCCAGCGCGGCGCCCAGTGGGTGTCGGGTCGGTTGGTCGATCCACCATGTCGTGCTCATCGAAGCTCTCCTGGCCTGGCAGTGTGCGAGGGGCGGGTTTCAGCCGCATGCCGCCCGTGCCGCTGCAGCGGTTTCATTTGTAGCGTTCGCTGTGCTGAAATGCTGTGACCGATTCACCGAAGGAGAACCGCATGATCGGCTACGTGACTTTGGGCACCAACGACATCGCGCGGGCCCGCGCCTATTACGACGCCCTGCTCGAGCCGCTGGGCATCCGGCGCATCATGGAGTTCGGTCCGCGCGGCTCGGCCTGGGGCTCGGGCATGGACAAGCCGGCGCTGGGGGTGATGACCCCCTTCGACGGCCAGCCCGCCACCGGCGGCAACGGCACCATGGTGGCCATCGCGGTCGAGAACCCCGCCCAGGTGGATGCCGCCTACCAGCGTGCGCTGGCGCTGGGTGGCCGCGACGAAGGCCCGGCCGGCCCGCGCGGCGACGGCTTCTACGCCGGCTACTTCCGCGATCCAGACGGCAACAAGCTCAACTTCTTCTGTCTCACCGGGAAGTGAGCAGCAGGGCGCGTGCGCGCGCCCTGGTTTCGGGCGTCAACTCGGCCGTCCGGTGCGCGCTGCGCCGGGTGCATCGCCCGGCAAGGCCGCCACGCGCCAGATGCCGCGCCCGCCGGCCTTGGCCGCGTACATCGCTGCATCGGCGGCCTTGAGCAGGCCTTCGCGCTCGCTGGCGTGCTCCGGGCAATACGAAATGCCCACCGAGGCGCCCACCTGCGCAGTGGCCACCGTCAGCTCCACGGGCCGGCTGGCCGTTTCGACCAGCGCCTGGGCGATGCGGTGCGCGGTCTCGTGGCGGTCGAGGTCGTGCAGGACCACGACGAATTCGTCGCCGCCCAGGCGCACCACGGCGTCGGTTTCGCGCACGACGGCGCGCAGGCGCTGCGCGATGGCCACCAGCAGTTCGTCACCGGCATCGTGCCCGAGCGTGTCGTTGATGGTCTTGAAGCCGTCGAGGTCGACGAACAACAAGGCGAACCGATAGCCGCCCTCGTGGTAGCGGCGCAGCGCCAGCTCGACCTCGTCGTTCAGTCGCAGCCGGTTGGGCAGCCCGGTCAGGGCGTCGGTCAGGGCCATCGCGCGGATGCGGTCTTCGGCCTGCTTGCGCTCGGTGATGTCGATGTACAGCGAGACGAAGCCCCCGCCGGGCAGCGGCTGGCCGATCACCTCGAGCGTGCGGCCGTTGGGCCGGGTGCGCTCCATCGTGTGGGCCTGGAAGTGGCGCGCCCGCTCCAGTGCCGTGCGCACGTAGGCCTCGGGCTCGCCTGGGCCGTATTCGCCGCGCTTCGCGTTGTAGCGGATGAAGTCCTCGAAGCGGGCGCCCTCCGCTTCGACCAGTTCGCGCGGCAGGTCCAGCAGGTCGATGAACTGCGGGTTCCACGCCACCAGGCGCAGCTGCGCATCGAACACCGATACGGCTCCGGGAAAGTGGTCGATGACCGCGCGCAACGCATCGTTTTGCCGACTGAGCTGCTGCTCGGCGCGCTTTCGGTCGGTGATGTCGGTGTAGGTGGTGACGAAGCCGGCCACCCGCCCACCGATGCGAAACGGGTAGCCGTCCACCACCAGGGCGCGGCCGTCGCGCGCGGCGCGTTCGAAACGGTGCGGCTCGAAGCGCCGCGCCAGCACCACGCGCTGGGCGACATGCTGCTCGGGGTCGCCCGGGCCGTACTCGCCGCGCTGCGCGGGGTAACGGATGAGGTCGGCGAAGGGCACGAACTTGTACACCGCGCCCTGCGGCAGGCCCAGGATGTCGTAGATGTGGTCGTTCCAGAACAGCAGCCGCAGGTCTTCGTCGAACACCGTCACGCCCACCGGCAGGCCGCCCACCAGCGCATGCAGCTGGCTGAGCACGGCCTCGCGCTCGGACTGCACCTGCTTGTCGGCGGTGATGTCGCGGAAGATGCCCGCGTAGCGCATGCCGCCGCCGCTGTCCACCGGCGTGCCCTTGAGCAGCACCGCCGCATGGCCGCCGCGCAGGTTGATCAACTGCAACTCCAGCTGCAGCGGCAGCCGGCGCTCGATGGCCTGCTGCATGGCGTCGAGCAGCCGCCGGCGCTCGGCCTCGGACATGATCTCGCGCAGCATCGGTGCCACCGTGGGCGACGTGCCCACCATCGTCGACAGCAGCCGCAACGACGGCGCCGGCAGCCGCACGGTCTCGGTGGCCGGGTCGAACTCCCAGTAACCCACCTGACCCAGGCGCTGGATCAGGTCGAGCTGAAACTCGTCAGCAGACGCCGGTAGATCCGGTTGTGCCATGGCAACCCTCCTCGCCGCGCACCCCCCTGCCCAGCGGCGTGCTGCGACCCCATGTACCAGCCTAATTCCCGCCACCGAAACTGGCAATCGACTGGCGCAGGCCGACCCGCATAATCGGCGCCACCCGTGCGGTCTGTCGCGTGGCCTGTGTTGGCTGCGCGCGTCGCGGACCCAAGGCGCCGCCCCGGCGCCGGTTGCATCACCGGAGGATCGATGGCGCTCAATGCCGTCTGGGTCGCGTTCATCCTGATCGGTTTCGTCGTCGCGCTGGTGCGGCTGGCAGGCGGAGACACGGCCATCTTCGGCCAGGTGCTCGCCGGCCTGTTCGATACCGCCAAGACCGGCTTCGACATCTCGCTGGGCCTGGTGGGCGTGATGTGCCTGTGGCTCGGGCTGATGAAGGTGGGCGAACGCGCCGGAATGGTGGAGCTGTTCGGGCGCGCCATCGACCCGTTGTTCCGGCGCCTGTTCCCCGGCATCCCGCGTGGGCACCCGGCCGGCGGCAGCATCGTGATGAACGTCAGTGCCAACATGCTCGGGCTGGACAACGCGGCCACGCCGCTGGGCCTGAAGGCCATGCGCGAGCTGCAGGAGCTCAACCCGCACAAGGACGTGGCCAGCGACCCGATGATCATGTTCCTGGTGCTCAATACGGCGGGCATCACGCTGATCCCGACGTCGGTGATCGCCATGCGTCAGACGATCGCGCTCGAGCAGGGGCTGTCCGGGTTCAACGCGGCCGACATTTTCCTGCCCACGCTGATGGGCACCTTCATCAGCTTCATGGCCGGGCTGGTGGCGGTGGCCTGGGTGCAGCGCATCCGCCTGCTGCAGGCACCCATCGTCGTGTTCGTGGGCGGCTTCGGCGCCCTGATGGGGTTGCTGTACGCGGCGCTGTCAGGCCTGCCGCCGCAGCGCATGGCCGAGGTGATCGGGCTGCTCGGCAGCGGCGTCATCGTGGCCGTGATCGCGCTGTTCGTGGCGGTGGCCTCGTGGCGACGCGTCAATGCCTACGAGGCGTTCGTCGAGGGCGCCAAGGACGGCTTCGGCGTCGCGGTGACGATCATCCCCTACCTGATCGCGATCTTGATCGCGATCTCGATCTTCCGCACCACCGGTTGCATGGATGTGCTGATCGGCGGCATCGCGAAGGGGGTGTCGTGGGCCGGCCTGGACACCGATTTCGTACCGGCCTTGCCCGTGGGCCTGATGAAGACGCTCTCGGGCAGCGGCGCACGCGGCCTGATGGTCGATGTGATGAAGACCTACGGCGTCGATTCGTTCCAGGGCCGGCTCGCCGCGATCATCCAGGGCTCCACCGAGACCACCTTCTACGTGCTGGCGGTCTACTTCGGCAGCGTGGACATCCGCAAGACCCGCTACGCGCTGCCGTGCGGGCTGTTTGCCGACGCGGTGGGCGTGGTCGGCGCCATCGTCATCGGGTACGCGTTCTACCGGTGATGTGGCGCGGCCGTCGCGGCAGGTCGTTTCAGTTGAACGAGATGTCGCTCACGATCTGCACGTCGTTGCGATCCAGGTACTGCAGCGTGAACTCGCCGTACTTCTTGGCGCTCATGTCGGTCGGCTTGGCCGTCACCGGCATCGCGCTCACGCTGCGCGCCTGACTCCCGGGGTGCTGGTACGCGATGCTGCGATAGCCCGGGTAGCTCGCGTTGTTGGCATTGCCGGTCTTCGGGCCCTGGAAGTACTCCCACAGGCCCCACAGGCCGAACGCCCGACCATCGGGCGCAGCCGGCAACGCCGTCCAGCTCAGGCTCATCGGCTGCGGGCTGGTGGCCATCAGGTTGTCGCGCATCTGCACCGCCGTCATGCCCGTGGCCGTCATCCGCGGGAAGGCATCCGCCGTCGGTCCGGTGCCGGCCATCTCGACGAAGGTGTAGGGCAGGCGTGGCACCGTGGCGGTGTAGGTGGCGATCGGCGTGCGCCCGGCGTGACCGTTGACCGTCTTCCAGCCGTCGTCCTTGTATACCTGCACCACATAGCTTGCGCCGGCCACGAAGCCCAGTGCGTCGAAGCTGGCATCGGCTGCAGCATTGGGCGTGCCGGTGGTGGTGCCCCAGGTGTTGCTGGTGGCCCCCTGGCCAGCGCAGTCGGCGACCTCGGCCACCGGCACGGAGCTGCCGCTGATGCGGCAGTAGCGGAAGCTGTCGTCGTCCAGCCAGTTCAAGTAGTTGCCATTCTTGCCGGCCAGCTCGGGCGCGCTGCGCAGCACCAGCGGCGACAGCAGCTTCAATGAGAACGGCACCGAGGCACCGTTGGCCGTGCCCGTTGGCCCGGGGCCGGTGATCACGACGTAGGTGGCGTTGCCCATGGGGTCGGTCACCTGGAACTGCAGGTCACGTCGGTAGTTCACTGCCGGCGACAGCGCGGCACCGTTCGAGAGCGCGTAACGCTCGTCGCGCACGTTGCGTACTCGCACCGAGGCCCCCACCCATTTCTGGTTGCCCAGAAAGCGCCAGCCGGCGCCGGTTTGTGGCGTGGTGCAGCCGGCGGTGCCGGACGAGCTGCCGCTGATCAACGTGGAGACGCGACCCGTTGCCCGGGTGCCATCGGCATAGGCGATGTCGACCATCGCATCCACCTCGCGCCGGGTGCTGGCATCGGGGTTGACCGTGTCGCGCACCGCGACGATGCGCACGTTCTCGATGCGCTTGCCGATGACAGGTGCGTCGCGGGCCGCATGCAGGGCGGCATTGGCCAGGTGATCGGCGATGATCCACTCCTTGGTGCGGCCATCCGCGCGGTAGCAGCTGTCCGTCAACGACAACCGGGTGGCTGCCGCCGGCACCGCCTGGGCCCACAGGGCATCGTCCGCCGCCATCAACGCCCGCACGTCAGCCAGCAGTTGCGCATCCAGCGCAGTCGCTCCCTGCAGGGTGAACGTGTAGTTGCCCGCGTTGAGCAAGGTCACGTCCAGGAAGGTGGTGCCGCCCACCTGCACGGCGGGCAGCCACAGCACGTTGGTGCTGGTGTCGTAGCGGGCCGTGGCCGGCGCCGCCGGCACCTGGGCGCTGGCCCCCTGCAGCGCAAAGGTGTAGTTGCCGGTGTTGAGCAGCGTCACCTGCGTGAAGGTGGCCGTGCCCACCGACACCGACGGAATGGTGAGCACGCCGCTGGTGGCGTCGTAGACGATCTCCTGCGTCTCGGCGTTGGCTTGGGCAGCGGCAACGACAAGCGTCAACGCCGCGATGGCGGCGGGGGTGCGGCGAGGCATGGCGGGTCTCCTCCGGGCAAGACCCCTACACCTTAGACCCCGCATTCCGTCCGCGCAAGGGTGGGGTATCCACCCGCGGGTGTATGCGCTGCCACGGCGCGGATGCCCAGGCCGATGGCGCTGGGCGCTTCAACACTCAAACCAGCACATTGATGATCGCATTGCCGATCCCCATCAGTGCCGCGCCCGAGATCAGCCCCGCGCAGATCGCTTCGCAACCGTCGACCCAGACCGCGTGACCGCGGGTGCCGGGTGTGCGGTGGCGCAGGCCCATCAGCCAGAAGCCGAAGGCGCCGATCCACATCGCCAGCGTGGCTTCGGGCGGCAGCACCACGCCCAGGCCGATGGACACCGACGACAGCGGGAAGCGGCCGCG
>JAKLLB010000127.1 GCA_023150345.1 Aquabacterium sp.
GACATCGACGAGGTCAACCGGCGCCTTACTCAAACCGAGTAGGCCCGTCAACAACGGCCGTCGTCGGACTATTACCGTCAGTCCGAGCTGTTGAAGATTGAAGTTGATCTTCCGCCCCTGGAAGAGCAAGAACGCATTGCCGCAGTTAGGTTCTCATTGGTTGACAAGATCGACCTCAACCGCCGCATCAACGAAACCCTCGAAGCCATGGCGCAAGCCATCTTCAAATCGTGGTTTGTGGACTTCGACCCCGTCAAAGCCAAGATCGCCGCCAAGGCCGAAGATCGCGACCCGCTGCGCGCGACGATGAGTGCCATCAGCGGCAAGGCGGACGCCGAACTCGATGCGCTACCGTCCGACCAACACGCCCAGCTCGCAGCCACCGCTGCGCTGTTTCCGGATGAGATGGAAGAGTCGGAGTTGGGGGAGATTCCGAAGGGGTGGTGCGCTGCGCCCTTTGGTTCGATGCTGACACACACTATCGGTGGTGATTGGGGCGCTGAGACCCCAGACGCGAGTAACGACACGCGAGTTGCCATCATCCGCGGCACTGACCTCCCCGACTTGGACCAAGCACTGTCGAACAGGGTCCCCATTCGATATACCAGCCAGAAGAAGCTTGCGACGCGGCGCCTGCAAATGGGGGACATCATCTTGGAGGTATCTGGCGGTAGCCGCGATCAGCCCACGGGGCGATCGTTTCGCATGACGGCTAACGCAATGCGCGAGTTTGATTGCCCCGTTGAACCTGCCAGCTTCTGTCGCTTGCTGCGCCCCGCCAGTACTGAGATTGGTGTGATCTTGGGTCTACACCTGTCGTACATCTATCAACAAGGCAAGACCTGGGAATACCAGAACCAGAGTACCGGGATCGCCAACTTCCAAACGACCCACTTCCTCGAGACGGAACTCGTGCCCAAGCCTCCGACGGCGGTTATCGATGCGTTCTTCAAAACAGTAAATCCGTTATTGGAGCGCCGCCATGATCCGCAGGGAAAGCAATTGGTTGCATTGCGGGACACGCTTCTTCCAAAGCTGCTCTCCGGTGAGCTGATGATTCAGAAAATCGAGGCGGAGACCGAAGCGTGAGCGAGCCCTCCGAATCTCCAGTTGTTGAAGAAGCCGCAGCATCCAGCGACTACTTCTCCAAGATCCCACTGTGGAACTCCGACGGCGAGACCAAGCGCTTTGAAGTGATGGCTGACGAGCTGAGCGGCCGTATCCCGGTCACCCGACTGGAAAGCTGGCGCGACGTGACCCTGCTGCTGGAAAGCGACTTCTTCAACCGCCCGGGCGTGCAGCTGGTGTTCCGTGGCCACCGGCGCCACGATTGGGGCCTGATGCCCACGCTAGGCCGCGTCACCGCCAACGGCATCGTCTCTGAAGCACTGGCCACCGCGCAACTGGACCGCTTCAAGCGCGCCGTGCGCGGCCGGCTCAACGACACCGGCCTGGTGGACGAAGACGACGAGCTGTGGGCCGTGGGCCAGCACCATGGGCTGATGAGCCCGCTGCTGGACTGGACCTATTCGCCCTACGTGGCGCTGTTCTTCGCCTTCCACAAGGAAGACGTGAAGGACGAGAAGGACAACCCCTACCGCGCGCTGTACGTGCTGGACAAGAGCTTTCTCGCGGCGCACGAAGGCGAAACCGGCATCCGCGTGTTTGAGCCCCGCAAAGACCAGCACGGCCGGCTGGTGAACCAAGCTGGTCTGTTCACCTTTTCGCCCTTCGACGCCACCCTGGAGAACAAGCTGGCCAGTGTTCTCACCGACGACGAGGGGTTCACCGATGAGCAGTTGAAGGCTGCATCAGAAGACGAGCAGCCCGAGATCCTGGCCCGCTACATCTGCAAGATCTATATCCGCAACGAGGAGCGCGACGCCTGCGTGCGCCACCTGCGGCGCATGAACGTGCACCACGCCAGTCTGTTCCCCGATCTGATTGGTGCGTCGGAGTACTGCAACATCCTCACTGCCGAAGCCGAGCAGGCGGCGGAAATCGCCCGTCAGGCCACCAGCGCCGCAGCAGCGGCTTCCGCAACACCTGTCGCCGCGCCGCAGGAAGCGGGGCCCGAAGCACCGGCCGCGGCCACGGCGTCTACGCAGAGCATCGAGGACGTGCTGCGCGCGCCGCCCGAGGCCCAGCAGGTGGAGCCGGGACGCATCGCCTTGATGGCACTGGAGGTGAGCAAAGCCATCGCCGAGAACAAGGTGGTGGATTGGGACAAGCGCGAAGCCGTGCAGGCGCGTCTGCGCAATGCCATCCGGGTGGTGCTGCGCAAGCTGGCTTATCCGCCGTTGCTGCGGGATGGCGTGACCGAGCGCATCCTTGACCTGATCAAGCAGGCCCCTCCGGGAGGCTGACATGGCCATCACCGCAGCACAGGTGGACATCTGGCGCACCAGCGCAGGCAAGATGCCGAGCCTTGAATCCGGGACTTTGCCTCGCGACGTTCCTACAGCTGTTCACCACGTGCCGACGGCGTGAACTGTTGAAGGCGCAACACGCAACAGACAGAGGACAAGGATGGTCGTGACCCCGACAACGCCGGCCATCAAGCCGCTCAAACCCTGGATATCGTTTGCTGACCAACTTGCCCAACTGGAACAGCGGGGCATGGGCGTTGAAAACAGGGCCGCAGCGCTGGAGTACCTGGAACGCATTGGGTACTACCGACTCAGCGGCTACTGGTACCCAATGCGCACCGTTGATACAGCGGCCTCACTCGCCCGGGGCGGGGCGGTTCGATCCAACAACTTCGTTCCGGGCAGTCGCTTTGAAGACGTGGTGCGGCTGTACGTCTTCGACAAGAAGCTGCGCCTGCTGGCGCTGGACGCGCTGGAGCGCATCGAAACGTCGGTGCGTGTGGACATTGCCCACCTGCTAGGCAAACACAGCCCAAGCGCCCACGAAGACCCCGCGCACCTGCACGGCAATTTCGCCAAGAGGCCGATCACCCATGGCCCGGACAAGGGCAAGACAGAACACCAAGTCTGGGTGGACAAATATCAGTCGCTAGTCAGGCGTGCACGCCGGGAGCCCTTTGTGTCTCACCACCTGCAGGTGTATGGGCGTTTGCCCATCTGGGCTGCCATTGAGGTGTGGGACTTCGGCCTGATGTCCAAGCTGTTTGCGGGCATGAAACACGCAGACCAACAGGTGGTAGCCGCCATCTACGGTGCCCGCGACGGCAGCAGCTTTGCTCAATGGCTGCGCAGCCTGAACTTCATTCGCAACGTCTCTGCACACCACAGTCGTCTGTGGAATTTGAACGTGGTGGAGAGGTCTGCAGTACCGCCGGGCTGGCCTGCTGTTCTGGACAACGCCCGTCCGTTTTTCTATTTCTGCCTGATGCGGCAGTTGCTCAAGGTGATCTGCCCGAACTCCACCTGGGGCCAACGCGTGACTGCGCTGCTGGAGGTTGACTTCCCGACAACGTCAAACGGCGCTTTGTCGCTGGATGACCTGGGCGCCTATGCCGGCTGGTCTGCGGGCAAGCCGTGGTCATAGCGGCCCACAAATGAAAACCGACGCGTACACAGGGTGCAGAGGCGTCGGGCGTATTGCTGCCGATGGTACCCAAGCCCACCGAAGGAGGCAACGGATTTTTCATTCAACATCGCGCGAGTGGTGATGAGATGGGCGGCAAGCTGTTGATTTTCATGACATTTTTCGTTCCACCCAGAACCAGCGTGAACGGGCAGGCATGACGAAGATGCCGAACCAACAACGACTCGAAGTCCTGTGCATCGGCTGCTCGGGCTTGCGGCGCTACGCCCGCCACATCCTGGCCTGGGCCTGGGCCTGACGGCATTTCAGCGCAGCCGGCCCGCAACGCCAGCACTGAGACTAAGCGATTGATTTATATGAACTTTTTCATTTCATCGCAAACCGGGGCTGGCTCATGCTGAACGAACAACAGCTCGAAGACCAGTGCATCGCCTGGTTTCAGCAAGCCGGCTGGCGCTACGCCCACGGCCCCGATATCGCCCCGGAGGGCGCACACGCCGAGCGGGCCGACTACCGGCAGGTGGTGTTGCGCGACCGGCTTCTCGCCGCGCTGGCGCGCATCAACCCGCAGATTCCGGCCGCGGCGCTGGAAGAAGCCGCACAGGCCGTGCTGCGGGTGAGCGAGCCGCTGGCGGTGGTGCGCAACCGGGCCGTGCACCGCCTGCTGGTGGGTGGCGTGGAGGTGGCCTTTCCAAAGCCTGGCGGAGAGGGCAAGACCACTGATCTGGCCAGCCTGATCGACTTCAACAACCCGGCGAACAACGAGTTCCTGGTGGTGAACCAGTTCACCGTGCAGGGCAGCAAGCAGCCGCTGCGGCCCGACCTGGTGGCCTTCATCAACGGCCTGCCGGTGGCGGTGATCGAGCTGAAGAACCCGGCCAACGAGCAGGTGGACATCTGGGACGCCTTCAACCAACTGCAGACCTACAAGGCGGAGGCGGCCGACCTGTTCAACTGCAACCTGGCACTGGTGGTCAGCGACGGCTTCACGGCCCGCGTGGGCTCGCTCACGGCTGACGCCGAGCGCATGCTGCCCTGGCGCACCATCGCCAGCGAGGGCGACCGGCCGCAGCTGCAGATGGAGCTGGAAACGCTGGTGCGCGGCTTCTTCAAGCCCGAACTGCTGCTGGACTACCTGCGCCACTTTGTGCTGTTTGAGCAGGACAGCGACATCCTCATCAAGAAGGTAGCGGGCTACCACCAGTTCCACGCGGTGCGAGAGGCTGTCGCTGCCACGGTGATTGCCGCAAAGGAGGCCGACAAGGGCCTGCTGGAGGTGCGTGAAGACCGCGCCACCTGGGGCAAGCAGGTGCAGCCGGGCTCGCGCAAGGCGGGCGTGGTGTGGCACACCCAAGGCTCGGGCAAGAGCATCACCATGGCCTGCTACGCCGGCAAGCTGCTGCAGCAGCCGACAATGAAGAACCCCACGCTGGTGGTGGTGACCGACCGCAACGACCTGGACGGCCAGCTGTTCGGCACCTTCTGCGCGGCCAGTGACTTGCTGAAGACCACGCCGCTGCAAGCCACGGGCCGCGACGAGTTGCGCGACATGCTGGCTTCGCGCCAGGCCGGCGGTGTCATCTTCACCACGGTGCAGAAGTTTGCGTTGCTGGATGGCGAGGACGCGCACCCCGAGCTTTCGGCCCGCACCAACATCGTGGTGATGTCGGACGAGGCCCACCGCAGCCAGTACGGCATGAACGGGCGGCTGGACACCAAGACCGGCAAGTACGTGTTCGGCTTTGCCAAGCACATGCGCGATGCGCTGAAGAACGCCACCTTCATCGGATTCACCGGCACGCCCATCGCGCTGGAAGACAAGGACACCCGCGCCGTATTCGGCGACTACGTCAGCATCTACGACATCCAGGATGCGGTGGACGACGGTGCCACGGTGCCCATCTACTACGAAAGCCGCCTGGCCAAACTGGACGTGAACCAGGCTGAGATCGACGCGCTGAATGCGCAGGTCGATGAGGTGGTGGAAGACGAAGAAGACCTTGCCAGCCGCGAGAAGACCAAGAGCGAATGGGCGGCGCTGGAAAAGCTGGTGGGCGCCGACCCGCGCCTGAAGCAGGTGGCGATGGACCTGGTGCAGCACTTCGAGGCGCGCATCAGCACCATCGACGGCAAAGCCATGATCGTGTGCATGAGCCGCGAGATCTGCGTGCGCCTCTACAACGCCATCACCGCGCTGCGACCTGGTTGGCACAGCGACGACCCGGCCGAAGGCGCCATCAAGGTGGTGATGACCGCGTCATCCGCCAACAAGCCGCTTCTGCGACCGCACCGCTACACCCATGCGGTGAAGAAGTCGCTGGAGAAGCGCTTCAAGAACCCGGCTGACCCCTTGAAGCTGGTGATCGTCCGCGACATGTGGCTGACGGGCTTTGACGCTCCCTGCTGCCACACCATGTACGTGGACAAGCCCATGAAGGGCCACAACCTGATGCAGGCCATCGCCCGCGTGAACCGGGTGTTCAAGAACAAGCCCGGCGGCCTGGTGGTGGACTACATCGGCATTGCCAACGAGCTGAAGGCGGCGCTGAAGACCTACACCGACGCCAAGGGCAAGGGCGACCCTGCACACAACGCCGCAGAGGCTCTAGCGGTGCTGCTGGAAAAGATGGACATCGTGCGCGGCCTGATGCACGGCTTTGACTACGGCACCTATCAAACCGAGGCGCTGGCGCTGCTGGTGCCAGTAGCCAACCATCTGCTGGGCCTGAAGGACGGCAAGCAACGCTTTCTGGACGTGATGACGGCGGTGAGCAAGGCCTTCTCGCTGTGCGGCACGCTGGACGAGGCGGTGGCGCTGCGCAAGGAGATCGCATTCTTTGCTGCTGTGAAGGCAGCCATCACCAAGTTCACCACGGTGGACAAGAAGCGCACCGCCGAGGACAAGAACAGCGCGCTGAAGCAGATCCTGGACAACGCCATCGTGGCCGACGGGGTGTCGGACATCTTTGCGCTGGCCGGCCTGGACAAACCAAACATCGGCCTGCTGTCCGACGAGTTCCTGGAAGACGTGCGGCAGATGAAGAGCCGCAACCTGGCCGTTGAGCTGCTGGAGAAGCTGCTCCGCGACGAGGTCAAGGCCCGCGCCCGAAACAACGTGGTGCAGGAGAAAAAGTACGGTGACCGGCTGCTGGAGACCCTTCGGCAATATCACAACCGCGCGATCGAGACGGCTCAAGTCATCGAAGAGCTGATCGCCATGGCCAAGGAGTTCCAGGCCGTGTTGGAACGCGAGGCCGCACTGGGGCTTGGTCACGACGAGATCGCGTTCTATGACGCGCTGGCTAACAACGAAAGTGCCGTGCGGGAGCTGGGCGACGAGATCCTCAAGAAAGTTGCGGTTGAGATCACGGAGAAGCTGCGCGCCAGCACCACGGTGGACTGGCAGGTGCGCGACAGCGTTCGGGCCAAGCTCCGCATCCTGGTGCGGCGCACGCTGCAGCGATGGAAGTACCCACCCGACCAGCAGGCTGACGCGGTGGAGCTCGTGCTGAAGCAGGCGGAGACGCTTTCCAACGAGTGGTCGAGATAGATCAGCGTTGCAGCAATAGGTCGCACTTCCATGCCGAGCTACGAGTTCAAACAGCTCTCACCTCACGACTTCGAGCAACTGGCGCGCGATGTCCTACAAGAGCGCGACGGGCTTGTACTCGAATCGTTCAAGAGTAGCCGCGACTTGGGCATACATTTCAGGCACGCCAAGGGCAAGGACAACACGATCGTTCAGTGCAAGCACTATGCCGGCACCGGGCTCGCGGGGCTCCTGGTGGACCTCAGGAAGGAAGCAGTCAAGGTCTCTACGCTCCAGCCGTTGCGGTACATCTTGGTCACGTCGGTCGGGCTGAGTCCACCCAATAAGGCATCGATCCAGGCGCTCTTTGGAAGGATTCTCGAAGTAGCAGATATCGTTGGGGTTGACGATCTGAACAATCTCGCCGGGATGCCCGCCGTGCACAGCAGCTCGACCATGTTCACCACCACGGCCAGCGCGGCCACGCCCAGCAGCGAGGCCGACCAGGCCCGCGCCTGCAGCACCGCACGCATGCGGGCATAGATGCCAGGCTTGGCGGCCTGCGGGATCCCGATGGACGGGCCGCGGCCCCAGGCGATGAAGTCCTTGATGTTGAACGCCCCGATGGCCAGCGCCAGCACGGCCAGCAGCAGGCGCACGGCCTCGGACAGGCCCACGGCCAGGAACAGGTTCAGCCAGGCGGCCATGAACGCGTAGCACGCGGCGCCACTGACGGCGACGAAGGTGCCGGCGATCCAGGCCATGCGCGCACGGTCGCGCAGCCGGACCCGCATCGACAGCAGGAACAGCAGCACCCACATGGCGCACGGGTTGAGCCCGTCGATCAGGCCGCGCGCCAGGGCGAACAGCGGCAGGCCCGGACGGGAGGCGCTCAACATGCCCGGCGGGGACGGTACCCCACACGTGCACCCTCGCACCCGCACCGCACACCCGCCACATACGCGCCACATACGCGCCACATACGCGCCACATTCGCGCCACATACACGCCCGCACGCCACACGCATGCCACACGCGCGCACGGTTCCTG
>JAKLLB010000128.1 GCA_023150345.1 Aquabacterium sp.
CTTCAAGCGTGACACCCTCAAGCCGTCCATCGCCGAGATCAATGCCATCTCCGACATCGACATCGAGCTCGTCGAGCACAAGGCCGGCCGCGCCGTGGGCGACATCCAGTTCCGCATCACGCCCAAGCGCCAGGCTTCGCTCGGCCTGACGCGCCCGCCGCAGCCGGTGGATATGGAGCTCGTGGCCCGTGCGCAGCGCCTGGGCATCGGCGAGGAAGTGGTGGAGTCCGTCATCCAGGAGCACGGCGAGCCCGCCCTTCGCGCCGCACTCGAATCGCTGCAGCGGCGCAGCGCCTCCAGCTACCCAGAGCCCGTGCGCGACCCCGCGCGCTACCTGCGCGCATTGCTGCCGGCCGAAGTGGCCAGGCTGCAGCGCCAGGCCGAAGAGCAGGGCGCCCGCGCGGCGGAGCCCGCAGCCGACACCGCCGACGCACCTGAGCGCGCCAGCCGCGAGCAGCAGGACAAGCGCCGCGCCCGCTGGTTCGCTGAATGGACGCGCCGCCAGCACGAAAAGTGTGCGGCCGCGATCGAAGCGCTGTCGCCCGAAGGCCAGAAGGAACTGGAGCGAGGCCTGGCCGCGCAACTGCGCGAGCGCAACGCACACCCCTCCATCATCAAGCGCCTGACCACCAGCGGCTGGCAGCACCCGATGGTGCGACATGAGATGCTGAAGTACTTCGGCGCGGCTACGTTCGGGGAGCGGTGGGACGAGCCGAGCGCGGAGCAGTTGCTAGGGGTGGCGGCGGAGATGGGGGAGGGGGGGTGAGCGAGTTGACGGGCGAACACGGGCGGACAGTGGCCAGGAAGCCTAGCTCTGGTGGGCGACTTGCGAGGTGGGAGCTACGATTGGTTGCGGGGGCATCAACCCACGCCGCGCTGAACGTTCGTAACCTGGGGACCAGGACGTGAGGGCCCGGTCGCCCCCTGCTTCTGCGGCCAGGCAACCGCGGCACGATTGGACGCCAAGGCCTTCATGTCCCTGGGAGGACCTCAAGGCATTGATTTCATGAAGGCGCCTTGAACAAGCACAGGAATAGCCATGTCAAGGAAGCAATGGATCGATGAGCGCTATCACGCGGCGTTGTGCAATGGCAGTTCGCAGGACCTGCGGGCCTGCCTTGCGGATGGGTATCTCCCCGATGCTGTCGAAAAACGTTGGCCGTCACGCAAGGCCATCGAAGTTGCAATCGAAGAGGGCAACGTGCGGGCGGTCGAGGTGTTGATCGAAGCCGGCGTTTCACCAGAATCGCCACTGCGCAACGGCGGGAGGCTCCTGTCTGCGGTAGTGGATGCCAAAGCCAACCGGATAGAACTTGCCGCGGCTCTGCTTGCTGCGGGCGCAACCCCCGATCACACGCTCGACTCATACCCCGGCGGCCCGCTGCACCGGGCAATTTCGCGCGGGGACGTTGCACTCGTGGAGTGGCTGCTCAAGAACGGTGCCAGCCCCCTGGCACGCGACTCTAGTGGGGAGGATGCCCTGTTCGCCGCTGTGCTTGCAGAGCCCTGGAATCCTGAAATCGGTTCCTTGCTGCTCAAGCACGGGGCCAAGGTCAACACTCGTTCGCGAAACAAGGGCACTGTGCTCTTTTGGGCCGCCCAACGGGGCAGGGATGAGGCGCTGGCATTCCTGTTGAAGGCAGGCGCCCCTGTGGACGAAGTCGATGACGAAGGGCAGACCGCGCTGATGCATGTGGCAAAGCGCTGCATGCTGCGCCCTTTGAAGATGCTGTTGGACGCAGGCGCATGCATAGATGCCAGTGACAAGTCCGGCCGAACGGCGTTGATGCTGGCCTGTCGTGGACACGGGTCGGCAATGAAGGCGATTGAGGCGTTGTCGAAGGCCGGTGCAGACCTCGATACAAGAGACACGAACGGAAACTCCGCGCTTCACATTGCTGCAGGGGCACGGAGTGCGCTGGCAACAAAGGCACTGTTGCGCGCCGGCGCGACCGTCGATTTAAGAAACCGGTCTGGCCAAACGCCGCTCATGTATCTTGTCCGGCAACTTGGATACGGATCCAAAAGGCCTGATCAACTGAAAGGCGCCCGGGTCATTGACCTTCTGTTGTCTGCGGGCGCGGATCCATGTGCAATTGACAACGCCGGCAATTCGTGCCTGTCTTCGTGCAGGGATGATGTCGCCGCAGTGGTTCTGCTGAAAGTGGCAACGGCCCCAAATCTAGAGGAACGCTGTTCTCTCTTCGAACTCGCTATGTCACTGGATCACCTGCCGATCGCCCTGCGGGTACTGAGCGCGGGATTGGTCAAGGTGCGCTCCAGACACCATCTGCATAGGGACGAGATCCTTTGCAAAGTCCCCCCACTGTTGGACAAGATCCACGCCGTCGACCCGAAGTTGACTCAGCTTGTCAAGTCGGATGACGCCACTGTCGCCCGCGCAATTAGAGAGACCCGCAAGAGCCTTGGGGGTGCCAGCGTTACAGCCGCAAGCATCATCAGAATCGCTGCTATCGACCAGGTGCCAGCCGAGTTGTTGGCAAGCCCCGTGGAGCCAAAGCCGGGGAGGCGGAAGCGGGCTGTGGTTGCCGCGGAACACCTCGCCAGCGTGCCCGATGCACCCATCCTTCATTGGGAGCGTGGCGAGCAGGAGCGAGCGCTCTCCTTCCTCCCGACGCCTGCATCTGATAAGGCAGAAGCGAAGGGATTTCAGACCTGGATTGATCGCCTAGCCCGGACCCCCAAGCCAAAGAGGAATTCTCATGGCGAATACGTAGATTCAGATGACGATCGGTTTTCGGAGTTCATAACGTCTGCGCCAGAGGTCGTCGTCAAGTTGTGGCAGGCAAAGACAGTACGTAGCCTTGAATTTGGCGCAGAAGCCCTGGATTGGCTGTTGGCTCGGTTTGGCGAGCGCGCCGTCCCTCCACTGGCGGAGGGACCATCCCGTTCTGTCGTTGCTGCGCTCCTCCGACTTCTGCATCCAAGGCTTCAACAGGTCGCCAGTGCAAGGGGTTTCGATGGTTCTCTGTGGTCGATACGAGGTGACGCTATTGCACTGTCGACGTATCGCATCGAGGCCGCGGTGCTCGGTCCATGGTTTGCTCGGCTTGGCGTGAGTCGTTCACTCGGAGGGTTATCTAGCGACACTCGCGGGATGGGTATCCTGGGCTTGAACTGGCTGCTGCGATTCCCTGATGCCGCGAGTCGTGGGCTCATCCCTCAAGCGGTGGGCGAACCAGGATACGAGCGCGAAGTCGCAGAGGCTGCCCTACGCTTCATTGCCGCCAAGGGCCATCGGCGCGTGATCGCGGGTGCAGCGCGCCACTATGGGCGCGCTGCCGCTGCTGAGGTCGACGCGGTCCTGTCGGTCGATGCAAGGTCGGACTGGATCCGGTGGCGCACGTCGGCACTTCCATTGTTCTGGTATGCAGATGCACACCCAAGGCCAGTCCTGAAGGGCTTGGGCCTTGCGCTGCCCGCCACCACCATTGACAACCTGGCCCGTGCCATGATGGCTTCGACGGCAGTCATCCAGGATCCTGTAGTGCTAGCAGCGAAAAGGCGGTGCAGCGCTTCGTCGTTGGCAAGGTTTGCCTGGAGTGTCTTCGAGGCGTGGGACCGACATGGCTCTCCCGAAAGCCAGTGGATGTTTCAGGCGCAGGCCTACCTAGGCGATGATCAATGTGCTTTGCGCTTGACCTCGCGCATCTATACCTGGCTCCGTACAGACGCATACACGAAAGCCTACAAGGGAATCGAAGTGCTTCTGCAAATGGGAACGGACGTGGCGCTTGCGCAGATCCAGCTATTGGCGCTGAACAAGAGGTACTCCCCCCTTGCCCACTATGCTCGCAACGCCTTAAGCGCCGCTGCGCGCGTTCGCGGCATCGAACTTGAGCAGTTGGAAGATCGCACTGTGCCCAGGCTTGGATTTACGAAGCAAGGCGTGATGCGCCTGGCGCTCGGGTCTTGCCATATCTACGGCCGCGTAGACGTCCGCCTCAAACCATTCCTCACCGACCGGCGAGGGTCGCGGTTGAGCCGGTGGCCGGACTGCGCTGATGAGGACGACGCCGAGGCCGCGGACGCGGCTCGTGCCACCTGGAAGAGCGTGGTCGAAGGCCTGAAGCCGATTGCCGGCCTCCAACTTCAGCGCCTTGAACTCGCAATGGTGACGGACCGTTCCTGGACGGGTCTTGACTTCAAGAAGCTCATCGTCGGGCACCCGTTGATGAGTATGGTTGGTTCGGGTCTCGTTTGGTCAGCTCGTGCCTCGGATGGCAGCATCGCATCGACCTTCAGCCTGGAGAGGAGCGGCCAGCTGCTGGATGTGATGGGCAACGCCGTCGAGCTGGGTGACGAGGCTAAAGTGGGACTTGCTCATCCGCTTCAAATGTGCGCCGTTCTTGAGGCGTGGCGACAGCGCTTTGCTGGCTCGAAGCGCCCGCAGCCTTTCCCGCAGCTTGTGCGGAAGACCTATCGGCCCCAGGACGATTCACAGGGCGACCACTTCGGTCTGCAGAACGCAGCGGTAGAAACCAGCTCGTTGCGCCGATTGAAAGGCCTCGGCTGGCGAGTAGACATGGCAGGCACTGCCGGGCTGATTTACAGCTACAGCCGTGAGACATCGGCCGGGTGCGCGACCGTCTTTGTGCATGGCGCCATGGCGATCGACCGGGCAAATTGGGACGATGCAGAGACTCGCCTGGAGGTGATCCTGCCCAAGGGTCTGGTTGGCATCGAGTACAGTGAAGTCGTTCGCGAGTTGCAGACTGTTCGTACTTGAAGTGAGCTCGGTCGCTACCCTCGATGCGCTCGATGATCTTGCAGCCGACCCAGGCTGTCTCGAAGCCATGATGGGGCTTGGCCGTGAGGTGGACCGAAAGCTGGCATGCCATCCGCATGCCACGCAGGACATGCTTCGAACGCTCGCCGGCTCGCCAGATCGAGGCACGCGAAGACTTGTGGCTCTGAATCCCGAGGCGCCCAAGGACTTGCTGCTGGCACTCGCCCCAGCGTTTCCCGGCGAGTTCCTTCTCAATCCATGTTTCGACCTGTTGCTCTTGGAGGATCCCAATCTCCTTCAGGGCCTGCCTGCATCGGTGCTCAAGAATATTCTGAAGAGGGCTGATTGCCCTCGATCGCTCCTGCGCTGGGCCGCCTTTTGCGGCAGTGGGCCCATTCGCGCGGCCGTCGCTGGACGCCAGGATGTCCCAGTCGAACTTCTGCAAGTCATCGCTGCCGGGCCGTATGTGAAGGCTGCCGAACTGGCCGCCAGCAGGCTGATGACAGGCACGTGACCGATTGCTGGCGAGACATGCGCCTCCTCTACAGTGCGCCTGCGGACCAAGTCTGGCAAGTGAGGGGATTCGCCGCGCACCACGCTGCGCTGCGTGGGGTTGCGTCAGCAGGAGAAGCAAGAACCGCCACTCAACTTGATGATCTGCTCCGTCCTCCCAGCCTTGATCCGCCATGTCACCCCAAGACCTCGTTCCCTACCTGACCGGCCTCGTTGAGCGTGACCTGCAGTTGAGCCTGATGCTCTGGGGCCCGCCGGGTATCGGCAAGTCCAGCATCGTGGCCGACGTCGCCCGCCATCAGGGCATGAAGCTCGTGGACCTGCGGCTCAGCCAACTCGCGCCCACCGACCTGCGCGGCCTGCCGGTGGCTGAAGACGGCGTGTCGCGCTGGTTCCCGCCGGAGTTCCTGCCTACTGAAGGGCGCGGCGTGCTCTTCCTGGACGAGATCAACATGGCGCCGCCGGCCATGCAAGGCATTGCGCAGCAGCTCATCCTGGATCGTCAGGTAGGCAGCTACCGTGTCCCGCCCGGCTGGTTCATCTGGGCTGCCGGCAACCGCAAGTCTGACCGCGCGGCCGTGTTCGAGATGCCGTCGGCGCTGGCGAACCGCTTCATACACCTGGACCTGGTGCCCGATCTCGACAGCTTCAAGTACTGGGGCCTGTCCAGTGGCATTGCTGAGCAAGTGCTGGCGTTCCTGTCCTTCCGTCCGACCTTGCTGCACCAGATCGACGCGCAGCGTCCGGCCTGGCCGTCGCCTCGGTCGTGGTTCATGGCCGATCGACTGCGCAACGCCGGCCTGTCGGTCGAGCCCGCTATCGGTCCCGCCGCGGCGGGCGAGTTCGACGCTTTCTGCAAGGTCTACGACAAGCTGCCGAACCTGGAAGCCATCCTTGATGGCACGGGCAAGGCTGCGTTCCCGACCGAAGCCTCGGCGCGCTACGCCACGGTTCTGGGCCTGACGGTGCGTGTCAAGAACGCTCAGCAAGGAGTCAACGGCCTGACCTGGCTCGTCAAGGAGGCTGGGGCCGAATGGGTGCAGTTCTTTGCGACCGACTTGTTCCGGCTGATGCGCGAAATGGGGCAGTTCGGCGACCTGGCGCGGCAAGTCAGTGCCAACGTCGAGTTGAAGGACTTTGCACGCAACATGCGCGAGCTGATCTTCGCGGTCTGAGGATACGCCGTGAGCGCCGACATCGCTGGACGGCTGAAAGGCGCGCTACTGCGCATCCGTGGCGATCATCCCTTTTTCGGTACGCTGGCCTTGTTTGCCCATATCCAAGTCTCCGACGATGTGCCCACTGCAGCCACCGACGGCCGCACTGTTTGGTTCAACCCGAATTTCGTGGAGAAGCTGGATGCGCCCCTGTTGTGCGGCCTGGTGGCGCACGAGTTGCTGCACGCCGCTCTACAGCACGGCCTGCGCCGGCGCGAGCGCGACCCACAGCTGTGGAATACCGCCGCCGACATCGTGGTCAACGGCATGGTGCGCAAGGACACCCCCTACCCGCTGCCCAAGGGGGCGGTGGAGGATGAAGCGCTGGCCCACCTGAGTGTGGAAGAGGTCTACGAACAACTCAACACGGGCAAGAAGCCTGCCCCTCGGCTGACGGTGGTAGACCTGCTGCCAATCGCTGGTGACGCGGGCGCACTGGGCAAAGCCGAGGCAGGCAACCTCCAGCGCCACTGGAGGGCGGCCCTGCAACAGGCAAGCGCGGTCGTCCGCCGCCTGCCACGCGGCTTTGGCAGCAAGGGCCTGGACGAGATGCGGGAGATCCAGGACGCTGCCAACCCGCGGGTCGACTGGAAGTGGCTTCTTTGCCAGTTCCTGGTGTCGAACCCCTTCGACTTCGGCGGCTTTGACCGCCGCTTCGTCTACCGCAAGCTCTACCTTGACGATATGGTGGGCGAAGCGGTCCGGGTGGCCGTTTGCGTAGACACCAGCGCGTCGATCCGCGGCGCCGAATTGGGCGCCTTCATGTCGGAGGTGCGCGGCATCGTTGACGCCTACCCCCAGGTCCACTGTCAGCTGTTCTTCGCTGACGCCGCGCTGCACGGGCCGCACGAGTTCAACGCGCACGAGGCATTTCCCGCGGCCCATGGCGGCGGCGGCACATCCTTCGTCCCCTTCTTCAATTGGCTGAATCGGCAATACCTGCAGGGCGTCGAACCTGTGGCCATCTACCTGACCGATGGCTTCGGGCAGTTCCCAACGGAGCCACCGCCATCTCCAGTGATGTGGGTGGTCAGCACGGGCGGGTTGGAGTCGTCTGGATTTCCGTTCGGGCAGGTGGTGAGGATGGGGACGTAAACACGTGAAACGAGGCCAGGGCATCGGCCTGCGGCGGCCCCGAGCACGCGTCGTCGATGCGGCCGAGCTGGATGCGTGTCATGCATCCTTTCATCTGCTGATAGCGCTGCAACGTAAGCGTCCGGCGAACCCATCTTGACGCCGGCCGCGGAGCTCAGGTCGACGTGATCGGCCGCCAGCGATGCGGCAGCAGTTCCTGGATGCGACTGTCTGGTTGCGTGGGCAGCCGCTGGAGCACGTCCTTCAGGTACGCGTAGGGGTCGTGCCCGTTCATGCGCGCCGAGTGCACCAGGCTGATCACCGCCGCCGCACGCTTGCCTGCACGCAGACTGCCGGCGAACAGCCAGTTCGCGCGTCCGAGTGCGATCGGCCGGATCTGGTTCTCCACCCAGTTGTTGTCGATCGGCAGTAATAGTCCGACGATGGCCATCCTTGCGTGACGCGAAGTAGTTGGGCAAGCATCTGACCCGACGCGCGGACCCGCT
>JAKLLB010000129.1 GCA_023150345.1 Aquabacterium sp.
TGCCGTGGTGGCGGCGGCTGATGCGCAGCAGGTGCTTGTCGGTGCGGGCGTCGAACTGCGCCTGCACCTCGGCGTCGTGCAGCGCGCCCTGCAGCGCCACGGCGCTGGCCTCGGCCTGGGCAGCGGTGTCCAGGTCGAGCGTCAGGCCGTTGGCGATGGCGCGCAGCGCCTCCAGGTCCATCCAGTTGCCCAGTCGCTCGATCACATGGTTGGCCAGCACACCCTTGCGTGCCAGCTCTTCGAGCACGGTCCCGGCCAGTGCCGGGCGGCTGCCGTTGGCGCCATCGGGCAGCACGGCGGCGCCGTCGAGCGCCACCTTCAACAAGAAGGCGTCGAGCTCGTGTCCGTCCTTCAGGTATTGCTCCTGCCGCCCCACCTTTACCTTGTACAGCGGCGGCTGCGCGATGTAGATGTAGCCGCGCTCCACCAGCACCGGCATCTGGCGGTAGAAGAAGGTCAGCAGCAGCGTGCGGATGTGTGCACCGTCCACATCGGCATCGGTCATGATGATGATGCGGTGGTAGCGCAGCTTGTCGGGGTTGAAGTCCTCGGGGCCGATGCCGGTGCCCAGCGCGGTGATCAAGGTGACGATGGAGTCGCTGGACAGCAGCTTCTCGTAGCGCGCCTTCTCGACGTTGAGGATCTTGCCGCGCAGCGGCAGGATCGCCTGGAACTTGCGGTCGCGCCCCTGCTTGGCGCTGCCGCCGGCGGAGTCGCCCTCGACGATGTAGATCTCGCACAGCGCCGGGTCCTTCTCCTGGCAGTCGGCGAGCTTGCCGGGCAGGCCCATGCCGTCGAGCACGCCCTTGCGGCGCGTCATCTCGCGCGCCTTGCGTGCGGCCTCGCGCGCGCGGGCGGCGTCGACGATCTTGCCGCAGATGGTCTTGGCGTCGATCGGGTTCTCGAGCAGCCAGTCGGTGAGCAGCTTGGAGACGATCTCCTCGACCGGGCCGCGCACTTCGGACGATACGAGCTTGTCCTTGGTCTGGCTCGAGAACTTGGGCTCGGGCACCTTGACGCTGACGATGCAGGCCAGCCCCTCGCGCATGTCATCGCCGGCGATCTCGACCTTGGCCTTCTTGGCCAGCTCGTTGTCCTCGATGTACTTGTTGATGACGCGGGTCATCGCCGCGCGCAGGCCGGTCAGGTGCGTACCACCGTCGCGCTGCGGGATGTTGTTGGTGAAGCACAGCACCGACTCGTTGTAGCCGTCGTTCCACTGCATCGCCACTTCGACGCCGACGTTGGTGTTCTGCTCGCTCATCTTGTCGCCCATGGCGTGGAAGATGTTCGGGTGCAGCACCTTCTTGCCCTGGTTGATGAACTCGACGAAACCCTTCACGCCGCCGGCGAAGGCGAAGTTGTCTTCCTTGGCGTTGCGCTCGTCGACCAGGCGGATCTTCACGCCGTTGTTCAGGAACGAGAGCTCGCGCAGGCGCTTGGCCAGCACGTCGTAGTGGAAGTCGATGTTGTTGAAGATCTCGTCGTCGGGCAGGAAGTGCACCTCGGTGCCGCGCTTCTCGGTCTCGCCGATGATCTTCATGGGGCTCACCTCGACGCCCTCGCGCTGCTCGAGCACGCGGTCTTGCGGCACGCCCTTGGCGAACTCGATGTGGTGGGCCTGGCCGTCGCGGCGCACGGTCAGGCGCAGCCACTTCGACAGCGCGTTCACGCAGCTCACGCCCACGCCGTGCAGACCGCCCGAGACCTTGTAGCTGTTCTGGTTGAACTTGCCCCCCGCGTGCAGCTCGGTCAGCGCGATCTCGGCGGCCGAACGCTTGGGCTCGTGCTTGTCGTCCATCTTCACGCCGGTGGGAATGCCGCGGCCGTTGTCGATGACGGAGATCGAGTTGTCGGAATGGATGGTGACGATGATGTCGTCGCAGTAGCCGGCCAGCGCCTCGTCGATCGAGTTGTCGACCACCTCGAACACCAGGTGGTGCAGCCCGGTGCCGTCGGAGGTGTCGCCGATGTACATGCCCGGGCGCTTGCGCACCGCTTCCAGCCCTTCGAGGATCTGGATGCTGCCCTCGCCATAGCCGGTGTCGTCAGGCTTGCTTTCGGGACTGTTGGAATCGCTCATCAACCACTTTCATTGGGCGCCTGAACAGGTCGCCGTCGCTATCACTCGAACGCCGCGGCGCCGGCTTGGCCGGGGCGCTGGCTTTGCCCCCTGGCGTGGCTTCCTTGGGAAAGGCGCCGCTGGACCTGGCGGTGGCCTAGATCCGCATAGGCATGACCACGTACTTGAAGCCCGGCTGCTCGGGCACGGTGATGAGCGCGCTGGAGTTGCCGTCCTGCAGTTCCACCTTCACCATCTCGTGGCCCACGTTGGCCAGCACGTCCATCAGGTAGGTGACGTTGAACCCGATCTCGATCGTGTCGCCACCGTAGTCGACCTCGAGCTCTTCCTTGGCTTCTTCCTGTTCGGCGTTGCTCGAGGCTATGCGCAGCACGCCAGGCTCGATGTTGACGCGCACGCCCTTGAACTTGTCGCTGGTGAGGATGGCCGCGCGCTGCAAGCTGGCCAGCAGCGGCTGGCGGCCCAGCACCACCGCGTTCTTGTGACCCTTGGGTATGACGCGGTTGTAGTCGGGGAACTTGCCTTCCACCAGCTTGGTGACGAACTCCATGCCCGAGAACTCGAAGCGCGCCTGGTTGCCGGCAAAACGCATCTCGATGGGGGTGTCTTCGTCGCGCAGCAGCCGCTGCAGCTCGAGCACGGTCTTGCGCGGCAGGATCACCTCCTGCTTGGGGATGTCCGCGTCGAGCGTGGCCTGGGCCAGGCCCAGCCGGTGGCCGTCGGTGGCCACCAGGGTGAGCGAGCGCCCTTCGGCCACGAACAGGATCCCGTTGAGGTAGTAGCGGATGTCGTGCACCGCCATGGCGAAGTGCACCTGGTTGATCAGGTAGCGCAGCACCTTCTGCGGCACCGAAAAGGCCGGGCCGAAGTCGGTGGCCTCGTTGACCAGCGGGAAGTCGTCGGCCGGCAGGCTTTGCAGCGTGAAGCGGCTCTTGCCGCCCGTGAGCGTGAGCTTGTTCTGCGCCGCGCTGAGCGTCACCATCTGCTCCGGCGGCAGCGTGCGCAGGATGTCGATGAGCTTGCGTGCGCCCACCGTGGTGGTGTAGCTGCCGTCGTCGCCGCCGAGCTCGGCGCTGGTGCGCACCTGGATCTCGAGATCACTGGTGGTCAGCTCGATGCGGCCGTCGGTCTTGCGCAGCAGCACGTTGGCCAGGATGGGCAGCGTGTGCCGGCGCTCCACGATGCCCGCCACCGATTGCAGGGCGTCGAGCAGTTTTTGTTGTGGAGCTTTCAGGACAATCATGTCTTCCTCTTTGAACTTAGTGGTTCTAGTAGGGGGCCGGCCTGGCTGTGGAGAACGCTATTTTCGCCTGTAATTTCAATGGTTTAGGCCGGCATCAACCCTGTGGGCCCGACCCGGGGCAACACGCGCGCCCACCGACAACAACTTCTGCGGCCGGCCCGGGCCTGTGGATGAGTGGTGGCTTCTCCGAAAGTTTTCCCCATCGTTGTCCTTTGACAGTCGGCCCCTGGTCTGGTTGTAACCCCGCACGGTCGGGCCAGCCGATGCGGCCGGTGCGCCGGGCCACGGGTTGCGCTTGGTTGCACTTCGTCGCCCGTGCTCAGCCCTTGAGCGTCTGCTCGAGCACGTGCAGTTGCTGGTTGAGTTCGGTGTCCTTGGTGCGGTCACCGCCGATCTTGCGCACCGCGTGCAGCACCGTGGTGTGATCGCGGCCGCCGAAGAGCTCGCCGATTTCGGGCAGGCTCTTCTGGGTGAGTTCCTTGGCCAGGTACATCGCGATCTGGCGCGGCTTGGCGATCGAGGCCGGCCGCTTCTTGCTGTACATGTCCGCGACCTTGATCTTGTAGAAGTCGGCCACGGTCTTCTGGATGTTCTCCACCGAGATCTGCCGGTTCTGGATCGACAGCAGGTCTTTCAGGGCCTCGCGGGCCAGCCCGATGTTGATGTCCTTGTGGCTGAAGCGGCTGTAGGCCAGCACCTTGCGCAGCGCGCCTTCGAGCTCGCGCACGTTGGCGCGCACGTTCTTGGCGATGAAGAAGGCCACGTCCTCGGGCATCTCGGCGCCCTCGGCCAGCGCCTTGCGGATCAGGATGGCCACCCGCATCTCGAGTTCGGGCGGCTCGATGGCCACTGTCAGCCCGGAGTCGAAGCGGCTGGTCAGCCGCTCGTCGATGTCGACCAGCCCCTTGGGATAGGTATCGCTGGTCATGATGATGTGCGCGCGCTTGGCCAGCAGCGCCTCGAAGGCGTTGAAGAACTCCTCCTGGGTGCGGTCCTTGCCGGCGAAGAACTGCACGTCGTCGATCAGCAGCAGGTCGAGGCTGTGGTACTTGGCCTTGAGTTCGTCGAAGGTCTTGCGCTGGTAGTTCTTGACGACGTCGCTGATGAACTGCTCGGCATGCAGGTACAGCACGCGCGCATCGGGGCGGTCGCGCAGCAGCGCATTGCCCACGGCGTGGATCAGGTGCGTCTTGCCCAGGCCCACCCCGCCGTAGATGAACAGCGGGTTGTACATCACCCCGGGGGCGCCAGCCACGTGCAACGCCGCGGTGCGCGCCATCTGGTTGGCACGGCCCGCCACCAGGGTGTCGAACGTGAGCGCGGTGTTCAGGCGATGGGTGTGTGCCGCGGGTGGCAGGTGCACCCCGGCCATCGCGGCGGCCCGGGCATGGACCGCCGGGTTGTCGGGCCGTGACGGGCCGCGGCCGGCTGTGGGCTCGGCACCGGACTCGGCGCCTGCTTCGGACCCTGGCGCCTGTACCCGCAGGCTGGGGTTCCAGGCCTGCGCGTTGAGCAGCGCGGCCGCGCGCACCGGTACGCTGCCGTTCTGGGGCCGTGCAGGCGGCAGCTCGCGCGGCGCGAGCATCAGCTCCAGGCGCACCGGCTTGCCCGCCAGCTCGGTGAGCACCGACTCGATGCGCCGCGCATATTGCGAGCGGATCCAGTCGAGCTTGAAGCGGTTGGGCACGTGCACGCAGGCCACCGCGCCGTCGTCACCGGCATCGGCGATGTCGGCAGCGGGCAGCGGGCGGATCCAGGTGTTGAACTGCTGTTCGGGCAACTCGGCGGCCAGACGTTCGCAGCCGCGTTGCCAGAGATCTAGGCTCATTGTGGACAAGTTCTTCTTAGAGCGGCGGCATTGTAGGCCCCCTCAGCCGCCAGACCCGCTGTTATCCACAGTTTGATGCGCGCGGTCAAGCCCCTGCCCAGCCCGCATGTCGTGGTGCAAGTGTTTGACCGAAAAGGCCCTTTTTGCTCTAATAGTGGGTTTCCCCAACTGCCGCAGTGCATGGGCGAGAGCATGGGCGGGATGGTTGCGCAGCCGCAGCGACGGCGTGTGACGAGGCCAGGAGAGCGATCGATGTCGTCGGTTGCGCATCGGCAGCGTCGCACACCGCTGATACGGCAGGCGCGGGTGAGCCGAGTCTGGCGTACCCGCGCAGCGGATGCCGGCCCGGCATGTCCCCCACACCAGGAAGCATCATGAAGCGCACCTACCAGCCGTCCAAAGTCCGCCGCGCCCGCACGCACGGTTTCCTCGTCCGCATGAAGTCCCGCGGCGGTCGCTCCGTGCTCAGCGCGCGCCGCGCCAAGGGCCGCAAGCGCCTGACGCAGGTCTGATCCCGCCCGGCCGATGAGGGTCGGGCGCATCGTGCGAACGGCCGACTTCGAGCGCGTGCTCGCACGCAGGCCCTGTGCGCGGAGCACTCACTTCGCGCTGCATCATCTGGCGGCGGGCCCGAGCCTGCCCGCGCCGCGGGCGCCGCGGCCCGCCGAGGGCTCGACTTGTACACAGTTATCCACAAGTCGATCACCGAGTTGGTCACAGCCTGTGGATGACTCGCTGGCTGGCGACGCTCCCGAGATCCCGCCACCCGGTCGCTGGTTGGGCTTGGTCTGCCCCAAGCGGCATGCCCGGCGGGCGGTCACGCGCAACCTGCTCAAGCGGCAGACGCGCGCACTGATGGATGAGCTCGGCAGCGAGCTGCCGCTGGGGCTGTGGGTGATGCGGCTGCGGGCCCCGTTCGACCCGCGGCAGTTCCCGAGCGCCACATCCGATGCCCTGCGCACCGCCGCGCGCAACGAACTGCGCGGCCTGATCGTCCGGGCCGCGAGCGACGGCGCCGCGATGGCCGCACCCGCACGCTGAGCGCACGCCCGCCGCCCGCAGGTCATCCACCGTGCCCCACACCCCGCTGTCGCCTGTGATCGGCCCTCCCGCCCCGCCCGCTGACGGGGCCGACGCGGCGCACGCGGGCGTCTTGTGCCCACGCGCCGGATGGCGTGACCTGCCGCGTGGGCTCCTGCTCGGCCTGGTGCGCGCCTACCGCTATTTCCTCAAGCCCTGGCTGGGCAATGCCTGCCGCTTCGAGCCCACGTGCTCGGCCTATGCGATGCAGGCGCTCGAACGCCATGGTGCGGCCGCCGGCAGCTACCTGGCCGCCCGCCGCCTGCTGCGCTGCCACCCGTGGTGTGCGGGCGGCTGCGACCCGGTGCCTGCGCAGGCGCCGGCCCTGTTCACCCGCTTGCTCGCAAAGAACCGCTCATGACCGATATGCGCCGCACCATCCTGTGGATGGTGTTCACCTTCTCGCTGTTTCTGCTGTGGGATGCCTGGAACACCCACAACGGCCGGGCGTCGTTCTTCACACCCTCGTCGCGGCCTGCCGCCACGGCCTCCGGGGACGCCGCCAGCGGCGCGGCCAGCGGTGTGCCGGCGGCTGTGGCACAGCCGGCGGCGGGCACGGCCGCCACACCGGTGGCCGCTGCCGCGGCCACGCAGCCAGCCGAGACGATCGATGTCACGACCGATGTGTACAAGGCGACGATCAGCACCCGAGGTGGCGACCTGGTGCGCCTCGAACTGCTGAAGTACACCGACGCCGACGATCGCAGCCGCAACCTGGTGCTGTTCGACCACACGGCGGGGCGCACCTATGCCGCGCAGACCGGGTTGATCACCCTGCAGCCGGGCGCGAGCCTGCCCAACCACCTGGCGATGATGACTGCAGCGCCGGGCGAGCGCACACTCAAGCCGGGCGCCGATGCGGTGACGGTTCGGCTCGAGACCGCGGCCGCCGGCGGCGTGCGGCTGGCCAAGACTTACACGTTCCGCCGCGGGCAATACACCATTGGCGTGCAGCACGCCGTCACCAACAGCACCGACGCGCCGGTCACCCCACAGCTGTATCTCCAACTGCTGCGCGACGGGACCGTGCCCACCGGCTCGATGTTCATGGCACCGACGTCGTTCACCGGGCCGGCGATGTACACCGAAACCCGCCACTTCCAGAAGATCGAATTCGGCGACATCGAGAAGAACAAGACCGACCACGACAAGAGCGCCGACAACGGCTGGGTCGGCATGGTTCAGCACTACTTCAATTCGGCCTGGCTGGTGCCGGCCAAGAGTGCGCGCGAGTTCCGCACCGCCAAGGTGGGCGAGAACCTGTACTCGATCGCGATGGTGCTGCCGCTGGGCACCGTCGAGGCGGGCGCCACCGCCACCCACGAGGCCACGCTGTTTGCAGGCCCGCAGGAGGAAAAGAAGCTCGAGGCGCTGGCGCCCGGGCTCGAGCTGGTCAAGGACTACGGCATCTTCACCGTCATCGCCAAGCCACTGTTCTGGCTGCTCGACGTCATCCACCGCGTCGTCGGCAACTGGGGCTGGGCCATCGTCGGTCTGGTGGTGCTGCTCAAGGCGGCGTTCTATTGGCTCAATGCCAGCGCCTACCGCTCGATGGCCAAGATGAAAGCCATCAACCCGCGGGTGATGGAGCTGCGCGAGCGCTACAAGGACAAGCCGCAGCAGATGCAGCAGGAGATGATGCGCATCTACCGCGAGGAGAAGGTCAACCCGCTCGGCGGCTGCCTGCCGATCCTGGTGCAGATGCCGTTCTTCATTGC
>JAKLLB010000012.1:0-69605 GCA_023150345.1 Aquabacterium sp.
CATCCGGCCTGACCTATGCGGTGGACCGGTTCAAGGGCTGGCCGCACTCGGGCCACGTGATGCTGGCCCGCGGTGAACGCTCGCGACTGGCCGACTTCGCCTCCGAGGTGCTGTAGCGCCCAGAGTCACCTTCAGCGGCGGCCCTGCACCACCTCGGCCGCCTTCTTGGGATGCATCAGCACCCGGCGGCCGTCGGCGGTCTTCTCCGCGCTCCCGACGATCGCCTCGATCAATTGCGCGGTCGTCAGCTTCGGGTTGAGCACCAACAGCTTGGCGGCGAGGTTGGTGACCTGCGGCGCCGCCATGGAGGTGCCCGACAGCGCCACTCGCGCCCCGCCTGGCAGCAGGCTTTCGACCTGATAGCCGTTGGCATGGACCTTGACGGTGGGGCCGTAGCTGGTGAACGGCGCCTCGTCCCCGGCACGGTCCACCGCACCCACGGTCAAGAGGTTGGGCAGCACGATGTCCGCCGGCATCGACTCGTTGAACGTCGCGTCGCTGTTGCTGTTGCCGGCAGCCGCCACGAACAGGATCTGCGGCGCGCCGGCCATTGCCTGGGTCAGGCCCCGCTTGCCGATGTCGAAGATCTCGCGCGCCATCGCCTTGCGCTCATCGGGCGTCTTGCCCATGCCGCAGCGCTCCAGGTCGCCCTCGACCTCGACCACGCTTCCGCCCCAGCTCATGTTGACCACGCGGGTGCGGTGGCGCTGGAAGAACGCCACCGTCTGCGTGAACGACGCCGCATCGCGTTGTGCCTGCTCCTTGCTTGGGCAGGGGTCGGGCATCAGCGTGGCGCCGAACTCGAGCCGACCGAACACCAGGCGCGCCTGCGGATTGCCGGCCAGTGCGATGCCCGATACGTGGGTGCCATGCTCGTAGTTGCCGGCTGCCAGCAGCTCTTCGATGGTGCTCTTGTACTGGTCTTTCGTGAGTGACGACAGCAGCTGCTTGACCTGCGTGGCCTCCGGGCTGTCGATGTTGGACTGCAGATCGGAAAACCCCTTGGTCCGGGCGGTCATCTCGCCGAGCTTGCCCGCGATACCCGCCGGCAGCGGTGGCAGCGGGTTGGCCGATGGCCGCGCGTACTTGTCGAAGGCGATCAGCGCAGGCTTGCCCTGCTCGCGCCGCACCTGCTTGCCAAACAGCGAAAAGTCGATGCCGCTGTCCCAGACGCCGAGCACCACCGTCGGGCCTCTGGCCGGCAGCGTCAGGTCGCGCGCCGCCCAGATGTCGGGCTTCTGCACGCGATGGGCAGCCAGGTATTCGGTGTAGGTGGACACCAGTTCCGACTTCAGCGGCAGCATCGCCACCAGGCCCAGTCGCACGCTGACCAGGCCGGGCGCGAACTCGTTGGACAGCGCACCGGTCTTGTCGACGATCGGCTGCAGCACTTCGCGCACACGCCCCAGCATCAGCGCTTCGCCCATCAACTCGGCACCGGCCTTGGCGCCCTTGATGTCGTTCTCGATCACGGCGAACGGCATGGCATCGAGCTCGCGGCGGATCGCCGCGGCCACCGCCTTGCGATAGCCGTCGCTACCAGCAGCTTGCGCCCTGGCCGCCTGCGCCATCACCCGCAGCCTCAGGCCGGACAGAAGTTTGTCCGCCGGCTTGTCCTGCAACGCCCTCACCGCTTCCAGCCGCTCGATGCTGCGGTCGTATTGACCGTCGAGGAAGTCCAAAGCCGCCAACGTGGCGATCAGGTCGCGCTGCGTACCCTTGTCAGGGATCTCGTAGCCTGCCAGCACCCCTTCGATGTCACGGCGGATGGCGGCAGCCAACGGCGCGAAGCGGTCGCCGGAACGAACGATCTCCTCGAGCGGGCCGTCGATCTTGTAGGTGAACCGCGGCATGTCGGCCGCGCGCTCGATGCGCGGCTTGGGCTGGGCCATCGCAGCCGGTGCAACTGCAAGCCCGCAGGCCAATGCCACGGCAGAAGCCGTCAGGAAACTCTTGAGCATCTCGGACCCTCGGACACTTGAAAGGTTCGGATGCTACCGGGCGCGCCGCATCGGGCCGCGGCCCGGGCGACGAACGGCGGATCGGAAGGGCCGAAACGCGAGGACCCTGTCGGGCTTTGGTACGCGCGCCCGTCCCGAAGCCCGACAGGCTCCTAGCGGGGGCCGACCAGGTCCTTGATCTGCTGCAGGGCCGTCGGATCCTCGATGGTCGTCAGGTCGCCCGGATCGCGCTGCTCGCACACCGCCTGGATCGCGCGGCGCAGCAGCTTGCCCGAGCGTGTCTTGGGCAGCACGGTCACGAAACGAACACGCGCCGGCCGCGCCACCGCGCCGAGCTGTTCATCGACCACCTTCATGATCTCGCCCTCGAGCTTGAGCGCGTCCGCTTCGCTGGCCGCGCGCGAGGGGTCCTTGAGAACGGCGAAGGCCATCGCCACCTGCCCCTTCAACTGGTCGGCCACGCCAACCACCGCCACCTCGGCCACGTTGGGGTGGCTGGAGATGCTCTCCTCGATCTCCCGCGTGCCCAGTCGGTGGCCGGCCACGTTGATCACGTCGTCGGTGCGACCCAGGATGAAGTAGTACCCGTCGGCGTCGCGGATGCCCCAGTCGAAGGTGCTGTAGACCATGCGACCCGGGATGGTGTTCCAGTAGGTCTTGACGAATCGCTCGTCGTCGCCCCAGACGGTCTGCATGCATCCCGGCGGCAACGGGCCCTCGATGGCCACCACGCCCTTCTCGTTCACGCCTTCCAGCGTCTGCCCGGTGTTCTCGTCGATCAGCTTGACGTCGTAGCCGTACATCGGCACCCCAGGCGACCCGAACTTGGACGGCGCCTTCTCGATGCCGTTGGCGATCGTGAGGATGGGCCAGCCGGTCTCCGTCTGCCAGTAGTTGTCGATGATCGGCTTGCCCAGACCCTCGGCGATCCACTTCGCGGTGGGCTCGTCCAGCGGTTCGCCCGCGAGGAACAGCGCGCGCAGCGAGGACAGGTCGTACTTCGTCAGGAAGGCCGGATCCTGCTTCTTCAGCACCCGCACCGCCGTGGGTGCGCTGAACATCACCGTGACCTTGTACTTCTCGACCAACTGCCACCAGATGCCGCCATCGGGCCGGATCGGCAAGCCCTCATACATGATGGTGGCCATCCCGGCGATCAGGGGGCCATAGATGATGTAGCTGTGCCCGACCACCCAGCCGATGTCGCTGGTGGAGAAGTAGGTCTCGCCCGGCTGGCCGCAGAAGATGTGCTTCATCGACGCGGCCAGGGCCACCGCGTAGCCGCCGGTATCGCGCTGGACACCCTTGGGTTTGCCGGTCGTGCCCGATGTGTAGAGCGTATAGCTCGGTGCCGTGGCTTCGACCCACGTGCAGGGCACTGCGGTATCGAGGTGCTGTTGTCGCAGCGCCGCGTAGTCGACATCGCGGTCGGCCACGCGCTCGAAGCCGGCCAGACCGCGGTCGACCATGAGCACGCGCTCCGGCTTGTGCCCTGCCAGGCGGATCGCTTCGTCGAGCAGCGGCTTGTAGGCCACGACCTTGCCTCCGCGGCTGCCAGCATCCGCACTCACGATCACAGTGGGCTGGGCGTCGTCGATCCGACTGGCCAGGCTATGGCTCGCGAATCCACCGAACACCACCGAGTGAATGGCGCCGATGCGCGCACAGGCGAGCATCGCGAACGCCGCCTCCGGAATCATCGGCATGTAGATCAGGACGCGATCACCCTGCCGGACACCCATCGACTGCAGGATGGCTGCCATGCGCTGCACTTCGGCATGGAGTTCAGCAAATGAGTAGATCCGTTCCTGGTCGACTTCCGTCGACACCCAGATCAGCGCGTTTCGGTCCGCGCGGTCGGCCAAATGGCGGTCGACGGCGTTGTGGCAAAGGTTGGTGCGCCCACCGACGAACCATCGTGCGAACGGCGGGCGGCTGTAGTCGCACACCTGCTCGAACGGCGCTTGCCAGTCGATCAGCGCGGCCTGCTCGCTCCAGAACGCGTCGCGTTGCTCGATCGAACGGCGGTGGAATTCGCGATAGGCACTCATGCGGCTGGCCTCCAGGGTGTGGATGAGGGGTTGCTGGCCGGCGATTGCACGGCGCGGCTCTGACAACACACTGACGCTTCTCCCTGCCACGCTATAGCAGATGACGGGGGTCAACCCGATCCGGTGCAACCCGCGCAACCCCCCGAACGACCGATGGTATTCTTCGCCGCCGTATGCCCAACCTGCACCCGTCCCGCTGTCGCCCGCCACATCGTCGTCTGCCGTTTGGCAGCCGCTCGCGGCGTGTGCTGGCACTGTGTGCCGCACTGGCCTGCCCCCTGGCCCTATGGGCCGCGCCGCCCGCAGAGACTGGCGCTGCTACTGTGGCTGCGGCCAGCCCAGCGCCAACCGAGCGGGCATTGCTCCCACCGGCCGCGACTCCTGCGCTCATGCAGTCGGTGCGCGACACTGCATCGGAGCTGGTCAGTTCGGCCATGAGCTTTCTGGGCGTGCCGTACCGCCGCGGCGCGAGCAGCGAAACAGACGGTTTCGACTGCAGCAGCTTCACTCGCCACATCTTCGAAACCAGCGTCGGGCTCGTCCTGCCACGCAGCGCCCATGAGCAGGCTTCTGCCGACACGTTGACCAAGGTCCAGCGCGCCGAGCTCAAGCCGGGCGATCTGGTGTTCTTCAACACCATGCGGCGCACGTTCTCGCACGTGGGCATCTACCTCGGTGACCACAAGTTCATCCATGCGCCTCGATCCGGCGCGCTGGTTCGAATCGAGGACCTGCGGCAATCCTATTGGGCTCGCCGCTTCACCGGTGCGCGCCGCGCCGAGTCCGTTGCCGAGGCATCCTCGGCCCTTTGAGCCCCCCACGGCCGGGGTCGCGATCACGCAGGATGCAGTTGTGTCGCTGCATCGCGGCACAATGGCGCCATGGGCGAAACCGTGATTCCGCTGGCAGACCTGCGCTACGTGGCGCAGGTTCCGGCGATACCTGAGCAACTGGCGCCGGCGACTGGCCTTCTGGCCGACCGGCTCGGGCGACCGCTGCGCGACCTGCGCATATCGGTCACCGACCGCTGCAACTTCCGGTGCAGCTACTGCATGCCCAAGGAAGTGTTCGATCGCGACTACGTCTTCCTGCCGTCATCGTCGCTGCTCAGTTTCGAGGAGATCACGCGCCTGGCCCGTGTCTTCGTCGCACATGGCGTGCGCAAGATCCGCCTGACCGGCGGTGAACCGCTGCTGCGCAGGGGGCTGGAGTCGCTGGTGGAGATGCTGGCGGACATCCGTTCGGCAGACGGCGAGGCATTGGACATCACGCTGACGACCAACGGTTCGCTGCTCGCTCGCAAGGCACGCGCACTGGCCGCCGCCGGCCTGAAGCGGGTCACAGTCAGCCTGGACGCCCTGGACGATGCCGTCTTCCGGCGCATGAACGACGTGGACTTTCCGGTCGGCGACGTGCTCGCGGGGATCGACGCCGCGCTCGAGGCCGGGCTCGGCCCGGTGAAGGTGAACATGGTCGTCAAGCGAGGCACCAACGACCACGAAATCCTGCCCATGGCCCGGCACTTCCGCGGCTCCGGGCTGGTGCTGCGCTTCATCGAGTACATGGACGTTGGCGCCACCAACGGTTGGCGGATGGATGAAGTGCTTCCGTCGGCGCAGGTGCTGGAGCGACTGCAGCCGCATTGGCCTCTGAGACCACTCGAAGCCACCACCATTGGTGAAACAGCCGAGCGCTGGGCCTACGAGGATGGTGCGGGAGAGATCGGCCTCATCTCCAGCGTCACGCAGGCGTTCTGCCGCGACTGCAACCGCGCGCGCCTGTCCACCGAGGGCAAGCTGTTCCTGTGCCTGTTCGCGCACCAGGGGTACGACCTGCGGGCCTTGCTGCGATCCGGCCGCACCGACGATGAGATTACCGCTGCACTGGCAGGAGTCTGGTCCGATCGTCAGGATCGCTATTCTGAGTTGCGCTCGGCCGAATCTGCCTCGGCTGGCGGGTCCGACACATCCACCGTCGCGCGGCGGGTGGAAATGCACTACATCGGTGGCTGACCACCAGGCCATAACCTCCCACATACCGTGAACGAGTCGCTCCAGCACATTGCATCGTGTGTCGCCGGCTACGACCCGCAGGCGCTGCCCGTGGCGTCGGCCCAAGCCTTCATCGCGCGGCTCACGCAGCCCGTGCAGGGCACCGAGCACCTGTCGGTGCGCCAGGCCCTGGGCCGGGTCCTGGCACGGGACCTGGTCTCCCCGATCGACGTCCCGGCCCATGACAACGCGGCCATGGACGGCTATGCGCTGCGCGGTCTCGACCTCGCCGACGACGGCCCGACTCTGCTGCCGGTAGCGGGTACCGGACTGGCCGGCCAGCAACGGACCGCGCCTGTACCACCTGGTCACTGCTTTCGCATCATGACCGGTGCGGTCATGCCCGACGGCCTGGACACCGTCGTTCCGCAGGAGTTCACGACCACGGAAGCCGACGGTCGCGTTCAAATCCCGGCGGGTGTCGTGCGCGTGGGGGACAACCGCCGGCTCCGCGGCGAGGATCTGGCCCTGGGGGAGCCCGCCTTGTGCGCAGGCCGCGTGCTGCGACCGGCTGATCTCGGTCTGATCGCATCTCTCGGCATGGCCGAGGTACCCGTTCGCCGCAGGCTGCGGGTGGCCTTCTTCTCCACGGGCGACGAACTGCGATCCGTGGGTGAGCCGCTCGACGAAGGCTGCGTCTACGACAGCAACCGCTACACCTTGTGGGGCATGCTGCAGCGCCTGGGCGTCGACCTGATCGACATGGGAGTGGTCCGCGACGACCCCCAGGCCCTGCGAGAGGCGTTCACGACAGCCGCCGCCTGCGCCGACGCCGTGATCACCTCCGGCGGAGTCAGCGTGGGCGAGGCCGACTACACCAAGCGCATCATGTCCGAACTCGGCGAGGTGCTCTTCTGGCGCATCGCCATGCGCCCCGGGCGACCCATGGCCATCGGTCGTATCGGCGATAGCGGCCGCCAGGCGATCCTGTTCGGGCTTCCTGGAAATCCCGTGGCGGTGATGGTGACGTTCTACGCATTCGTGCGCGAGGCCCTTATCGCGATGAGCGGCGCGATCGTCGAACCGTTGCCGTACCTGCGGGCGGCCTGTGCCAATGCGTTGCGCAAGAAGCCGGGGCGCACCGAGTATCAGCGTGGCATCGTGAGCCAGCGCGATGACGGTACCTGGGAGGTGCGCATCACGGGCAGCCAGGGCTCAGGCATCCTGCGCAGCATGAGCCAGGCCAACGGCTTGGTCGTGCTGCATCACCATCAGGGCCATGTGGCTGCTGGCGATCTGGTGGACGTCATTCCGTTCGATGGTCTGATCTGACCGTCCGCCCAAGTCAGCTGCGAGCCGGTGCCACTGGCCCATCGGTCAGTCATGGCCTGTTGCCGCCACGGCTTGCTCCGGTGTACGGATTTCGCCAGGCACGCGGCGGCGAGCGAGCCACGTGTAAACCGTGGGCACGACAAAGATGGTGAGCAGAGTTCCCACGCTCATTCCACCCACGATCACCCAGCCGATCTGCTGACGGCTCTCGGCTCCGGCCCCACTGGCCAGTGCCAAGGGCAGCGCACCCAGGACCATTGCACCCGTGGTCATCAGGATGGGCCGCAAGCGCAATGTGGCCGCCTCGACGACTGCCTCGTGCACGCTGCGTCCGGCCTGGCGCAGTTGGTTGCTGAACTCGACGATCAGGATCCCGTGCTTGGTGATCAATCCGACCAGCGTGATCAGGCCGATCTGCGAATAGACGTTGAGCGTTCCTCCGGTCAGCTTCAACGCCGCCAACGCACCCACCATCGACAGCGGCACCGCCAAGAGAATGATGAACGGATCGACGAAGCTCTCGAATTGAGCTGCCAGCACGAGGAAGATGAAAGCCAGGGCCAGCACGAACACCAGCCCCAGGGCGCCACTGGACTCCCGGAACTCGCGCGAGACCCCGTTCAATTCGGTGGTGAAGCCGGGCTTGAGTACCCGCCTCGCCACATCGTCCATGAACGCCAGTGCATCGCCCAGTGCGTACCCGGGCGCAAGATCGGCGGTGATGTTGACCGACCGGCGTTGATTGAAGTGGTTGAGTTCGCGCGGGCTTACCGCCTCGCGAACCTTCACCAGCGCGGCCAGCGGAACCATGGTGTCGTTGCGCCCGCGCACGAACAGCCGATCGATGTCCTCCGGCGTGGTACGCCCGCCAGCCACCGTCTGCACGATCACATCGTATTGGTCGGCCCCGCGCTTGTACCGTGTGACGTTGCGCCCGCCCAGCATGGTTTCGACGGTACGCGCCACGTGGTCAACGTTGATGCCCAGATCCGCCGCCCGGTCGCGGTCGACCTCCATGAAGATCTCGGGCTTGTTGAGCCGCAGGTCGGTATCGGGCTGAATCAGACCCGGATTGCGCCCCATCTCGGCCAGCATCTGCTGTGCCACGCCCGACAAGTTCTCGTAGCTGTCACTGGTGACGACGACCACGTTCAGCGGCCGGGACCGGAAACCTTGGCCCAGACTCGGCGGCGTGATCGGGAACGCGCTGACGCCAGGCAACTCGGCCACCAGTGGCCGCAAGGCCTGAGCCAGCTGCTGGGTGGATCGGGTGCGCTCGGACCAATCAACGGTGCGCAGGATTCCGAAGCCCGAAGCAACCGATGGGTTCCCGGCAAAGAAGAACCGGCGGTCGAACTCGGGAAAGCGCGCCGCCAGCTCGTCCGATGCATCCAGGTAACGCGCCGTGTAGTCGAGCGTGGCCCCGTCCGGGGCGTTGATCGGCATGATGATCACGCCGCGATCTTCCATGGGCGCCAGTTCGCTCTTCGCGTTCGCGAACAGCCACCAACTTCCTCCAGCGCTGGTGGCCATCACGACCAACACCACCCAGCGGTTCGTCAGCACCCATCGCAGCGCGCCTTCGTACCGCGCGGCCATGGCCACAAGGAACCTCTCCATACCGCGATCGAATGCACCGGGAGTCGAGTTGTGGCGCAGCAGCTTGCTGCACATCATCGGCGTGAGCGTCAGCGCGACGAAGCCCGAGACCAGAACCGCCCCGGCCAAGGTCAGCGCGAACTCGATGAACAGCCTGCCCGTGCGGCCCGGTGTGAATGCCAGCGGCGCAAACACCGCCGCCAGCGTCAAGGTCATCGCCACCACCGCAAAACCGATCTCCCGGGCGCCGCGCAGTGCGGCCTGGAACGGCTCGAGCCCCTCCTCGATATGCCGGAAGATGTTCTCCAGCATGACGATGGCATCGTCCACCACCAGGCCGATGGCCAGCACCAGCGCAAGCAGCGTCAACGTGTTGACGCTGAAGCCCGCCAGCGCCATCAGCGCGAAACTGCCAACCAGACTCACCGGTATGGTTACGAGCGGGATGATCGAGGCCCGCAGCGTGCGCAGAAACACGAATACGACCAGCGCCACCAACCCGATGGCCTCGGCCACGGTGATGAACACCGAGCGGATCGAACGGTCGATGAACACCGAGTTGTCATTTGCCTGAACCACCTTGAGAGACGGCGGCAGGTCACGCTGAATCAGCGGCAGCGCCTCACGCACGCCCGCAGCCACCTCCAGCGGGTTGGCTGTCGCGTTGCGAACGATGCCCGTGGAAATCGAGGGCACGCCGTTCAGGCGCACACGCGTTCGTTCGCTGGCGGCGGTTTCCTCGACTCGCGCGACGTCGCGCATGCGCACCGTGTAGCCCCCCACTTGCTTGAGGGCGACATCGGCGAACTGTCCCACCGTGTTGAGATCGGTGCGCGAAGTAACGCTGAATTCGCGCTGGCTGCTCTCGATGCGACCGGCGGGCACCTCGAGGTTCTGCTTGCGGATGGCGTCTTCGACATCCTGCACCGTCAGTCGATACCCGGCCAGACGCTCGGGGTCGAGCCAGACCCGCATGGCGAACCGGCGATCCCCACCCACCATGACGTCAGCCACGCCTGGGATCGTCTGCAGGCGAGGTTTGACGATCTTGTTGATGACGTCGGTCACCTCGAGCGGTGACATCGTCTCGGACACGTAGGCGAGCCAGATCACGGGCGAGGCATCGGCCTCGACCTTCGCGATGACGGGCTCGTCGGCCGCATCCGGCAGCCTGCCCCGAACCCGCGACACCCGATCGCGCACATCAGCAGCGGCTGCATCCGGGTCCTTCGTCAGCTTGAAGCGCACGCTGATCTGGCTTTGCTCCGAGCGCGAAATCGAGGTCAGCACGTCCACGCCGTCGATGCCGGCGATGGAGTCCTCGAGCGGCTTCGTCACCTGCGACTCGATCACCTCCGATGACGCACCGACCAGCCGTGTGCTCACGGTCACCACCGGCTCGTCGATGAGGGGGTACTCGCGCACGCTGAGCTGCTTGTACGACACCCCCCCCACCAGCATCAGCATCAGCGACATCACCGTCGCGAAGACCGGCCGCCGGATCGAGAGATCAGACAACTTCATCGCGCCCTCAGGCTTTGCGGCCCGACGCCGCGATTGCCGCGGGCTGGCTGGAACTGGCTGCCGACGCTGGCCTGGAGCCGGATTCGGCGCCAACCTGGATGACGCGTACCCGCAAGCCATCGGCTTTCATCAGCCGGGGCTGCCCCGCGACGACCACTGTCTCGCGAGCCGCCAGGCCTTCGAGAATTTCGACCCGACCCACACTGCGGGCACCGATCTTGGCCACCATGCGCTGTGACACCTGCCGGCCCTGCACGTCGGTCACCACCTTCACAAGGTATTGCTGCTCACCCTGAGGCACCAGTGCCTCTTCGGGAACCGTGACGGCCCGCTCGCGAACGCCAAAGACGATGCGTGCACGCGCGAACATCCCGCTGCGCAGCACGCCATCGCCATGGGTCAGGCGCGCCCGGGCGAGCAGCGATCGGCCGTTGGCGTCGAGTACGGCGTCGACGGCCTCCACACGCGCAGCGAACTCGCGACCGGGTATCGCATCGACCTTCACGCTCACCAACTGGCCAGCACGCAGCCGGGATGAATAGCGCTCCGGCAGCCGCACATCGACCACAAGACCCGATGTATCTTCGATCTGCACCAGGTCGGCCCCATCCTTGACGTAGTCGCCGACGTTCACGCTGCGTATGCCCATGGTGCCGTCGAATGGCGCCACGATGCGCAGTCGCTGCACCTGGGCGCGTGCCAGTGCCACCTGGGCCTGTGCGACCTCCAGATTGGCGGCGGCCTGATCCAGCGCACTCTGGGTGACGAAGTTCTGCGCCACCAGGTCGCGGTTGCGCTGCAGCTGCGTGCGGGCGATGCCTTCCTGCGCCACGGCCTGCTGCAGCTGCGCCTGTTGCAGCGTGTCGTCAAGCTGCGCCAGCAACTGGCCCTTTCGAACACGCTGGCCGTCGGCAAAACCCAGCCGAGCCACCCGCCCACTGACTTCGGGGCGCAGCATGACGCCTTGGCGCGAGCGCAAGGTGCCCACGGCCAGCGCGTCGTCCTCGATCCGCTCCAGCGATGCCTGGGCCACCTCCACCGGAACCGGCCCCGTGGCCGCCGGCGCCTGCCCGGACGCGCCGCCGCGGCCCTTGGCGCCGGGCTCGACCGCGGCCGAGGCCGGCTGGCTCGAGGGACGATTCTGGAGCCACCACGCACCAACGCCCAGCGCACACAGCGCCACTGCTGCAACGACCAACTGGATCTTCTTCATGCACCGGCGCCTGCCACGCTGCAAACTGCTGACTGTACCGTCGATGAGATGCCCTCACCGCCGGGCCTGCTGCACGCCCTGGTTCGCGAGGCGGTCGGCCCGTTCGTTACCAGGATCGCCCGTGTGCCCTCGCACCCAGTGCCACTGCACATCGTGACCGGCGACCAGTTCGTCCAGGCGCCGCCACAGGTCTTCGTTCTTCACGGGCTTGCGGTCAGCCGTGAGCCATCCGCGTGACTTCCACGCGTGGATCCAGCTGCTGATGCCGTTCTTCACGTACTCACTGTCGGTGTAGATAGCCACCGCGGACCGTCGCTTGAGCAGAGCCAGCGCCTCTATCACGGCGGTGAGTTCCATGCGGTTGTTCGTGGTGTGCGGGTCTCCGCCGAAGAGTTCGCGCTCATGCTCGCCCCAGCGCAACCATGCACCCCACCCACCGACGCCCGGGTTGCCCTTGCAGGCTCCATCTGTGTAGATCACGACTTGTTCGCTGCTCATGGCGCGCGATTGTCGCGGGGATGCGGCTCACTGCGGGACCACCCGCCACGCGACACCACAACGGCCTTGCCGGCCTGCGCCGCACTGCGCTGCCGGCGCGCAGGACCGACCAGGCGCATGCCCCGCACGCGCTTGACCGCAACCAGGATGTACAGCGCACCGAGAACCGGCCACCACTGCGAACCGGCCCGCTCGATCCATGACCCTCGTTCGAGCCAACCGGCAGACCGCCAGGGCGGCCGCCAGCATCCAAAGCGACCCACTACGACCTCGAGACCCAGCAACCGCAACCAATCGCGCAACCGCCAATAGCCGATGAAGTCACCCGCACGCGGCATGAACAACGCACGGGTGCTGTCACGCCCATGAAACAGGCGTCCCATGCGCTGTCGAAGCGCCCACATGCTGGCCGGGTTGAAGCCTGTGATGATGACGTGCCCCTCGGGCACCAGCACCCGCTCGACCTCGCGCAGGGTCTGGTGCGCATCCCGCGACAGTTCCAGCGTATGGGGCAACAGCACCAGGTCCATGCACTGGGCTGGAAGCGGCAGCGCATCGAACTCACAGTGCAGGTGCAAGCCGCCGATGGGGGCCAGCGTACTCAGCGCTTCGTCCACGGCAGGAACCGGAACAGGCTCGGGTGCATAGACCGTCTCGGCGGCCACCCACCGGTGCGGCATCCGGTTGGTGCGCAAGGCATCGAGTTCGGGCAGGCCGAGCTGAAGGGCATGGAAGCCGAAAACATCGGCCACCGCGCGATCGAGCTCGACCTGCTCCCATGCCATGAGGTACTGGCCCGGAGGGGTTCGCAGCCACTGGCCGAACTCTATAATCGACTGGTCGCGCGTCATGACTCTGATCGCCCTGCCCGCCTTCGCAGACAACTACATCTGGATGCTTCACGATGGTCGCGGGGCCGTCGTCGTCGATCCGGGGGACGCGGCGCCGGTGCTCTCGGCACTCGAGGCCCTGGGGCTCGCGCTGCGTGCCATTCTAGTGACGCACCATCACTCAGACCACACCGGGGGCATCGAAGCCCTGCGCAGCCACCTTGATGGCCCCGTTTACGCCCCTGCCGACGAACCGGTCCAGGAACCCTTCGAGCCCGTTCGACAGGCGGTGCGCTTCGAAGCCATAGGAGCCTCGTTCGAGGTCATCGATGTGCCTGGCCATACGGCAGGTCATGTGGCCTACTTCTGCAGGCCGGCCGATGACGCCGATCCGCTGCTGTTCTGTGGCGACACCCTCTTCTCCGCGGGCTGCGGCCGGTTGTTCGAAGGCACGGCACCCCAGATGTTCTGGTCACTGCAGCGCCTCCTTGCACTTCCAGCCAACACGCAGGTGTGCTGCGCCCACGAGTACACCGAGTCCAATCTTCGCTTTGCACAGATGGTCGAGCCGGATAACCTCGATATAGCGCAGCACACCGCTCACTGCCGGGCCTTGCGCCTGGCTGGCAAGCCCACGCTGCCATCAAGCTTGGCCATGGAACGCCGCATCAATCCTTTCATGCGCACCGCCGTTGCCGCCGTCCAGGCTGCTGCCCGCAACCATGGCGCCGTCGGCGTCGACGAAGTGGCGACGTTCGCCGCTTTGCGTGAGTGGAAGAACCAATGCCGATGACTTCGCACCGATTGGCTGGCATCGCCGGCACCTTCTTGCTCGCCTGGCTGGCCGGGTGCGCCACACCGCCGGAACCGGTGTTGGCTGAACCAGTGACTGCCGTGGCGCCGCTGCCCGAGCCGGTGGCCTCAGCACCGGTGGCGGCAGCACCGGCATCGGCGCCAGCAGAGCCGATGGTCGCGGTAGCGGTCATAGACCCGCTGCGCCCCGAGGTCCGGATCGACCCCAACGACGCCAATGCCGGTATCGACCTGTGGGAGCGCGTGCGCAAGGGCTATGCAATCGCCGACATCGACACCGACCTCGTTCGCAAGTGGGAGCAGTGGTACGCGAACCGACCCGACTATGTGCAGCGCATGACGGATCGCGGCGGGCGCTATCTCTTCCACATCGTCGAGGAACTGCAGCGGCGTGACATGCCCACCGATCTCGCGCTGCTGCCATTCATCGAGAGCGCCTACAACCCGCAGGCCATGTCGCATGCCAAGGCTTCAGGCATGTGGCAGTTCATTCCGGGCACCGGTCGCGACTTCGACCTCAAGCAAAACGTCTTCCGCGACGACCGCCGCGACGTACTGGCCTCGACGCGCGCCGCGCTCGACTACCTGCAGTCGTTGCACGGCATGTTCGAGGACTGGCAACTCGCCCTGGCAGCGTACAACTGGGGCCAGGGCAACGTGCAACGGGCGGTGGCACGCAATGCACGCGCGGGAAAGCCGACGGATTACCTCAGTCTTCGCATGCCTCTCGAGACCCGCGACTACTTGCCCAAGTTGCAGGCGGTCAAGAACATCGTCGCCAGGCCACAGGCCTTCGGACTGACCCTGCCCGCTCTGAAGAACCACCCCTATTTCCTCTCGGTGCCCATCGAGCGCGATATCGACGTCGAGCTGGCCGCGCGGTTGGCAGCGCTTCCCTTGGATGAGTTCCACCAGCTCAATCCCCAGATGAACAAGCCCGTCATCCTGGCTGCGAGCACACCCCAGGTGCTGCTGCCCTACGACAACGCCAATGCGTTCGTGCGGGCACTGGGCCGCCATGCGGGGCCGCTGGCCAGCTGGACGGCCTGGATCGCACCCCGCACGCTGCGTGCCTCCGAGGCTGCGCGCATCACAGGTACCAGCGAAGCGCAACTGCGCGAAGTCAACCGCATTCCCGCCAGGATGCTGGTCAAGGCTGGCTCGACACTGCTCGTGCCGCGACCTGCGGCCCATGACCAGGACGTCTCGGAATCGGTGGCCGACAATGCATCGCTGGCCCTGACACCTGAACGCGGCCAGTTGCGCAAGGTCGCGTTCAAGGCCGGACGGCGGGGCGACACAGTGACCGCAGTGGCTCGGCGCTACAAGGTGTCGGCCACCGATGTGGCGCACTGGAACAGTACAACCATCGATGCCCAGTTCCGCGCCGGCCAATCCGTTGTGGTCATGCTGGCACCTGCCGCCCGTGGTGTCGTCGGGGCCCACAACGCCCACGTCCGGCCGCCGGTGCCGACCCGCGCTGTGGCGTCTGCCAAGCCTGCGCCCAAGAAGGCAACTGCAGCTGCGCAGCGCAAGGCTGTCGCAGCAGCATCCATGCGTTCCGCGAAGCCGTCACGGAAGACACGCACCCAGGTAGCCCAACGCTGACGCCGCGTGCTTACGGGCTCCCGGCGTCCTGCGGGGCACGCGCGGGGCGGTGTCAGCGGCGGTCGTTCAACGCGTGTGCCAGCGTCGGAAGGTCGACGTACTCGAGTTCACTCCCCGCCGGAACACCGCGCGCCAGTCGCGTCACCGCCAGCCCGCGCGCCTTGAGTGCCTGCGCCAGTACATGGGCCGTCGCCTCACCCTCAGCAGTGAAGCTGGTCGCCATCACGACCTCGCGCAACAGCGGGTCCGATGCGCGATCCAGCAACTCGGTCGCACCCAGTTCCTGAAGGCCGCGACCCTCCAGTGGCTTCAACCGACCCATCAGCACGAAATACAGCCCTCGATAGCTGCCCGTGCGCTCGATGGCCGCTTGGTCGGCCGGCGTCTCGACGACCATGAGTTGCCCGGCATCGCGGGATTGGTCGCTGCAGGTCGCGCAAGTCGATGCTTCAGTCAGCGTGTGGCACCGCGAACACCTGCCGACGGCAGCCACGGCGCCATCCAAGGCCCGTGCGAGCCGCTGCGCCACATCGCGATCGTGCTGCAGCAAGTGATACGCAATCCGCTGCGCCGACTTCTGGCCGATGCCAGGGAGGTCGCGCAGGGCGTCGATCAGATCCTCCAGACGATGCTCACGCACCACGTCGGAATCCCGCGCAAGCCGCTGCAGTTGCGACTTAGAACGGCAGCTTGAGGCCAGGAATCTGCGGCATGCCCGCGGTCAGCCGGCCCATGCGCTCCTGGGTGGTGGCTTCGACCCGTCGAACGGCATCATTGAATGCCGCGGCCACCAGGTCTTCCAGCATGTCCTTGTCGTCGGCGAGCAGGCTCGGATCGATCGTGACCCGCTTCACATCGTGCTTGCACGTCATCTGCACCTTGACCAGGCCGGCCCCCGACTGGCCCTCGACTTCGACGCTGGCCAGTTCCTCCTGCGCCTTGCGCAGGTTCTCTTGCATCGCCTGTGCCTGCTTCATCAGCCCGGCGAGTTGGTTCTTCATCATGATGTGGGTATCCCCGGTTCCTGGGTGGGTTTGATCGATCCGGTCACGAGGCGCGCCGTGCCGAATTGCAGCAGCAAGGCTCGCACCTGCGGATCGGACTCGATGATGCGTTCGGCCTCGCGCTGGGCCGCCCGGCGCGCAGCCTCATCGCGCAGCGCGAGACTGTCCTCGGCCATGCCGGGCTCCACAAGCAGGCGCACCGGGCGTTCGTCCGGATACGCCTCGCACAGCGCGGCTTCCAGCTTGTCGCGCACGGATGGCGATCGCAGGCTTTCGCGTTCGACGCGCAGACGCCACGTCATCCCTGGCGTGCCTTCGTCCCGGCCGAGTGGCTGCGCCTGCCACGCCAACTCGCGAACCAGGGCACCGATGGTGCCGGTCTGGCCCAGCGGACGGACCAGGGACTCCCAGCGGTCACCCCACGGCGTGGTCACCAGCGGCGTATCCGCAGTTGGGTCGGTCCCGTGCTTGACGGACGGTGTCGGCTCTGGCGGGCGTTCGGCCTCGACAGCGGCTTCCAGGCTGCGAGACATGCCGCCTGCGGTTGCATCGTCGGGCAGTTCGTCCGTCACCCAAGGCGGAACCTCATGCGGCTGCGCGGTCGCCCGGGCCGGCTTTGCGACGGAAACCGCCTGTCGCCCGGGCTGCGCCACGGCGGTGGCGCGGGCATGCGTCGGCGTCACGGCCAGCGCCGCCGAACGCGAACCCGTCGGTGTCTCGGGCACTGCCGGCGGAAACGCCAGCATGCGCAGCAACACCATGATCAGCGCCGCGTACTCATCGCTCAACAAGGCGAGCTCGGCCCGACCGTGAACGACGATGCTGTAGAGCAACTGGGTCTCATCGGCAGGCACCGCCTGGGCAAGTTCGACTGCCTGCTGCGCCTGGGCGTCCTGTTGGTCGAGCGCACCAGGAACGGCCTGCTCGACGGCCATCTGTTGCAGCACAAGCGCCATTTCCTCGAGCGTGCCTGAAGCCGAGAGCCCGTTCGCGCGCAACTCATCCACAACGGCCAACACCTCTGCCCCGTCGCGTCGGCCCAGCGCCGCGACCAGTCGCGCCGCATGGAGCCGATCGACAACGCCGAGCATGCCCCTGACGCCTGCCTCGGTGAGCGTGCCCGCCCCGTAGGCGATGGCCTGGTCGGTCAGGGACAGTGCATCACGCATCGAGCCGCGTGCCGCGCGCGCGAGCAGCCGCAGTGCCGGCGCATCGCAGGCCACGGCCTCGGACTGCAAGACCTCAGCCAGGTGCGCCTGGATCACCTCTGGCGCCATCGGCCTGAGGTTGAACTGCAGGCAGCGACTGAGCACCGTGGGCAGCATCTTCTCGGGATCGGTCGTCGCGAGCACGAACTTCAGGTACTCCGGCGGCTCCTCCAGCGTCTTGAGCAACGCATTGAACGCATCCTTCGTCAGCTGGTGCGCCTCGTCGATCATGAACACCTTGTAGCGGCCGACACTGGGCTTGTAGGCCGCCCGCTCGATCAGGTCACGGATCTCGTCGATGCTGCGGTTGGACGCGGCGTCGAGCTCGATGTAGTCGATATAGCGGTCCGCGTCGATCTCCGTGCACGCCTGGCACTGGCCACACGGCCGGGGTGTCACACCACCGCGGCCGTCCGTACCGATGCAGTTCAGGCTCTTGGCCAGGATGCGGCTGACTGTCGTCTTGCCGATACCCCGCGTTCCGGTGAACAGATAGGCGTGGTGCAGGCGCCCGCTGCTCAGGGCGTTGGACAACGCCTGCACCACGTGCTCCTGCCCGACCATCTGGTCGAAGCTGCGGGGTCGGTACTTGCGCGCCAGGACGACGTGACTCATGCGGTCATTCTACGGGCCGACCCCAGTGGGCCTGCCCGATAATCCGCCGATGGAAAGTCCCCGCGATTCAGCCGCCCCCAACGCGGCACAGACCCCGCTCAGCTATGACCAGGCCGGTGTTGTATACGACCTCATCGACCCCTTGAAAGTGGCAGCCCAACGCGCCGCCGCCGCCACTGCCGGCCATCTGACCACGCACGGCTACGCCGAAGTGACGGCATCGCGGGGTGAGTCCGCCTACGTGGTCGATGTCGGCCCGTTCTACCTGGCATCCATCGTCGAGTGCCTGGGCTCCAAGGCCCTGGTGGCCGATGAAATGGCGCGCCTGACCGGTCGCAGCGCCTACGAGGGCATTGCGCAAGACACGATCGCAATGGCGATCAACGATCTGATCACCGTGGGTGCGACGCCGCTGGTCGTGCAGGCTTACTGGGCCGCGGGAGGATCGGACTGGTTCAGTGACACCGCCCGTGCGCAAGCTCTGGTGACCGGGTGGAAGAAGGCCTGCGACACCTGCGGCGTGGCCTGGGGTGGCGGCGAGACGCCCGCCCTGGCGGGCATCGTCGAGCCGGGCCGCATCGATCTCGCCGCTTCCTGCACAGGCGTGATCCAGCCCAAGGCACGGTTGTCGGTCGGCGACCGACTGGCGCCGGGCGACGCGATCGTGCTGCTGGACTCCAGCGGCATTCATGCCAACGGGTTGAGCCTGGCGCGCAAGTTGGTCGAGCGCCTGCCTGAGGGCTGGCTCACCGAGGTGGCACCCGGGCTGTGTTACGGCGACGCACTGCTCGCTCCCACGGTGCTGTACTCGCCCGTGACCGAGGCGCTGTGGCGCGCGGGTATCGTGCCCCACTACTGCGCCAACATCACCGGGCACGGCTGGCGCAAGCTGCTGCGCCATCCATCGGCGTGCACGTATCGCGTGCACACCGTTCCGGATGTCCCGCCGGTGCTGCGGTTCATCCAGCAGCACTGCGGGCTCGACGACCGCGAGGCCTACAGCACGCTGAACATGGGCGCAGGCTTTGCGTTGTTCGTTGCGTCCGCCGATGCCCAGCGCACCGTCGAAGTCGCCCGGGCGGCCGGCGTCGGCGCGCGCGTCGCGGGGACCGTAGAAGCCGGGCCGAAGCAGTTGCTCATCGAACCGCTGGGCCTGCAATTCGGCGACGACGACCTCCAACTGCGCTAAGCCCGACTTCGGGTGCGCTGCCCTAGAATGCGCGGTGACGGGCCTCCTCGCATGGAAGCGCGGCCAACCGGGTCAGGTCGGGAACGAAGCAGCCCTAACCGTTGCGACCAGTGCCGAGGGCAAGGCTCGTCACCCCCTCATTGCCGGATGTGCGGCGCCCACGCAACGTTTTGGTGCGACGCCAACGCCACTTGGAGCCGTCAGCCCCCGAGTCGGTCAACGACATGGCTGCGGGGACGTTAACATGTCTGGTAGAGGCCACGCTCTCTTCGCGGACCCTGTTAACGGGCTCATGCGAAGACCACCCGAACCCACACGTTGGTGACGGGCCGGGCGATTCGGTTCCACCAGTTGTGTCCCCGCTTTCCCTCGTCTGTCCTAGGAGTCAACCATGAACGTCAAGCTCGCTCTCTCGCTCGTCGCCACCGCCGTTGCCATGTTGGCACCTGCCGCTCAGGCGCAAACCGCCGCATCGGCGCCTGCCCGTGCCGACGTGAAGGCCGAAACCAAGGCCGCCGTCAAGGAAGGCAAGGCCATGAAGGCTGGCGAGGCCGGTGCTCCGGCCGCGGAAGCCAAGTCCACCAAGGCCCGCGCCGAGGTGAAGGCCGAGACCAAGGCCGCCGTCAAGGAAGGCAAGGCCCAGAAGGCCGGTGAGGCGGGTGCCCCGGCTGCCGCCGAAGGCAAGTCCACCAAGGCCCGCGCCGAGGTGAAGGCCGAGACCAAGAAGGCTGTCAAGGAAGGCACCGCCACTCCGGCTGGCGAAACCGGCGCCAAGAAGTAATCCACAACCGCGCGGCAGTGCCGCGCGCTGGCGCGGCTTCGGTCTGCAACTGCGTGTCATCGCACTTGGTGCGGCGACTCGGGTTCAGTCCTCAAGGCCGGCGCTGCGGTTCTCAGGGGCAGACACCGATATCGGTGGTCTGCCCTTGTTCATTCAGCGTCGTGGGCGCGCCGTCTCGTCGCTGCAACCGGCACATCGGGTGCGCCTGCCACTTGCGCACAGGCCGCGGTTCTGGCGTCAAGCGGCTTGGCGCAGCGCCATCACAGCTTGGTTGCGCAGCGTGCGCACGAGTGCCAACTCCCGCTCGTCGACCACCCAGGACCCGGGCTCGCCCACATCGCCATAGATCAGGCCGAACGGAGCGCCCTTCAGGGCCATCGGCAGCAGCAGGAAAGCCGGCGCGCCGACATGGGTCTGGTACCACGCGGGCAGGCGCTGCGCGATCGACGGCACGCGGGCGTCGGTGATCACGGTGTCGGCGCCCTTCTGGCAGATCGCCTGGAACAAGTCCGATGGAACGGCGCCGCCGCGGGGCAGTTCGACGCGAAACACGCGGCAGGCCTCATCGACGCGCAGCCCCAGCCCGACACGCCCCACGAGTGCCAGGCCTCGCGGGTCCTTCAGCGCCAGCAGCACGCGCTGGAAACCCATGCCGCGATGCATCACGTCCAGCACCATGCGCAGCACCTCGGCCAGCGGGCAGCTGTCCGATGCCATCGCCTGCGTGATGTCATGTATCCCTGTGGACAGGACCTCGCGGTCGGCCGGTTTTCGACCCGCACGGGGGGCATCGCCCGCCGTGGCACCATCCGTGCCCGAGTGACTCTCGCGGGGTGCGACGATGGTTCGCGCCTGTGCAAGCGCATCTCCCCCGGCAATGTCACGGGCAGGCGCCGGCTGCTTCGACGCGCTCTGCGGGGCGGTCGCGACTGCGCCGGCGGCCGACGGACCACGCGCCCATCCCGAAGGCAGCGACAAACCCATAGCCGGCGCGAGCTGGGCCAAGCGCGACCGCGCGCGTGACAACGCCTCCTGCATCTGCCGGGCATCGAGCGCCAGGGCTCGGCCGTACTGAGAGACCAAGGCCTCGATCCGCGAGGCTGCCTGGTCCGGCGGTGCATCGAGTGTCACGTCGGCCAATTCGTTGGCGACCACGGACACCCAGCGCAGCCGATCGAGACCCCGCTCGGCAGGTCGTGCAGGCGCCTGGGCATCGCCGCGCAACATGCAGCGTTGCAGGCTGTCTGGCAGGCCCCAGGACCGAGCAACGCCCATGCCCAAGCGCTCGAAACCCAGCCCCAGCACACGCTCCGCGGCAGACTCCAGCACGGTGCGCGGGTTGTCCGGTGACGAGCCGGCCGCGCTCACCTGGTCGCGTATCTGTTGCGCCTCCTCGGGCAGGTAGTACTCGCACAACAGCCTGCCGAGGTTGTGGAACATCGCACCCAGAAACGCCTCCTCGGCTTCACGAGTCGAGGTCGCCAGCTCGCCGGCGATCTGACCCGCGACCAGCGAGCGCAGGAACTCCTCCCGCAGCCGCTTGGCGTGCGCCTTGTCCTTCATGTGCTCGAACAGCAGCAGCGACAGGGCCATGTTGCGGATGCCGGCGAACCCCACGAGTGCCACCGCGCGCGAGACTGTACTGATCGTGCCGCCCCCGGCGCTGCTGTAGTGGACGGTATTCACCATGCGCAGCAGCTTGTTCGTCAGCGCCACATCCTTGAGGATCTCGACCGCCAGGCTGTTCAGGCTCTCACGCTCCGACGCCGCGATGCGCTGGATCCTCACCACCGAGTCCGACAACGTTGGGAAGTCCGTTCGCGAGCGCATTCGTCGCAGCAGGAAGTCCAGTGTTCCGCTGCCAGCCGCAGTACCGGTCGCGGCGCCAGAACCGTCGGCCACCCGGCCTTCCAGCCACAGGCGCAGCGCCTCGCGCATCTCGGCTGCCGACGGGTATCGCAACGAGGCATCCCGCTGCAGCGCGCGCAGCACGACGGCACGCAGCCCGTCGTCGATGGGGATGTCATCCGTCAGCGCCAAGTCCTCATGCACGACGCGGTGCAGCGCCCGGTGCGGATCCCGCTCGCGCAGCAGGGGCGCGCCGGTCAGCATCTCGGCAAGCAGCATGCCCGCCGAAAACACGTCCATCTGCGGTGTCGGCGGCAGCCCTTGCGCCGCTTCCGGCGAGATGTACCCAGGGGTGCCGACGATCAACCCATCCGCGACCTCCGACACCCGCGCCGCGATGCCGAAGTCCATCACCCGGGCACGGCCGGCCTCGTCGACCAATATGTTCGACGGCTTGAGGTCCCGATGCACGATGCCATGACCGTGAGCCTCGGCCAAGGCCGCCAGTACCGCCATCACGCACTGGACCGCCGCCGCGGCCTGCATGGCACCGCGCTTGCGAAGGGCGTCCGACAGTGGTTCGCCCTCCACCAGTTCGAACACGAGATAGGGCTGGCCGTCGTACTCGTCGGCCTCGAACACGGGCACGATGTTCGGATGTGCAAGGCGGCTCACGGCGCGAGCCTCGTGCAACCACTGGGCGACCGAAACCGTGTCTGCGCCTGGGCTCAGCAGCTTGAGGGCGACATCTCGCTCCAGCCGTTCGTCATGCGCGCGCCAGACCACGGCCTGCGCGCCGCGCCCGAGTTCGCGGATCAACCTGAAACGGCCGACGCGCTTGCCTGTCGACGTTGCGCCAACGGCACTCACTGCAATCCCCCGAACTGCGTATTGCGCTCGCCTTCTGCTTGCACGGACCCGGGCTCGATACCCTGCGCCGCCAGCTGAAGCTCGCGCAGCGTCACTCCGAGGACTCGGGCATAGCGTTGGGCCACGCGCTGCAACGCGGCCGCCAGCTGACCAGCCGGCAGCGCTTGCGCATCGACCACCTCGTTGGCGCAGGCGGCCGACAGCCGCAGCACCTCGTCGTCGGTATCGGCCGATCGTACCGGCGCCTCGGGTGATGGACGTCGGATCATGTGCATGACGGCTTCGTCCAAACCCCACTGCCGGGCGACACCCGCCGCGAGCGCGTCGACGTCGATGCCAAGCACGGCATACGATGCCGCCTGCTCGCTCATGCCTGGCTCATCTGGCTCGCCCGGCTTGGCAGCTGGTTCGGGCTGCATCAACCGACGGATCTGTACCGACTCGTCAGGGAAGTGGTACTGCACGACCAGGCGGCCCAGGTTCTGCAGCAGGGCAAGCAGGTAGACGACCTCGGCATCGTAGCCGGCGGGACGCAGCCATTGGGCAATCCTGCCGGCGCGCCGAACCCGGTCGAAGAGGCGCTCCAGTTCGGCGGCCTGGCTCTCGCCCAGGGGCCCCGGCCAGGGCCGCAACGACAACGCGGCCTGGCGGACACCGTCCAGACCGATCATCGCGATCGTGCGGCGTATGGTGAGCACCGGCCCGCTGCCCGAGCCCAGCACACCCCTGACCTGCGAACTGTTGACCGTGCGCAGCAATTCGAAGGTGAGCGCGGTGTCCTGCAGCACGATCTCGGCCAGCTCGATCGTGCGCTCACGCTCCATCATGGCCAGTCGGGCCGCTCGCGATGCGCCACCAGGCACTGCTGGCAGCACGCCCGCGGCACGGATGCGATCCTGCAGTTGGGCCAATGGTCCGGCGCCACCGCCCTCGGACGACAACCACCCCTCGAGCGCGTGCACGAGCGTGCGCGCATTGCGATAGCGCTGCCGCTCCTGGCGATCGGTGGCCCTGTTGACGATGGCACGCAACGCCTCCGGCACTGGGTGGGGCATGCTCCAAGGCAGTCGGACGAACTCGCGCCCGTGGGGAGGCATGCGGCCGATCGCGCGCCCGATGTCGGGTTCTTCCAGCGCCGGCTGCCCGCTGAGCACCTGGTGCATGACCAAGCCAACAGCAAGGACGTCGCGCTCGGCGGCGCCCCGATGCACTTGGAGCGCGGCGCTGGGCGGCAGGCGCGGGTCGAGCGCGGCGAACGCAACGCCCAGGCCGAGCAGCCTGCACGCACCGGACTCGCTCACCAGCAGCATGCTGGCTTGCACATCGCCATGTGCCACGCCGGCCTCGTGCGCAAACGCCAAGCCCTGGAGCGCCTGCAGTACACGGGGGACCAATTCCGTGGCACTCATGCCCTTGCTGCCGGTGAGCTCGGCCAGCGTGGATGAAGAGCCTGGGTCATAGGTGACATAGGGCCAACCCTCGACCTCGCCCACCTCCACGGCATGGGCCAGGCCCGGGTGGTCGATGCGCGCGGACTTGCGCGCCGTCTGATGCCACAGCGCGAGCGCAGGCGCATCCGCCGGCTTCTGCCTGGGCATGGCCAGCATCAGGTCCTGATTGATGCGCGGATCGGCCACGGCCCACATCATCGTGCGCTCGCTCTTGGCCAGCAGCCGCAGCAGTTGGAAGCGCCCGAAGTGACGCACCGCCTGCGGACGGGCGGAACTGGCGGTGGCCGGGGTCTGGGCGCTCACTCGTGGGCCTTCGTCTTTCAACAGACGCCGTGCGATCCACGGCACAGCGTGCGTGGACAAGGCGACGGCAATGTGCCGATTGGACCCAATTCAAGGTTCGAACGAAGCCTGGAACAGGCCCTGCTTCGACCGCCAGATCGGCCAGGCCGACCAGCGCCCGATAGACGCGCCTCATGGCGACCATAGCGCGACGTTGCTGCCTTGGCGCGCAGCGACGCGGGGGGTTTGTGTCAGAATTCCCCGAACACGTTGATGGGTGTTCAACCCACGAAGGAACGGCGATGAGCAGCGACCTGATCAAGCACGTGACCGACGCCTCGTTCGAGGCCGACGTCCTCCAATCCGCGACGCCGGTCCTCGTCGATTACTGGGCCGACTGGTGCGGCCCGTGCAAGATGATCGCACCGATGCTCGATGAAGCCGCGAGGGAGCTCGGCGGCCGCGTCCAGATCGCGAAGTTGAACGTCGACGAGAACCGCGATGTGCCGGCGCGCTATGGCATACGCGGCATTCCGACACTGATGCTGTTCAAGGACGGTCAGCTCGCCGCAACCAAGGTGGGCGCGCTTTCGAAGGCCCAGTTGACGGCTTTCCTCGAGCCGCATCTATAATCTGCCCAATCGCGCTGCGGCGTAGGGCCATGAGCCCGCTGCGCAGCGCCCCAGGATCGCCACCCCGCCAGCCGAGCTGAGGCTCGATGCCCAAGCGGGGGTTCCGGCCACCTCCCCAGCCCAGATAAGCACGCGGCCTGACGGCCGCATGGCTGCTGCGCAAGCGGTTCGTGCCCGGCTTCCCGGCCAGTCGTCCCCGGCAAGGCGCTGGCCCATCACCCCAGGGTGTCATCCCGTTATGCATCTGTCCGAACTGAAGGCGCTGCACGTCTCCGAACTCATCAAGATGGGCGAGGCGCTGGAGATCGACAACGTCGCTCGACTGCGCAAGCAGGAGCTGATGTTCGCCATCATGAAAAAGCGCGCGAAGGGCGGCGAACAGGTGTTCGGCGACGGCGTGCTCGAAGTGCTTCCCGATGGCTTCGGGTTCCTGCGCTCGATCGACACCAGCTACATGGCGTCGACCGATGACATCTACCTCAGCCCCAGCCAGATCCGCCGCTTCAACCTCCATACCGGTGATCTGATCGAGGGCGAAGTGCGCGTGCCCAAGGACGGCGAGCGCTACTTCGCGCTGGTGAAGGTCGACCGCGTGAACGGCCTGACGCCCGAGGAGAACAAGCACAAGATCATGTTCGAGAACTTGACGCCGCTGTTCCCGAAGGAACAGTTCAAGCTCGAGCGTGACATCAAGAACGAAGAGAACATCACCAGCCGCATCATCGACCTGATCGCGCCGATCGGCAAAGGTCAGCGTGCGCTGCTCGTGGCGCAGCCCAAGACCGGCAAGACGGTGATGATGCAGCACATCGCCCACTCGCTGGTGGCCAACCACCCCGAGATCCACCTGATCGTCCTGCTCGTCGACGAGCGACCGGAAGAAGTGACGGAAATGCAGCGCACGGTGCGCGGCGAGGTCATCTCGTCCACGTTCGACGAGCCGGCGGCCCGCCATGTGCAAGTGGCCGAGATGGTGATCGAGCGCGCCAAGCGCCTGGTCGAGCTCCGCAAGGACGTGGTGATCCTGCTGGACTCGATCACCCGCCTGGCGCGCGCCTACAACAACGTGCTGCCCTCGTCCGGCAAAGTGCTCACCGGCGGTGTGGACGCCAACGCACTGCAACGCCCCAAGCGCTTCTTCGGCGCGGCGCGCAATGTCGAGGAAGGTGGATCGCTGACCATCATCGGTACCGCGCTGATCGACACTGGCAGTCGCATGGACGAGGTGATCTACGAGGAATTCAAGGGTACCGGCAACTGCGAAATCCATCTCGACCGCCGCATGGCCGAGAAGCGTGTCTACCCGTCCATCCTGATCAACAAGACCGGCACGCGCCGCGAGGAGCTCCTGCTCAAGCCGGAGATCCTGCAAAAGACGTGGATCCTGCGCAAGCTCCTGTACAACATGGACGAGATCGAGGCGATGGAGTTCATCCTCGACAAGATGAAGTCGAGCAAGAACAACCTCGACTTCTTCGACATGATGCGCCGCGGTGGCTGAGGCCGGACGTGCAACAGTGCCTGCGCACTGTTGCGCGCCTGCCGAAGCGGCCGCGCATGCTTGCGCGGCCGTGGGCGGGCCTGATCTGGATATAATCCGCGTTTTTCCGCCCAAACGGAAAGTGCGCTGCATGGTGCGGCGTGGCTCCCGATCCAACAGAAGCGAGAGATTTCCCATGAAAGAAGGCATCCACCCGAACTACCGCGAAGTGTGCTTCGTGGACCTGTCCAACGGTTTCAAGTTCGTCACCCGCTCCACCGTGCAGACGAAGGAAACCGTCAAGATGGACGACGGTCGTGAACTGCCGCTGGTCAAGCTCGAAACGACGAGCGAAACCCATCCTTTCTACACCGGCACCCAGAAGAGCATCGACAGCCTCGGTGGCCGCGTCGAGAAGTTCCGCAACAAGTTCGCCCGCGTGGGCATGGCCAAGAAGTCGGCCTGATCGCGAGCGGCGCGCCGCAGGCGGCGCACGTCGACACGTCAGGGCAGCTTCGGCTGCCCTTTTCATTGGTGCATGCACATGCATGATCGCGCGGTGACCCCGATCCCCAAGCCAGCGCTGGTCGCGCGCGAGTCGGCACGGCGCCTGCCGCGCTTTCCGCTGCTGCTCCTGTGTACGGCGTATGTACTGCCAGGATTGTTCGGCCGCGAGCCATGGCGCAATGCGGACCTCACGGCGTTCGGCCAGATGCTCGCAATGGCGCAGGGGCGCACCTCGTGGTGGGTCCCCGCCCTGGGCGGCATCCCCACCGATGCCGCCCTGCTTCCCACCTGGATCGGCGCAGCCAGCATCTGGCTGGCCGATGGCGTCTTGGCTCCAGCGCTGGCCGCACGCCTGCCGTTCGCCGCACTGCTGGCACTGACGCTGCTGGCGGTCTGGTACGCCACCTTTCATCTCGCGCGCACCGACGCTGCACAACCGCTGGCCTTTGCGTTTGGCGGCGAAGCCCCACCCGCCGATTACGCGCGCGCCATCGCGGACGGCGCATTGCTGGCGTTGCTCGCGACCCTTGGGCTGCTGCAACTCGGCCACGAGACCACGCCCGAACTGGCCCAGCTCGCTTCCATGGCCGGACTGCTCTGGGCGCTGGCGTGCGCCGATCGTTCCCCGACCTTGGCACGCCTGGGCCTCATCGCATTGCTGCCCGCACTGGCGGCCAGCGATGCACCGGCACTGGCTTCGTTCATCGGGCTGGCAGCGTGTGCGCTGTCATGGCGATCGGCGCTCCCCGGCGGGCGGGCAATCCTGCCGTGGATCGTCGCCGGCACGGTGCTCTCGCTGCTGGTGGCCTGGCCTCTGCACGCATGGCAGTGGCGCATCGCACCGCGCATGGATCCGCTGCAGACGATGCGCCTGTGGCTCTGGTTCCTCTGGCCCGCCGGCGCCTTGGCTGCCCTCACGTTGTGGCGATGGCGCCGTTACCTCGGCCAGGCCCATGTGAGCGTGCCTCTGCTGTCGCTGATCACCGGCCTGGTCGCATGCCTGGGCATGGGCGGGTCCGATCGGGCGCTGATGCTCGCGCTGCCTGGGGTGGCCATACTCGCTGCCTTCGCGCTACCCACCTTGCAGCGCGGCACCGCGGCGGCCATCGACTGGTTCTCGGTGTTCTTCTTCACGCTGTCCGCGGCGGCCATCTGGATGTTCTACCTGGCGATGCACATCGGATGGCCGGCCAAGCCGGCCGCCAACGTGCTGCGTTTGCTGAGCGGCTACCGGCCGCCATTTTCTGCGTCGGAGTTGGTCCTCGGCCTTTGCGCCACGCTGGCCTGGATCTGGCTGGTGCGCTGGCGCACGGGGCGGCACCGCAGCGCCCTGTGGCGCAGCCTCGTGCTACCGGCCAGCGGCGTGGCACTGTCGTGGCTGTTGTTGATGACGTTGTGGTTGCCGGCACTGGATCACGCGCGCAGCTATCGGTCGGCGATCGCCCAATTGGCGCGTACGCTGCCCGCCGGAAGTTGCGTCAGCGCGCCGACGGCCCCACCGGTACTGGTGGCAGCACTGGAGTACTACACGGGCCGCCGAGTCGATGCGCAGGGAATGCCCCCCGACACGGTCACTTGCGATGCGCTGCTTCTGGTGCAATCCACGCCAGTGCGACGGGCACCGCCATCGGCGATGTGGGTCGAACAAGAACGCGTGCGCCGCCCGACCGAGCGCCAGGAGACCCTGGTGCTGTACCTCCGCCAGCGCGCTCCGGCTTGAACCGGCCGCGCAATCCGGTCAAGCCGGCTCGAGGCAAGCGTGGTTGGCCAGGCGTCGCCGGCCGCGACTCAACCTCAGGGCGCCGTCGCGGTGTCGTCCACGACGCTCGCTGCTGGATTCAATCCACCGACCGGCCGGACTCGCGCACTCGGAAAGACGAGGCGGAAGCACGATCCCCTGCCGGGCTCGCTCTCGACCTCCAGCTCGCCACCATGGCGCTGCATCACATGTTTGACGATGGCCAGGCCCAGGCCAGTGCCACCGGTCTCGCGTGAGCGGCTGCCATCGACCCGGTAAAAGCGCTCGGTGAGCCGCGGCAGATGCTCGCGGGCGATGCCGATCCCGTTGTCGCGTACCTCCAGGAGCGCGTCTCCCCCATTGCGCACGACCCACGACACCTCGATGCGGCCACCTGTCGGCGTATACCGGACCGCGTTGTTCACCAGGTTGCCGACGGCACTGAGGATCTCCGCCTCGACGCCTGCCACTTCGACCGGCACGTCTACCGGAAACACCAGGGTATGCCGACCCGCCGAGAGCGTGCACCCGTCGGCCTCGATGCGCTGCAGCAGCGCAGCCAGGCGATGCCACTGATCCAGTGAGGGGCGCGGACTGCCCTCGAGCTGGGCCAACGTCAGCAAGTCAGCCACCAGCACGTGCATGCGATCGGTTTGTTGGCGCATCAACAGCAGCACGCGCTGGCGCTCGGTCTCGGTCAGCGGCAGGTTCTCCATCGTCTCGATGAAGCCTGCCAGGACGGTCAGGGGGGTGCGTATCTCGTGCGAGACGTTGGCCACGAAGTCGCGACGCATCGCCTCACCGCGTTGGCGTTCGGTGATGTCCATGGACAAGACGATCTTGCGGCCCTGGCCATAGCGTCGTACGAGTACCGACAGGGCACTGGCCGGATCGCGCCCTTCCACCACCACCGGTTCACTCCAGGAGCCTCCCTGCAAGTAGGCAACGAAGGCCGGCATTCGAACCAGGTTCGTGATGCGCTGGAGAATGTCGCGCTGGACATCCAGCCCGAAGTGCTCGGCGGAGACGCGGTTGCACCACTCGATCTGGTCGCTCTCGTCAAGCAGCAGCACGCCGTTGGGCGAAGCCTCGATCGCGCTGAGAAACTGGCTGCGCTGCTCGCGCTCCTGCAGCAGCTCGTGCTCGAGTGACTTCAGAGTGCGCTCGGCCCTGAAGAAGACTTCAGACCACAACCCCGTGGCATCACCGAGTTCCAGCGCGCGCGGGCCACGCAGCCATCGCAGGAAACGGTAGGCATGTGCCACGTCATACGCACCCAGCAGAATCACCACCGCACTCGCCCCGGCGGCCGCCATCCACAATGGGTGCCCCAGCCATGCGCCCAGGCCGTAGCCCGCTCCGGCGCCGGTCGCGCAGGCCGCCCAGGCCAGCAGGGGACGCAGCCAAGTCGAGTTCATTGCCGGAATTCGAGCCTCTACCCCACAGCTGCGCTGGCACTGCCCGTCAGGCGGTAACCGGCCCCTCGCACGGTCTCGAGCATGCCGGAACAGCCTGCCGGCGACAACGCCTCACGCAGCCGCTTGATGTGCACATCGACCGTGCGCTCTTCGATGAACACGTGGTCACCCCAGACCCGATCGAGCAGGTTCGACCGGCTGTGCACACGCTCCGGATGTTTCATCAGGAAGTGCAGCAGCCGGAACTCGGTGGGCCCCAGCTTCAGTTCGCGGTCGCGATGACTGACTCGGCGCGTAGCCGGATCCAGCTTCAGCCCGGCAATCTCGACCGCTTCGTCCAGCGCCTCTGGCACCTTGCGCCTCAGCACGGCGCGTATGCGGGCCATCAGCTCGTTGGTCGAGAACGGCTTGGTGAGGTAGTCATCCGCGCCCGCATCCAGGCCCGACACCTTGTCCTGCTCGGCCGCACGAGCGGTCAGCAAGATGATGGGCAGCTCCTTTGTGCGCGCATCCGCACGCCACTGCCGGGCCAGCGCAAGCCCCGACTGGCCCGGAAGCATCCAGTCCAGCACCACAAGGTCGGGCAGCATGGCGTCCACCTCTCGCTGGGCCTGCTCGGCCGACGCGGCCAGCGTGATCTCATGCCCGGCATGCCGCAGGTTGATGGCTATCAACTCCGCAATGGCCGACTCGTCCTCGACAACCAGGATCCTGCTCATCTGCTCGGACTCAACGAACCATCGTCTCGACAGCCTCGACCGGGTTGTGCCGGACGTCGGTTCCCTTGACGATGTAGATGATGACTTCGGCCAGGTTCTTGGCGTGGTCACCCACGCGTTCGATCGCCTTGGCCACGAACACCAGATCGATGGCTGACGAAATGGTGCGCGGGTCTTCCATCATGTAGGTGATCAGCTTGCGCATCAGGCCGTCGAACTCCTGGTCGATCTGGTCGTCCTGCCGCAGCACTTCGAGCGCGGCCATCGTGTCCAGCCGCGCGAAGGCATCAAGCGCCTTGCGCAGCTGCTGCGTGGCGAGCTCGGCCTCGAAGGACAGGTCGGATACCGGCAGGCGCAGCCGACTGGACATGCCCGCATTCATCAGTTTCTGCACCGTGCGGGCGATGCGCGCGGCCTCGTCGCCGATGCGCTCCAGATTGCCGATGGTCTTGGACACGGCGATCAGCAGCCGCAGGTCGCGAGCCGTGGGCTGGCGTCGGGCGATGATCGACGACAGATCGCGGTCGATGTCGACTTCCATCGCGTTCACCCGCTCTTCCTGCTTGAGTACCTGCGTGGCGACATCGGCGCTGAAATTCGACAGGGCGTAAACCGCTTGCGCGACCTGCGACTCGACCAGACCGCCCATCTCCAGCACCTGCGCGGAGATGCCAGCCAGCTCGGAGTCGAATTGCGTGGACAGGTGTTTGTCGGACATGGCTTTCCTCCGGGGGCAACCGTCAGCCGAAGCGTCCGGTGATGTAGTCCTCAGTCTCCTTGCGCTTCGGACGCATGAAGATCTCCTTGGTGTCGCCGTACTCGATCAACTCACCCAGGTACATGTAGGCGGTGTAGTCCGACACGCGGGCAGCCTGCTGCATGTTGTGGGTCACGATCAGAATCGACACCTTGTCCTTCAGCTCCCCGATCAGGTCCTCGATCGCACCTGTGGCGATCGGGTCCAGGGCCGAGGTGGGCTCATCGAACAGGATGATTTCCGGATCGGTGGCCAGCGCCCGTGCGATGCACAGGCGCTGCTGCTGACCGCCCGACAAGTTGGAGCCACCTTCGTCGAGACGGTCGCGGACCTCGTTCCACAGTGCGGCGCCCTTCAGCGCCGCCTCGACCTTGTCCTCGATGTAGCTGCGCGACTTCTCGTTGCGCACGCGCAGGCCATATGCCACGTTCTCGAAGATCGACTTCGGGAACGGATTGGGCTTCTGGAACACCATCGACACGCGCATGCGGACCTCGATGGGATCCACCTCATGCGCAAGCACGTTCACGGCGTCGGGCAACAGCTCGATCGCGCCGTCGTACCGATGTCCAGGGTAGAGATCGTGCATCCGGTTGAAGCAGCGCAGGAACGTACTCTTGCCGCAGCCGGAGGGACCGATGAGCGCAGTGACGCGGTGTTCGTACACCGGCATCGAAACGCCCTTGAGCGCTTTGAAGTCACCGTAGTAGAAGTCGAGCGACTTCGACTGCGCCTTCAATGGCGGTGGGTTGTCGGGCAGGGTGATCGTGGAGGTCATGGGGTCATCCGTCGATGCTGTGGGCCTAAGGGCATCACCACTTGATGTTCTTGCGCAGGCGGTACCGCAGCCAAATTGCCAGGGCGTTCATGCCCAGCGTCATGACCACCAGCACCAGGCTGGCAGCGGCCGCGTTCTGGTGAAACGCCGGATCTGGACGCGAGGTCCAGTTGAAGATCTGGATGGGCATCACCGTGAATGGCGACGTCAGCCAGTCGAAAAGGCCCGCAGGAGGATCTCCGGAGAAGGGCACCGGCGGCAGGAAGGCGATGAAGGTGAGCGCACCGATCGTGATGATCGGGGCCGTTTCGCCGATCGCCCGGGCCATGCCGATGATCACGCCGGTCAGGATGCCAGGCGTGCTGTACGGCAGCAGGTGGTCGTGCACCACCTGCCAGCGCGATGCGCCGCAGCCGTAGGCAGCCTCCCGAATGTGCTGCGGAATCGAGCGCAGCGCCTCGCGTGTGGCCACGATGACAATCGGCAGGATGAGCAGTGCCAGCGTCAACCCCGCCGACAGAATGCTCTGCCCGAATCCGAAGGTGTAGACGAACAGGCCCAGCGCCAGCAGACCGTAGACGATGGACGGAACACCCGCCAGGTTGCTGATGTTGATCTCGATGATGTCGGTGAACCAGTTCTTCTTGGCGTACTCTTCGAGGTAAATCGCTCCTGCGATGCCGATCGGGACGGCGAAGCTCGCTGTCACAAGCATGACCAGAATCGAGCCGACCCAGGCCGACAAGATGCCCGCCTGACCCGCCCGCCGCGACGGGAAATTGGTGAAGAACTCGGCGTTCAGCCGGGGCAGGCCATCGACCACCATCTCGGTGAACAGGGCCACCAAGGTGAGGATGCCAACCATCATGGCCAGCAGGCCCAGCATCGCGAAGATGGTGTCCCAGCGCTTGTGCGCGCGTATCAGCTCGCGGATTTCCTTTGCCCGCGCAACGGCGTCGATGGCTGCCATGTCAGTAAACCTCCCGGTACTTGCGGCGGATCCAGTAGCCCAGCATGTTGAAGGCCAGCGTCAGCAAGAGCAGCATCAGACCAGCGGCGAAGATGGTCTGGTACCCCACCGATCCGTGCGGCAAGTCACCCAGCGCCACTTGCACGATATAGCTGGTGATGGTGGCAGCAGGCTCCATCGGATTGAATGTGAGCGTGGGTTGCATGCCCGCAGCGACGGCCAGGATCATGGTTTCGCCAACCGCGCGCGAGATGCCGAGGATGTAGGCCGAGGCGATGCCTGACAGCGCTGCGGGTACCACCACCTTCACGGCGGTCTGGTAACGCGTGGCACCCATGGCATATGAACCCTCGCGCAGACCCATGGGCACGGCGCGCATGGCATCCTCGGACAGCGAGGCGACATACGGAATGATCATGATGCCCATGACCAGGCCAGCCGACAGCACATTGAAGCCCGGCAACTCGGGGAACAACTTCTGCAGCAGCGGCGTGACGAACAGCAGAGCGAAGTAGCCGTAGATGATGGTCGGCACGCCAGAGAGCATTTCGAGCACAGGCTTGAGCGTCTCGCGTGTCTTGTGCCCGGCGAATTCCGACAGGTAGATGGCGATGATCGTGCCCAGGGGCACGGCCACGCACAGCGCTACCGCCGAGCTGGTGATCGTGCCCGACAGCAGCACCATGATCCCGAAGTGCGCGTCGTCGAACAGCGGCGTCCATTGCGTATCGGTGAGGAAGTCCCACACCGGCACGCTGCGGAAGAAGACAACCGACTCCTTCACCAGGATGTAGACGATGCCAGCCGTCGTGAACACCGACACGCAAGCGGCCAGCAGCAGCACGAACTCGATGGCCGACTCCTTGCGCTTGCGCTGGAGCTTGGCCCTGGCCATCTGGGCCAGGCGAGCCTCGCCGGTCAACGGGACATCCTTCACCGGGACCTCGACCGTTTGAGTGGGTGTGGTCGACATTCTAGAAACCCCTCGTCGTCGATGGCCACTTGGGCCCTCGCTCGATCATCACGAAAACGGGCCCCGTCGCCTGCGCGCTCGGGGCCCGGCAATCACTGGGGCACGCGTCGGCCGATCAGAGCTTGGCTTCCCGCGACAGCAGGTCTTCGATGCGCACACCCACCTCGTTCTTGCCGCCGAACACGCTACCCTTCTTCAGCTTGGTGAGATGCTCCTGGCCGAGTGTGTACGCCTTCGGGGGCAGGGGGACGTACTTCACTTCCTTGGCGATCTTCGGCGACGCCTTCAGGTAGTACTCCGCAAACTCCTTGACCTCCGGCTTGGCCAGCGACTTCACGTTCACATAGATGAAGATCGGGCGGGACAGCGGTTGGTAGCTGCCATCCAGGACCGAGGCCTCGCTGGGCAGAACGGCCGGCTTGCCCGCCTTTTCGACGATGGCCAGCGCCTTCAGACGCGCCTGGTTTTCGGCGTAGTAGGCGTAGCCGAAGAACCCCATCGCATTGACATCCTGCGAAACGCCCTGCACCAGCACGTTGTCGTCTTCCGATGCGGTGAAGTCACCGCGGCTGGACTTGCTCTTGCCGACGATGGCCTCGGTGAAGTAGTCGAACGTGCCGGAATCGGCACCGGCACCGAACAGCTTGACCGGCGCGTCGGGCCACGACGGATTGACCTGGTTCCAGCGCAGCACCTTGCCTTGGGCGGCCGGCTCCCACAGCTTCTTGAGCTCTTCGACGGTCGCCTGCTTGAGCCAGGTGTTCTTCGGGTTGATCACGACGGTCAGGGCATCGAACGCCACTGGCAGCTCGATGTACTCGATGCCGGCCTCGCGGCATGCCTGCATTTCCTTGTCGAGGATCGGGCGCGAGGCGTTGGAAATGTCGGTTTCGCCGCGGCAGAACTTCTTGAAGCCTCCGCCGGTACCGGAGATGCCCACCGTCACCTTGACGGCGTTCTTCTTTGCCTTCTGGAAGTCCTCGGCCACGCCTTCGGTGATCGGGTACACCGTCGACGAGCCATCGATCTTGACGACCTGCTGGGCCTGTGCAGCCAGCGCGGCAAACCCGAGCGCGGCCGCCGCCGCAACCACCTTGACACCAACGTTCATGAGTTTCGCTCCACGATGAGCACGCCCCGGCGTGCAATGGTGCTCATCCTAGGGATGGGTCATGAAAGTAATGTGACAGTGGTTTGGGTTTCATGACACTTCGGCGGCGCTTCGTGTCAACTCCGTGACGCGCTGGGCCCGGTCTATTCCGGCGACAGCTCGATGCACGTGCGCCACGGCAGCGTGCATCAACCGGTCGAGGCCGCCAGCGCCAGGCGTTGCGCCTGCGTACGGGCGACATTGCCGTCACGCGCCTCGACCATCACCCGCAGCACCGGTTCGGTGCCCGAAGCACGGATCAGAACCCGGCCACTGCCGCGCAGCTCGGTCTCAACAGACTCCGCTTCGCGAACCAGCCTGGCGTTCTGGCGCCAGTCGCGTTGCGCGGCAACGCGCACGTTGATCATCTCCTGGGGAAACAGCTCCAGGCCCTGCAGCAAGTCAGCCAGCCGCCCGCCGTGTCGGCCGACGGCCTGCAGCACCTGCAACGCGCTCACGATGCCGTCACCGGTCGTATGCTTGTCCAGCGCGAGCAGGTGCCCCGACCCTTCGCCGCCCAGCAGCCAACCGCGGGCGTTGAGCTCCTCCAGTACATACCGGTCGCCGACCTTGGCCCGAACCAGCTCGACACCGCGCGCCTTCAATGCCTGCTCGACGGCCAGGTTGGTCATCAGCGTGCCGACCACCCCGGCCACAGGCTGGCCAAGCTCCAGGCGATCGAGCACCATCGCATACAGAAGTTCGTCGCCGTTGTACAAGCGCCCGTCGTGGTCGGCGATCTGGAGCCGATCGGCATCGCCATCGAGCGCAACCCCGTAGTCGGCGCCCCGTTGGCGCACTGCGTCGACCAGCGCCTGAGGTGAAGTCGCGCCGCACCCCTGGTTGATGTTCAGGCCATCGGGAGCGCACCCGATGGTGGAGACCTCGGCACCGAGCTCGTGGAAGACGTCGGGTGCAACATGGTAGGCCGCCCCGTGGGCTGCATCGACCACCAGCTTCAGACCACGCAGGGTCAGGTCGTTGCCTATCGTGCTCTTGCAGAACTCCACGTACCGGCCACGCGCGTCGTCGATGCGCCGCGCCCGGCCCAGTGACGCAGCATCCACCCAGTGTGGCGGCTCGTCGATCGCGCGCTCGACGGCCACCTCCCACTCGTCGGGCAGTTTCTCGCCGCGCGCCGAGAAGAACTTGACGCCGTTGTCCTGGAACGGGTTGTGCGATGCACTGATCACGACGCCGAGGTCGAGCCGCAACGCTCGGGTCAGGTAGGCCACTCCAGGGGTCGGCAATGGACCGGTCAACAACGTATCCACGCCCGCCGAAGCCAGGCCTGCCTCCAACGACGACTCGATCATGTAGCCTGAGATGCGGGTGTCCTTGCCGATCAGCACCACCGGCCGGCTGGAGGACTGACGCAGGACGCGTCCGACGGCATGCCCCAGGCGCAGCATGAAGTCGGGCGTGATTGGCGATCTGCCAACTTCCCCCCGTATGCCATCGGTTCCGAAGTGCTTCCTGGTCATCTCTCGCCCTCCTGTGTGATCGTCGATCGTGCAGTCGCCGGTCGCGGCGACCCCGTCATCGTGCGTGTTCGTCGGCATGTGCCGTGCAGTCAGCCGCCGACGAGGCCGGCCGCCGCCGCCACCTTCAGCGCGTCGACGGTGGCCGCCACATCGTGGACGCGCACGACAGAAGCACCCAGGCACGCCGCCGCCACCGCCGCCGCCACGCTCGCACCCAGCCGATCGTGCACGGGGCGGCCGGTGAGCAGTCCCAGCGAGGACTTCCGCGACCATCCGACCAGCAATGGTCGACCGATCGCGCAAAGCTCGCGCTGACGACGCATCAACTCCCAATTCTGCTCGGCGGTCTTGGCAAATCCGATCCCGGGATCGAGCGCAATGCGCTCGATTCGCACGCCAGCGTCAACGACTTCACGCATGCGCTGCCCCAGGTCAAGTGCGACGTCATGTACGACATCGTCGTAGGCCGTGTGCTGCTGCATCGTTTCCGGCTCGCCTCGCATGTGCATCAGGCACACGCCGGTGTCGGGCGCGTCGGCGAGGACTGCCAAAGCCCCGGGGCGTCGCAATGCGCGCACATCGTTGACGATGTCCGCACCAGCCGCGATGGCCTCGGCCATCACTTCGGGCCTGCTGGTATCGACCGAGACCGGCCGACCCAGAGCCACGGCATGGCGAACCACGGGCAAGACCCGGCGCAGTTCTTCGTCCAGATCAGGTGCCCGGCCACCGGGGCGAGTGGACTCCCCGCCGATGTCGAGTATGTCGGCGCCTTCACCCACGAGCTGGTCGCACCATGCCATCGCCTGGGCCGGTGTGCCATGTCGCCCGCCGTCGGAGAACGAGTCGGGCGTCACGTTGACGATGCCCATCACCAGCGGTCGGGTCAGGCTGAGCCTGAAGCGGGTGGTTTGCCAGTACATCCAGATGACGACGGGGCCCTGAAGGGCCCCATCTGAGGTGTGTTGCGTCGCGTAGCGGCCGTGCGGGCACCCCGCCCCAGGCGGGGCCTTTCGGGCGATCAAGCCGCCGTTGCAGGTGCGCTGTCGGCGTTGCCCACGGTGGGACCCGATCCAGTCGAGCGCGCGCTGGGCGGTGTCCAGTCCTTGGGTGGGCGCGGCGGCCGCCCGGACATGATGTCGTCGATCTGGTCGGCGTCGATGGTCTCCCACTCCAGCAGCGCCTTGGCCATCGCGTGCATCTTGTCCTGGTTCTCCTCGATCAGCTTTCGCGCCAGCACGTACTGCTCGTCGATGATGCGGCGAATCTCGCGGTCGACCTTCTGCATGGTCTGCTCCGACACATTCACCTGCTTGGTGATCGAGCGCCCGAGGAAGACCTCGCCCTCGTTCTCGGCGTAGACCATGGGGCCGAGTTCGTCGGTCATGCCATAGCGGGTGACCATGTCACGCGCGATCTGCGTGGCCCGCTCGAAGTCGTTGCTGGCGCCAGTCGTCATCTGGTCCATGAACACTTCCTCGGCGATGCGCCCGCCGAAGAGCACCGAGATCGTCGACAGCATGCGACCCTTGTCCATGCTGTAGCGATCGCCCTCGGGCAACTGCATCGTCACGCCCAGCGCGCGGCCGCGCGGAATGATCGTCACCTTGTGCACCGGGTCGGTCTTGGGCAGCAGGCGGGCCACCAGTGCGTGACCGGCCTCGTGGTAGGCCGTGTTTTTGCGCTCTTCCTCGGGCATGACCATGGACTTGCGCTCGGGGCCCATCATGATCTTGTCCTTGGCCTTCTCGAAATCGACCATCTCGACCACCCGGCCGTTGCGCCGGGCGGCAAAGAGCGCCGCTTCATTCACGAGATTCGCCAAGTCGGCGCCCGAAAACCCCGGCGTGCCGCGAGCGAGGATGTCGGCCCGGATGTCCTGGCCGATGGGCACCTTGCGCATGTGGACGTTGAGGATCTGCTCGCGCCCGCGGACGTCGGGCAAGGTGACGTACACCTGGCGGTCGAAGCGGCCGGGTCGCAGCAACGCCGGATCGAGGATGTCGGGCCGGTTGGTCGCCGCCATGACGATGACGCCGAGATTGGTTTCGAAGCCATCCATCTCGACCAGCATCTGATTGAGCGTCTGCTCGCGCTCGTCGTTGCCGCCACCCAGGCCGGCACCGCGGTGACGGCCCACGGCGTCGATTTCGTCGACGAAGATGATGCACGGGGCACTCTTCTTGGCCTGCTCGAACATGTCGCGGACACGCGCCGCGCCGACGCCGACGAACATTTCGACGAAATCAGAGCCGGAGATGCTGAAGAACGGCACCTTGGCCTCGCCGGCGATGGCCTTGGCCAGCAGCGTCTTGCCGGTGCCCGGGGGGCCCACCATCAGCACGCCGCGGGGAATACGCCCGCCGAGCTTCTGGAACTTCTGCGGATCCTTCAGGAAGTCGACGAGTTCCTTGACCTCTTCCTTGGCCTCGTCGCAGCCCGCCACATCGGCGAACGTGATCGCGTTGTTGCTCTCGTCGAGCATGCGCGCGCGGCTCTTGCCGAAGCTGAACGCCCCGCCCTTGCCACCACCTTGCATCTGGCGCATGAAGTACACCCACACGCCGATCAAGAGCAGCATCGGGCCCCAACTGATGAGCAGGCTCATCAGCAGAGACGGCTCCTCACGCGGCTTGACGTCGAACTTCACGTCGTTCTTGATCAAGTCACCCACCAGGCCGCGGTCCAGCGCCGTGGCCGTGGACCGGATGCGCTTGTCGTCGTTGGTGATGGCGATGATCTCGGAAGTGCCGTAGCCCTCCTGCAGCGTGACCTGCTTGATGCGCCTTGCCCTTACCTCGTCGAGGAACTCGGAGTACGGGATGCTCTGCCCTTGAACGACCCCGCGATCGAACTGCTTGAACACGGTGAACAGCACAAGTGCGATCACCAGCCAGACAGCGATCTTCGAGAACCATTGATTGTTCACCGCGGCTCCTTCAGCCTTGCAACGCGCCCACGACACGGCGTCAGTGGGGACGCATCGGACAGGCGGTAAGTGGGGATCATTCTATTCGAGTCAAGTAGGACGTTCCGCAGTGCGGGATCGGCATGTAAAGGCGCATAAGCACCGGGTTTCGGCCCGAATTCAAGACAGCAGGCGCCAAAGGCGCGCGAGCCCGGCGGCCAAACCCTAAGGCCTTCTGGGACCCCATCCGATCAGGAAGGTTTCTGATGACCGGTCACGCGACGCCTTCGGCTTGCACGGTTTCACGGTTCGAAACGCCCGCTTGAAGCGCTCGACCAATTGGCTGTACCCGCTGCCGTGGAACACCTTGGCCACCAGCACACCGTCGGGACGCAGGTGGCGCATGGCGAAGTCGATGGCCAGTTCGATCAGATGCTCGATGCGGGCCGCATCGGACACCTCGATACCCGACAGGTTGGGCGCCATGTCCGACACCACCACGTCGACCGGACGCCCACCTAGAACCGCTTCCAGTTCGGCCACGACCGACTCTTCGCGGAAGTCGCCCTGGATGAACTGCACGCCCTCGATGGGTTCCATCGGGAGCAGATCCAGCGCCACGAGGGTTCCCTGCAACTCACCGACCGCGGCACCACCCGTGCCTGCAACCTTGGGCGCAAAGCGGCGGCGCAGGTACTGGCTCCAGGCACCAGGGGCGCTGCCGAGATCGACCACCACCTGCCCCGGCCGAAACAGGCGGAACCCTTCATCGATCTCCTTGAGCTTGAAGGCCGCGCGGGCACGGTAGCCCTCTCGCTGCGCCATCTTGACGTACGGGTCGTTCAGATGGTCCTGCAGCCAGGCCTTGTTGACCTTGCGGCTCTTGGTGTTGATCTTCATGTCGCGGAGATAATAGTGGGATGCCTGCAATCGAATTGAGCCCTGCCCAGCGCAAGGACAAGCGCGCCGAGGCGCATCACCTGGACCCGGTGGTGCTGGTCGGCGCCGACGGCTTGACCGACGCCGTGCGCCGAGAGGTCGACGCCGCGTTGAAGGCGCACGGACTCATCAAGGTGCGCGTGTTCTCCGACTCACGCGATGAGCGCATGGCCATGCTCCAGACCCTGGCAGATGCGCTGGGAGCCGCACCGGTGCAACACATCGGCAAGCTGCTGGTGCTGTGGCGGCCGATTCCGCCGCGGGAGAAGGCGCCCCGCGAGGATCGCATGGCCGGCCCGAAGCTGGTGAAGATCGTCAAGTTCTCGAAGAGCCCCACCCACCGCCCGCAGGTGAAGAAGGTGAAGGTGATGGGCAACCAGCGCGTGACTGCGGGCGGTTCGATCAAAAGGGCACGTACACGCGTGACCAGTGTCAAGAAGAAGTCCCAGTCCACTTGAGGACGCGCCCGGCGCAGGCCGGGCCGTGCATGCTGCCGATGGGCGTCAGACGTATCGCACGTCCACGATTTCGTAGCGCTTGATACCGCCGGGGGCTTTCACTTCGGCCAGGTCGCCGGCTTCCTTGCCGATCATGGCCCGTGCGATCGGTGAGCTGATGGAAATCAGGCCCTGCTTCAAGTCCGCCTCGTCGTCGCCCACGATCTGGTAGGTTACCGCTTGGCCGGAGGCTTCGTCCTCGAGGTCGACCGTGGCGCCGAACACCACCCTCCCGCCGGCATCCAGTGCAGCCGGATCGATCACCTGCGCCGCAGCAAGCTTGCCCTCGAGCTCGAGGATCCGCCCCTCGATGAAGCCCTGCTTGTCCTTGGCAGCGTCGTACTCGGCGTTTTCGGAGAGGTCACCCTGCGCCCGCGCTTCGGCGATGGCCTGGATCACCGCGTGACGCTCGACCGTCTTGAGCCGCTGCAACTCCTCCTTGAGCTTCTCGGCGCCCCGCCGGGTCAGTGGGATGGTGGTCATGACGTAACGTTTCCTCGAGCAAAATGAAAGCGCCGCCGGGGCCGGCCAGAGCGGCGCCAGCGGCGGAGTGTTGAACGCACAAGTCTAGTGCAGTTCGGCGTGCAGTTCCTGCAGCGACAGCACGGTCATGCCCGCCTGGTGCTTCAGCGCCTCGGTGGCGGCCTCGCAGCCGGCCATGGTGGTGTAGTAGGTGACGCGATTGGCCAGAGCCGCCGTGCGGATGTAGCGGGAGTCGGCGATGGCCGTTCGGGTCTCGTCGACGGTGGTGAACACCAGCTGGATCTCGCCGGCCTTGACCATGTCTGCGATGTGGGGTCGCCCGTCCTTGACCTTGTTGACCACCTTCACCGGGACGCCGGCTGCCGCAATGGCCGCAGCGGTGCCCTTCGTGGCCACCACGGCGAACCCCAGTTCGACCAGGTCGCGCGCAACCATGACGGCACGCGCCTTGTCGGCGTTCTTCACGGTGATGACCACCGTGCCCTTGGACGGCAGCCGCGACCCCGCGCCGAGCTGGCTCTTGAGCATGGCTTCGCCAAAGCTGCGCCCTGCCCCCATGACCTCACCCGTAGACCGCATTTCCGGCCCGAGGATGGGATCGACACCCGGGAACTTGTTGAACGGGAACACAGCCTCCTTCACGCTGAAGTAGGGGGGGATCACCTCCCGCGGCGGCTCGCCGTGCAAGGCACGTTGCCGAGCCAGTGCCTGGCCGACCATGCACCGCGCGGCGATCTTGGCCAGCGGTTGACCCGTTGCCTTGCTGACGTAGGGCACCGTACGCGAGGCCCGTGGGTTCACCTCGAGCACATAGACCACGGCAGCGTCGCCCTCGCCCTGAATGGCGAACTGCACGTTCATCAGACCCACGACCTTCAAGGCGCGGGCCATCAGGGTGGTTTGGCGGCGCAACTCGTCCTGCAACTTGGCTGGCAGCGAGTATGGCGGCAACGAGCAGGCTGAGTCACCACTGTGCACGCCGGCCTGCTCGATGTGCTCCATGATGCCGCCGATCATCACGTCGGTGCCGTCGGAGATGCAGTCGACATCGACTTCGATCGCGTCGTCGAGGAAGCGGTCCAGCAGCACCGGGCTCTTCTCTGAAACGCGCACGGCCTCGCGCATGTACCGCTCGAGGTCCTTGTCTCCGTGCACGATTTCCATCGCGCGTCCACCCAGCACGTAGCTCGGCCGCACAACCAGCGGGTAGCCGATCTCATGGGCCAGCGCCAGCGCCTGGTCCTCGGTTCGAGCCGTGCGGTTGGGCGGCTGCCTCAGACCCAGCTCATGCAGCAGCTTCTGGAAGCGTTCGCGGTCTTCGGCAATGTCGATGGAGTCGGGAGTCGTGCCGACGATGGGCACCCCGTTGGCTTCGAGGTCGAGCGCCAGTTTCAATGGTGTCTGGCCCCCGTACTGGACGATGACGCCGACGGGCTTTTCCTTGTCCACGATTTCGAGGACGTCCTCGAGCGTGACCGGCTCGAAATACAACCGGTCAGAGGTGTCGTAGTCGGTGGACACCGTCTCGGGGTTGCAATTGACCATGATGGTCTCGTAGCCGTCCTCGCGCATCGCCAGCGCAGCGTGGACGCAGCAGTAGTCGAACTCGATGCCCTGCCCGATTCGGTTGGGCCCGCCGCCCAGCACCATGATCTTGCGGCGGCTGGTGGGCTCGGCTTCGCACTCCTCGTCGTACGTGGAGTACATGTAGGCGGTTTGGGTCGCGAACTCGGCGGCACAGGTGTCGACCCGCTTGTAGACCGGTCGCACGCCCGCCGCGTGGCGCGCCTTGCGCACCTCATGCTGGTTGGACGCCAACAGCCTGCCCAGGCGCTTGTCGGAAAATCCTTTGGCCTTCAGGTAGCGCAGTTCCGCGGCAGACAAGCTGGCCACGGTGCGCCCATGCAGTTGGCGCTCGGTCTCGACGATTTCCTGGATCTGCGCCAGGAACCACGGATCGATGCGCGTCTCCTCGAAAATCTCGTCGAGCGACATCCCGATGCGAAATGCATCACCGACGTAGAGCACACGCTCGGGGCCGGCATTGCCGATTGCCTCGATGATTTCCTCGCGGTCCGTCTCGCGCTCGGTCAGGCCGTCGATACCGGTCTCCAGGCCGCGCAGCGCCTTCTGGAACGACTCCTGGAAGGTGCGGCCCATGGCCATCACTTCGCCCACGCTCTTCATCTGGGTCGTGAGATGAGGATCGGCCTCGCGGAACTTCTCGAATGCGAAGCGCGGGATCTTGGTGACGACGTAGTCGATGCTGGGCTCGAAGCTCGCCGGCGTGGCGCCGCCGGTGATGTCGTTGCGCAGCTCGTCCAGTGTGAAGCCCACTGCCAGCTTGGCCGCGATCTTGGCGATCGGGAAGCCGGTCGCCTTGGAGGCCAGGGCGGACGAGCGCGACACCCGCGGGTTCATCTCGATCACGATCATGCGGCCGGTGTCGGGGCTGATCGAGAACTGCACGTTCGAGCCACCGGTGTCGACGCCGATCTCGCGCAGGATGGCGATCGACGCGTTTCGCATCAGCTGGTATTCCTTGTCGGTCAGCGTCTGCGCCGGGGCCACAGTGATGGAGTCACCGGTGTGGATGCCCATCGGATCGAGGTTCTCGATCGAGCACACGATGATGCAGTTGTCCGCCTTGTCGCGGACGACCTCCATCTCGTACTCTTTCCAGCCGATGAGGCTCTCTTCGATCAGCAGTTCGTTGGTCGGCGACAGGTCCAGGCCGCGCTTGCAGATCTCCTCGAACTCCTCGGGGTTGTAAGCGATGCCACCCCCCGTGCCACCCAGGGTGAAGCTGGGGCGTATGACCATCGGAAACCCGGTGCCGCCGGTCTGGGCAGTGATGCGCTTCTGGACCGCCCAGGCCTCTTCCAGCGAGTGCGCGATGCCGCTCTGTGCCGAGTCGAGCCCGATCGCCGTCATGGCGTCCTTGAACTTCAGGCGGTCCTCGGCCTTTTCGATGGCACGCTCGTTGGCACCGATCATCTCGACGCCGTAGCGCGTCAGCACGCCATGGCGATGCAGATCGAGCGCGCAGTTGAGAGCCGTCTGCCCGCCCATGGTGGGCAGCACCGCATCCGGGCGCTCCTTGGCGATGATCTTCTCGACGACCTGCCAGGTGATGGGCTCGATGTAGGTGACATCGGCCATCTCCGGGTCGGTCATGATGGTGGCCGGATTGCTGTTGACCAGGATGACCTTGTAGCCTTCCTGGCGCAGTGCCTTGCAGGCCTGGGCGCCAGAGTAGTCGAACTCGCAGGCCTGGCCGATGATGATCGGGCCGGCCCCGATGATGAGGATGGACTTCAGATCGGTGCGCTTAGGCATGGTTCTTCTCCGCCCGGTCCATCAGTGCAACGAAGCGGTCGAACAGGTAGTCGATGTCATGGGGGCCTGGCGAGGCCTCGGGATGGCCCTGGAAGCAAAATGCCGGCCGGCTGGCATGTGCCAGGCCCTGCACCGTGCCATCGAAGAGGCTGGTGTGCGTGACGCGCAGGCTCGTCGGCAACGACGACTCGTCCACCGCGAAGCCGTGGTTCTGGCTGGTGATGCACACGCGCGCGGTGTCCAGATCCTTCACGGGGTGGTTGGCACCGTGGTGCCCGAACTTCATCTTGAACGTGCGAGCGCCGCAGGCCAGCGCCAGGATCTGGTGGCCCAGGCAGATGCCGAAGGTCGGAATGCCGCTGTCGACGAGCGCACGGGTGGCGTCGATCGCGTAGTCGCATGCCTGAGGATCACCTGGGCCGTTGCTCAGGAAGATGCCATCCGGTCGCAAGGCGAGCACCGCAGCCGCGCTGGTGCGGGCCGGCACCACGGTGACGCGGCAGCCGCGACTGGCCAGCATGCGCAGGATGTTGCGCTTGACGCCGAAGTCATAGGCCACCACGTGGTACCTGGGTTGTGCCTGGCGCCCGTAGCCCATGCCCAGCGTCCACTCGGTCTCGCTCCAGTCGTAGACCACCTCCGTGCTCACGACCTGGGCCAGATCCTGCCCGTTCATGCTGGCCGCGCCGCGCGCGGCTGCCAGGGCGGCGTCGATGTCCGACTGCGTCACCACGTGTCCGGCAACGAAGGTGGCGATGCAGCCGTTCTGGGCGCCGGCGGTGCGCAGCACCCGCGTCAGGCGCCGGGTGTCGATGCCGGCGATCGCCACCGTGCCTTCGCGTTGCAGGTACTGCGGCAAGGTGAGATGGGCGCGGAAATTGGAGCTGCGAGGCGGCAGGTCCTTGATCACGAGCCCGGCGGCGTGGATCCGGGAGGCTTCGACGTCTTCCTCGTTGACCCCGTAGTTGCCGATGTGCGGATACGTCAGAGTGACGATCTGCCGGCAGTAGCTGGGGTCAGTGAGGATTTCCTGGTAACCGGTGAGCGCGGTGTTGAACACCACTTCGCCCACGGTCGAGCCAGCGGCGCCGATCGAGATGCCCCGGAACACCGTGCCGTCTGCAAGAACAAGTAGCGCGGGGGGCAGTACGGGCAACAGCAAGAGGGAACTCCGGTTTGCGCGCGCCCGGCTCGGCTCCCGGTGCCGGCGCGCTCGAAGGCGCGGTCCGGGCCGATGTGCTCACAAGACCTGGGGGGAAACCGGTGGGAAGTTTCGCTCGGGCTGCGTTGTTGGCGGGTAAACCTGTTGATTATAGACCGATCCTCCCGACACGTCAGGGTTTCCACGCGCCCGGTGGAGTGGCCACTTCAGCCGTCCGAAGTCACAACCGAGCGCCCTGACGGGAACTAGAATCCGCCCGCGCGATCGAACGGCGCATCAACCACTCGACGGAGGTCTCATGAACGAACGCCTGCAAACCTTCCCCGGCCTGGCCGGACAGGGCTCGCTGGCTGTCGAACGCAATCGCGTCCTGCGCAACACGTACTGGCTGCTGGCGTTGTCGCTGGTGCCGACGGTGCTGGGTGCCTGGGTCGGGATCAGCACCGGCATCACCTCGGCAATGGGCCCGGGTATCAGCGCGATCGTGTTCCTCGCTGGCGCCTTTGGATTCATGTTCGCGATCGAAAAGACCAAGCACTCGTCTACAGGTGTGGCCGTGCTGCTCGGCTTCACGTTCTTCATGGGCCTCATGCTGGCTCGCATGCTGGCGGTCATCCTGGGATTCAAGAACGGCAGTTCGCTGATCATGACCGCCTTCGGCGGTACCGCGATCGTGTTCTTCGGCATGGCCTCGCTGGCCACGGTCATCAAGCGTGACCTGTCGGGCATGGGCAAGTTCCTGTTCGTCGGCGCGCTCATGCTCCTGGTGGCGGGCCTGGTGAACATCTTCCTGCAGTCCAGCGCCCTGATGATCACGGTATGCGTGCTGGCCATCGGCGTCTTCTCGGCCTTCATGCTCTACGACATCAAGCGCGTGATCGACGGCGGCGAGACGAACTACATCACCGCCACGCTGGCGATCTACCTGGACATCTACAACGTGTTCCAGAGCCTGCTGGCGCTGCTGGGCATTTTCGGCGGCGAACGCGAGTGACTCTACCGGCCGGCGGCGCAGCTGCCGCCGGTTGTCGCGGGCCCCGAGCGGGCCCGCTTCTACTTCATGCAGGGCTTTCAACGGCGGCGCCGTGACGGCCGGCGATCATCCCGGCGCCGATCCACCGCGTTCGAACACCGCGATGCTCTCGACATGGGCGGTGTGCGGGAACATGTTGACCACGCCAGCGGCCAAGCAGCGGTAGCCCGCCTGGTGCACCAACAGACCGGCGTCTCGCGCCAGCGTGGCGGGGTTGCAGCTCACGTAGACGATGCGCTGGGGCGAATCGTCATCGGGCAGCCCCGCGCGCGCCTGTCGGTACTCGGCCAATGCCTTGACCAGCGCGAAGGCTCCCTCGCGTGGCGGATCGACCAGCCAGCGTTCGGCCGAACCGAAGCCCTGCAGGTCGTCGACCGTGATCTCGAACAGATTGCGCGCCATGAACTGCGCGCGCTCGGCCAGGCCATTGCGTGCGGCGTTCTCGCGTGAGCGTTGAACGAGCACGTCGCTGCCCTCGATGCCGAGCACGGCGCGCGCCATGCGCGCAATGGGCAGCGTGAAGTTCCCCAGGCCGCAGAACCAGTCGATCACGCGGTGCGCCGGCGACACCTCGAGCAGCCGCAGCGCACGGCCGACAAGCGCCGCATTGATCATGGGGTTGACCTGCGTGAAGTCGGTGGGCCGAAACGGCATGCGCAGGTCGAACTCACGCAGGCTGTAAGCCAGCTCGGGCCCGTCCTCCACGAGCGGATGCACGGTCTCCGGCCCCTTGGGCTGCAGCCACCAGTGGACCGCATGTTCGCGCCCAAACGCGCGCAGTTTCTGGGCATCGCCCACGCTCAAGGGCTCCAGATGGCGCAGCACCAGCACCACGAGCGGATCACCGTCGAGGTCACCGACCGCGACTTCGATCTGTGGCAGGCGATCGCGCTGGTCCATCGTACCGATCAGCAGTCGCAGCGGCACCAGCAGCGACGCCACCTGGGGCGGCAACACATGGCACTCGGTCATGTCGGCCACGTAGCGCGACTTGCGTTCGTGGAAGCCGACCAGCACGCCGCCCTTGCGTGGCACATGCCGCACCGACAGCCGCGCCCGGTATCGGTAGCCCCAGGAGGGGCCTTCGATCGGCCGCAGCACACACTCGGGCCGCACTTTGGCCAGGTGGGCCAGGTTGTCCTCGAGCGCGCGCTGCTTCACGGCCACTTGTGCAGCCGCATCGAGGTGCTGCATCTTGCAGCCACCGCATGACCCGGCATGCAGACCGAAGTGCGGGCATCGCGGGCGCACGCGCAATGCGCTGTCGCGGCGCAGTGCGCGCAGGTTGCCCTGCTCCCACTGCGGCTTGCGCCGCGTGATATCGACCTGAACGTCCTCGCCCGGCAAGGCGCCGTCGATGAAGACCACCTTGCCGCCGTTGTCGTGGGCCACGCCCTGCGCCTCGATGTCGATGGACTCGACGCGCAGCCACTCGTCACTCATAGTCATGCTGGGATTATCCGAGGCCCCGACAGTCTCCTAGAACACCGAGTCACGGTCCACGCCCTGGCGGGCCATGCGGCGCTTGAGCTTGACCAGCGCTTCCTGCTGGATCTGGCGCACGCGCTCTCGGGTCAAACTCAGGCGCTCGGCCAGCGCTTCAAGCGTCTGCGGCTCGCGATCGCCCAACCCGTAACGACCCTCGAGCACCTCGCGCTCGCGTTGCGGAAGCTCGGCCAGGCCTTGCTCGAGCAGGCGCTCGACCTCATGGCTGAGCAACAGGCCCATCGGGTCTACCGCGTGCTCATCGACCACGCTGTCCATCAGCGACTCGACGCTCTCGGCGTCCAGCGGGGCATCGAGCGACGTGGGCTGCTCGGCCAGCTTGAGCAGCGCGTCGACCTGTGCCAAGTCGCGTCCCAGTGCCGCCGCAATGTCGTCGGTGCGCACCTGCGCGGGCGTACCACCGCGCGAATGGGCATCTGCCTCGAGTGCGCGCCGCGCCCGAACCACCTGGTTGAGCTCACGCACCACATGCACCGGCAACCGCACCATGCGCGCCTGATGCATGATCGCGCGCTCGATGCCCTGGCGCACCCACCACGACGCGTAAGTCGAGAAGCGAAAGCCGCGCTCAGGTTCGAATTTCGCGATCGCGTGCATCAGGCCAAGGTTGCCCTCTTCGATAAGGTCCGAAAGTGGCAGGCCACGGCCGAGGTAATTCTTGGCAATGCTCACCACCAGCCGCAGGTTGCGCTCGATCATCGTCTGGCGCGCGGCGAAGTCGCCCTGCCGCGCCCTGGAGGCGGTGTCGAACTCCTCCTCGGGGCTCAGCAGCGGCGCTTTGCGGATGTCTCGCAGATACAGCTGCAGCGCATTGCCCGGGTCGGCATCACCCGCCGGACCGAGCGCGCGTTCGTCGTCCCGACTGCGGGCGTCATCGGTGCCCAGCGGCCCGTCAGCGGCATCGACGGTCGCCCGAGGGCGCGCCACCTCGACGGCACTTGAAACTCGAGCATTGACGCGCCGGCCCATGGTGACTTGTACCGCGCCGGCGCACTGCCCTACCGGGGTGGCAGCAACCTGGCCGGATCGACCGGCTTGCCATGCTTGCGTATCTCGAAGTGCAGTTGCACCCGGTCGGCATCTGTAGAGCCCATTTCGGCAATGCGCTGGCCGCGCCGCACGGCCTGGTCCTCCTTGACGAGCAACGCTTGGTTGTGCGCGTACGCCGTGAGGTAGGTGTTGCTGTGCTTGACGATGACCAGGTTGCCGTAGCCACGCAGACCGGAACCGGCGTAGACCACGCGCCCGTCCGCCGCTGCGAGGACCGGATCGCCGGTCTTGCCCAGGATCGCCAGGCCCTTGTTGCGACCTTCGTCGAAGCCGCTGCCCACCGCGCCGGCAGCGGGCCAGGCCCATTGCGGCTCCTCCTCGCCCTCGCGCGCAGTGGCCGGGTTGGGGACCGATGCAGGCATTGACGCCGCGCTGGCGGCAGGTGCAGCGGTGGCAGGCGCACTGCCGGAAGCCGCACCGGACAGTGACGGCGCCGGTGCCGGCTTGGCGTCGAGCCCGCGTGCTTCCACCTTGGCCGGACCCACGCCCCTCGAAGCCACGGCAGTCGCATCCTGTGCGGGCGGAAGCACACGCAGCACCTGCCCAACCTCGATCACGTTGGGGTTGTCGATGCCGTTCCAGCGCGCAACGTCACGCCAGTTCTGTCCATTTTCGAGTCCGACACGAATGAGTGTGTCCCCAGGCTTGACCGTGTAGTAGCCCGGCTTGCCGGCGTGCTCGGCGTTGGGCATGGTCTTGGGATCGGGTGCACTGGCCGCGGTCGCCGCTGGTGTCGCGGCTGCGCTCCCCTGTGCCGGCGCCACGGCAGCGCGCGGCGTCGGGGCTCGCTCTTCGACGGGTGCACGGTGCCCGGACGACGCGCAGCCGCCCAACGTTGCCAGACAGGCCAGGTACCACGGCAGGGAACGCAGATGCATGGGGCAGGTGCGGCGCAAGCCGCGGGCTCAGGTGACCCCCGATTTTAGGGGGACAAAGTGCACGGACTCATGATGGATGCGCGACCAGCCGTCGCTGTGGCGGTCGACCACCACCAATACCTGCCCGACTGAGCTGCCTTGCGTCGGCGCCACGAGGCGCCCGCCGATGGCCAACTGCTCGAGCCAGGCATTTGGGATCTCGGCTCCACCTGCGGCAGCGATGATGCTGTCGTAGGGCGCCAGCGGCGGGTGGCCCAGCATGCCATCGCCATGCACGAGCCGCACACGGTCCTGCCGCCAGGCGGTCAGGTTGGACTGTGCCCGTTCGAACAGCCCCGTCAGCCGCTCCACCGACACCACCCGTCGGCCCAACCGAGCGAGCAAGGCCGCCTGGTAGCCGCATCCGGTGCCGATTTCCAGCACCTGCCCGAGATGCTGCTGCCGGCGTGCATTGGCGCCCTGGAACAGCAGTTCGAGCATGCGGGCCACGACCGACGGCTTGGAGATCGTCTGCCCCAGCCCGATCGGCAGGCTGGTGTCCTCGTAGGCCTGGCCTGCCAGCGCTGTATCGACGAACAGGTGACGAGGCACCTGCGCCATCACTTCGAAGACAGGCTCACAGGCGATGCCCTCCAGCCGCAGGCGCTCGACCATGCGCAGGCGGACCGCGTCAGAGTCCAGGCCCAGCCCGGTCGGCGCCGTCAACCGCGCCGCATCGCGTGCGGCACTGTCGAGCAGCCGTTGCGGGCGCAACGGCGCGGCCGGACGTGCTGCCGCCCCCGGTGCCGATGCCGTGCCCGCCCCGGCCGGAAACGCCGGCGGACGACGCGGTGCACGGGGCTTCATGACCGTTCGGCCAAGGCCAGGCGAGAACGCCAGCTGCCCAGCGCCGCGTGGTCGGTGAGGTCGACCTGCAGCGGCGTGATCGACACGCAGCCATGGGCCGTTGCGTGGAAGTCGGTGCCCTCGCCGGCCTCCCTGGCATCGCCAGCCGGACCGATCCAGTAGATCGTCTCGCCTCGGGGGCTGACCTGGCGGATGACGGGCTCGCTGGCATGGCGGCGCCCCAAGCGGGTGACCTGGCGCGGCAGTCGGTCGGCATCGGGTCGATTGGGGATGTTGACGTTGAGCAGCCACGGAGCACCCGTCAGCGGCAATGCCAGCAGTTCTTCCACCACCGAACGGGCAACCCGGGCAGCGGCATCGAGATGGGCCCAGCCCTTCTCGACCTGCGAGAACGCGACCGCCGGAATGCCGAACAGGAAGCCTTCCATGGCCGCAGCCACCGTGCCCGAGTACAGGGTGTCGTCACCCATGTTGGCACCTTGGTTGATGCCGGTGACCACCAGGTCGGGGCGCTGCCCGAGCAGGCCCGTGAGCGCCACGTGCACGCAGTCCGACGGCGTGCCGCTCACGACGTGGAAACCCTGTTGCGGCCCTGCGGCGCGGAACACATTGAGCGGCCGAGTCAACGTGAGCGCGTTCGACGTTCCGCTGGCATTCTGCTCAGGCGCCACCACATCGATGTGTCCCAGCCCGTTCATGGCCTTCACCAGCGCCGAGATTCCCGGAGCCAGGTAACCGTCGTCGTTCGCAATGAGGATGCGCATATGCGGCCCATTGTAGGCAGCCGTCACCCTGGCGACGTCGCGGCACGGCAGGCCTTACTAAGATCGCGCGCTCCGACCAGCCGCCCCCCGAAACTGGAGATCCAAATGCACGCATGGTTCTGCGACAACCCCGTGGGCGTCGACGCCCTGCAGTGGCGCGAAGCGCCCACGCCCGAGCCCGGCCCGGGCGAGATCCGGGTGGCGGTGCGCGCGGCCAGCCTGAATTTTCCGGACCTGCTCATCGTGCAGAACAAGTACCAGATCAAGCCGCCGCTGCCCTTCGTGCCCGGCTCGGAGTACGCCGGCGTGGTGGATGCACTGGGTCCGGGCGTGACCGGCCTGGCGCTGGGGGATCGGGTGGCGGCGCTCGGGGGCACAGGCGGGTTCGGCACCCATGCCATCGTGCCCGCAGAACGGGTGATGCCCGTGCCAAGCGGCTTCGACTTCGAGCATGCCGCCGCATTCATGTTCACCTACGGTACCTCTTGGCATGCGCTCATGGACCGCGGCGCGCTGCAGCCCGGTGAAACCGTGCTGGTGCTGGGTGCCGCAGGCGGCGTTGGCAGCTCCGCTGTTCAGATCGCCCGGGCCGCCGGCGCACGGGTGATCGGCGCAGCCTCCACCGACGAGAAGTGCGCGCTGGCCCGATCGCTCGGCGCCGAAGCCACCATCAACTACCGGACCGAGGACATCCGCGATGCGCTCAAGAAGCTCACCGACGGCAAGGGACCCGACGTGGTCTACGACCCGGTGGGCGGCGACCTCGCCGAGCCCGTTCTGCGCTCGGTGGCATGGCGCGGGCGCTACCTGGTCATCGGTTTTGCCTCGGGCACGATCCCTTCGGTGCCATTGAACCTTCCGCTGCTCAAGGGCGTCTCGATCGTGGGCGTGTTCTGGGGTCAGTACGTCCAGCGCGAACCGCGTGCCAACGCGGCGATGCTCGCGCGTTTGTCCGAGTGGGCGGCCGAAGGCAAGCTCAAGCCCGCCATCGACCGCGCGCTTGCGATGAGTGAGCTGCACGCTGCCTATGCCCGCATGAACAACCGAGAGGTGCTGGGCAAGGTGGTGTTGGTCAACGCGTAAGCATTGGTGACAACAGTGCCCGCTTCCCCCCCGTCGGAGGGGGGGGTGCGCAAGGCATCTGCGCTAGCATCCCGAGCCGGGAGATGCTGTGCCATGGCCGTCAAGGTCCTCATACTCGAAGACAACCCGGTAGCGCGGGGCTTTCTGTGCCGGGTGGTGCGTGAAAGCTTCAGCGACACCATCACGATCACCGAGGCCGGCGATCTGGAAACGGCGCGTGCGCATATCGCCATTGCGGGCGGGCCCACGGGCCTGCACGGCGTCGATCCATTCAAGCTCATACTGCTCGACCTCGAGTTGCCCGACGGCAGCGGCATGGAACTGCTGGCCGAACTCAAGCAGTACCCGGCCACCAAGATCGTCACCACGCTGTACTCGGACGACGATCACCTGTTTCCTGCCCTGCAGTGCGGAGCCGACGGCTACCTGCTCAAGGAAGACCGCTTCGAGGTGCTGGTGGAGGAACTGCAGAAGATCGTGCGCGGGCAGCCGCCCCTGTCGCCCGCCATTGCCCGCCGCCTGCTCACGCACTTCCGAAGCGGCGACCGACCGGCAGGCGCGACCCCCGATTCCGGCTTTGCACCGCTCAACTTCGACAGCCGGCCCGTGCCCATCGAACGGCCGCCCGAGCATGACCGCCTCACGCCTCGCGAAAGCGAGGTGCTCACCTTTCTGAGCAAGGGCTTCACCATCAAGGAAATCGCGAGCCTGATGGGCATCAAGTGGTTCACGGTCAACGACCACATCAAGTCCATCTACAAGAAGCTCAACGTGTCCAGCCGCGCCGAGGCCGCCGTCCTGGCCACCAAGCACGGCCTGGTCTGAGCACCGACAGGCCCATCCGCCGCGGCTGCCCGGCCGCGCACTACCACGCATGAACTCGGCATCGGTCCAGCCCAGCGACGCGAATGCCCGCGCCACGACCGGCCTGCGAACCGAGTCGCTCAGCGACTCGCGCTGGGTCGACCAGGCGCTGCTGCCGCGTCGCTCGGCACTGTCGCGCTGGGTGGGCTGGCGCCTGCGCGTGCTGGTGGTGCTGGCCCTGCTGGGCAGCCTGTGCCTGTTCGCCATGGTGCGGGCCGTGGCGGCCTGGCCCAGCATCCAGGCCGACTGGCGCCTCACCCCTGCGCTGCGCATCGAGCTGGTCGCCGCATCCGACCCTGCGTTGGCGCGGCACACGGGGCGTGGGCTGGTGGCGGTGGAGGGCTCGGACGGTTCGCGGCAGGTCGCCGACGTCCACCTGGCTCGCCGATCACTGCGCTGGATGGTCGACAGTGCCGATCGCGCGCGCCAGGCGCAGGCGCAGGACCGCTTGGCAGGCACGTTGGCAGCGGGCCGTCTGCACCTGCACTTCGACGACGGCGGCCGCGTCGAAGTCACGCCGGCGCCGCGCGGATTCTCCGGCCTGGGCGCGCTGTTCTGGCTGCTGTGCGCACTGGCCCTCGTGGTCTACCTGATCGGCGCCGTGATCGCGCTGGCCGCGCCCAACGTGGCCAACCTGCTCTACGCCGTGGTGGCGCTGGCCCAGAGCGGCAACCTGGCCTTGATCGCAACCGAGTCGTTGAGCGGGCTGGGCACGGCCCCGGGGTTTGCGCAAACCGACCTGGCACTGCGTACCCTGCTCGACATGATCACGGCAGCGGCCGTGGTGCATGCCAGCCTGACACACCCCACCCGCCTACCGCACGCACGCGTGTGGTTGTCCGCCACCTGGATCGTGGCGCTGCTGTTCGCACTGCAGACCGCTGCCGTTGGATTGCCCTACCAATGGTCGGCCACCCAGGCGCTGCTCATCGCCATGGGGGTGGCATTCGCCGCGGCACTGACCTGGTCGTACCGAGTCGATCCTCACCCCTATGCGATCGTGCTGCGGCGCCTGGGCTGGATGGCCAACGGCACGCTCGTGCTGCTCACCATGGCGGTTGCCGCCACGACGCGGGATCACCACCTGCACTTCATGGTGACGACGATCGGCTCCGTGGTCTGGTACGTCTTCTTCGCGTCGCTGTTGCTGCTGGTGCCCTTCATGGCACGCTCGCGCCACGTGATGCGCGAGTTCGCGGTGCTGGCGGGCATCAGCGCAGTGGCCACGTCGCTCGATGTGCTGCTCGTCTCGGCATTCGCGCTCGATCCGCTGGCGTCGCTCTCGCTTTCTATCGCCATTTCGCTGGCTCTGTACACCGCCGCCCGCCACTGGATGCAGACCCAGCTCGGAGGCGGCACGGTGTCGGCTGAGCGCATGTTCGAAGGGTTGTTCCGTGTGGCCCGTGAGATCGAATCCGATCCGCGCAAGACCACCGATCAGCTCACCCGCATGCTGCGCGAGTGGTACGAGCCGCTCGAGACCCAAACGGTGGTTCGCACCGCATCGCGTGCACGCGTGGCACCGGATGGTTCGACCATGGTGGTGCCCGTGCCGGCTTTGGCCACCGACGCCGGTGACGCGGAAGCCACGGCCGCCATCCTGCTGCGCTATGCCCGACGAGGCCGCCGCCTCTTTACGGTGGACGACGCTCGCCTCATCGACCGCGTGCTCGAGCAACTGCGCCGCGCCGTGGCATTCGATCGTGCGGTCGAACAGGGTCGCGGCGAAGAACGCCTGCGCATTGCCCAAGACCTGCACGACGACATCGGCGCCCGGTTGCTGACGCTGATGTACAAGGCCGAGAACGCGGAGCTCGAAGAGTACATTCGGCACACACTGCAGGACTTGAAGACGCTCACCCGCGGACTGGCGGCGTCGACCCACCGATTGTCGGACTCCACAGCCGAGTGGAAGGCCGACATCACCCAAAGGTTGCAGGCCACCCAGTGCGATCTGAGCTGGTCGTTCACCGCCGACCGCGACATTCCGCTCACGGTGATCCAGTGGTCCGGCATCACGCGCATCCTGCGCGAACTGGTCAACAACATCATCGCCCACGCCCACGCCTCCCAGGTGCAGATCCACTGCGCCTACGAGCGCGGTCGGCTCACGCTTCACATCGCCGACGACGGCATTGGCCGCAACCCCGCGGCCTGGTCACACGGCCTGGGCCTGGGTGGCGTGCGCAAGCGCGTGAAGTTGCTCGGCGGCGATGTCGCCTGGCACGAGCGCGAAGGGCATGGCATCGCCTGCGACGTGCGACTGCCGTTGCTGGGGCCGAGGCGCTGAGCCTCGGCTCGGCGCGCAGTTCGGCTGAAGCAGCGGCCCGCCGACGCGAGGCGGGTTTGTCCTCATGCGCGTCCGGCACGAATGTATACAGTATCCACAGACGCGAGCCAGATCGACTCGTCGAGTCGACCGGCCTGCGCGTGGAGACGGCCCTTGACCGCACGCACACTCTCGCCGGTTCAGCGCCCACGGGCGCTGGCCGATCAGGTCTACCAGGCGCTGCGTGACCAGCTGCGCGCGGGGGCCATCGGTGCCGGCAACGCGCTGCAAGAGGTTCAACTGGCCAACCAGCTCGGGGTGTCGCGCACACCCGTGCGCGAGGCGCTGGCCCGTTTGGCCAGCGAAGGCCTGCTGGCGGCGCATGGGCGCAGCTTCACCGTCCCCGCACTCACGTTGGACGACGTGGAAGACATCTACGAGTTGCGCTTCCTGATCGAGCCGGCGGCCATCCGCCGCATCGCGCCGTTGACGGCAGACCCTCGCACGCGCTCCACCATCGACGGCGCTTTGGCCGACACGGTCGCTGCGCACGATGCCGGCGATACCGATGCGTTTCGCGATGCCAACGTGCGCTACCGCGCGGCCTGGCTCGCCCTTGTGCCCAACACCCGCCTGGTGCGCATGATCGAGCTCTATGCCGATCACATGCAGCACATTCGGGCGTTGACCCTGGGGCAACCGAAGGTGCGCACCATCGTTCTCCACGGCCTGCAACGAATCACCGCAGCCCTGACCGCCGGGGATGGGGACGCCGCTGCCGCTGCCGTCCACGAACACCTCAAGCACGCGCGCCAGGCTTTCGTCGATGCACTCGGGTTTGGCGACCCGCCGCCATCGCCACCTGCGACCCCGCGCGCCACCGCGCCCGAGCGCGAATCCTGCAGCCCGCAGGCCGGAAGGTAGTCAAAATGAGCCTGAAAGCCGTCATCCCCTACGGCGCCTACTGGAGCACGCCATTCGCGCGCTGGCAGGGCGCCTTTGCCCATTTGCACAGCGTCGAGTTCGCGGCTCATGTCGTGCGGGCCGAGCTTGCTCGGCGCCGGATCGACCCATCGGTGTTCGACCACGGGGTGCTGGGCATCTCGGTGCCGCAGAAACACGCGTTCTATGGCCTGCCCTGGCTGACCGGACTGGCCGGCATGCCCGCGGTGGGTGGTCCCACCCTGATGCAGGCCTGTGCCACCGGCGTGCGCACCCTGCTGGCCGCGGTGCAGGAAATCCAGTCGGACATGGCCACCACGGCCCTGGTGGTCAACACCGATCGCACCAGCAATGGTCCGCACCTGTACTACCCCAACCCGCGCGGCCCGGGCGGCACCGGCGCCGCCGAAGACTGGGTGATGGACAACTTCGGATGCGACCCCTTGGGCGGACACGCGATGCTGGCCACCGCCGAGAACGTGGCGCGCCGCCACGGCATCGGCACCGCCGAGCAGCATGAGGTGGTACTGGTGCGCGAGCAGCAGTACGCCCACGCCCTGGCAGACGGTGCAGCGTTTCTAAAACGTTACATGAGCCTGCCATTCGAGGTGCCTGCACCTGGCTACAAGAAGGTGGCCGCCCGCCTGGAAGGCGACGAAGGCGTGAGCCGCTCCACGGCCGAGGGCCTGGCCGCGCTCAAGCCGGTGATGCCGGGTGGCACCGTCACCTACGGCGCGCAGACGCATCCGGCCGATGGCAATGCCGGCTTGGTGGTCACCACGGCTGAACGTGCCCGCGAGCTCGCCACCGACCCCAAGATCGCCGTGCGCCTGCTCGGCTTCGGCCAGGCACGGGTGGAGCTGGCCTACATGCCCGAGGCACCGGCCCCCGCCGCCGCTCGGGCGCTGGCGCAGGCCGGCCTGGCCATCGGCGACATGGCGGTGATCAAGACGCACAACCCCTTTGCGCTGAACGATCTGCTGTTCGCTCGGGTGATGGGCGTCGACTGGCAGCCGCTCAACCCCTACGGCTGCTCATTGGTGTGGGGCCACCCGCAAGCACCGATGGGCACGCGCGCCATCATCGAGCTGATCGAGACGCTGGCGCTGCGCGGCGGTGGGCGCGGCCTGTTCACCGGCTGCGCAGCCGGCGATACCGCGATGGCGGTGGTCGTCGAAGTGGGCGACGCCTGAGGGAGCGACCGTGGAACTGCTGCCCGGCGACTGGATCCACGCGGCCTCGGCACGCTGCGCCAGCAAGCCCGCGCTGGTGTGCGCCGAGGGCACCTGGGGCTACGACCGTCTGGCGCGCGAGGTGGAGCAGTGCCAGCGCGCGCTGGCGGCGGCAGGGGTAGGACGCGGCCAGGTGGTGGCCTGGCTGGGGCTGAACAGCGCGACCATGCTGGCCATGCTGTTTGCCTGCGCGCGCGTGGGCGCGGTGTTCGTGCCGATGAACTGGCGCCTGGCGCCGCCCGAGCACCGCGCCATGCTGGCCGAATGCGAACCGGTGCTGATGTTTGCCGACGCACCGTTTGCCACGCCCAGCGCTGCCCAAGCGGTAGCCCCCGCGCGCACGCGCTGCGTCGCGGCCGGTGCGGACCTGCCAGCCGGCTGGCTGCCCTGGGCGGCCTTCATCGAGGCAGGCACACTGGCGCCGAAGGCGGCCGATTCTGCGCAGCGTGCGGCAGTCGAGCCCCAGGCGCCGCTGCTGCTGTGCTACACGTCGGGTTCGACCGGTCGCCCCAAGGGCGTGCTGCTGTCGCACGACGCCCTGTGCGCCAATGCCGACGCCAGCGTGGACATGCACGGCATGTCCGACACCGATCGGGTGCTCACCACACTGCCCCTGTTCCATGTGGGCGGCCTGAACATCCAGACCCTTCCCGCGCTGCGCCAGGGCTGCACCGTGGTGCTGCACGCCAAGTTCGATGCCGAGGCCACGCTGGCGGCCATCGAGCAGCACCGCGTCACCCTGACGGTGCTGGTTCCCGCGCAGCTCGACGCGGTGATGGCCCTGCCTCGCTGGCCGGCGGCTGACCTTTCCAGCCTGCACGCCATCTCCACCGGCTCCACGGTGGTGCCTGAACGGCTCATCCAGGCCATTCATGCCCGCGGCGTGCCGCTGATCCAGGTCTGGGGCGCCACCGAAACGTCGCCCATCGCGGCCTGCCAGCATGCCGACGAGGCCTATCACACGGTGTGTTCGTCCGGGCGCGCAGCCAAGGGCGTGGCGCTGCGCATCGCCGACATCGATGGCCAACCGCTGCCCGCGGGTCAGTCCGGCGAGATCCTGGTGCGAGGACGCAATGTCATGAGCGGCTACTGGCGCGACCCCGCCGCCACCGCCCGGGCGCTGGTCGACGGCTGGTATCACTCGGGTGACCGCGGCCGGCTGGATGCCGATGGCTTCCTGTGGGTCGACGGCCGGCTCAAGGACATGATCATTTCCGGCGGCGAGAACGTGAGCCCGGCCGAAGTGGAAACCGTCCTGCAGGAAAGCCCCGACATCGCCGAGGCTTCGGTGGTCGGGCGCCCGGACACACGCTGGGGCGAGCTGGTGGTGGCGGTGGTCGTGCCCCGCCCCGGCGCGTCACTCACGCCGGCCACGGTGATGGCCCGGCTGGACGGCCGCATCGCTCGCTACAAGCAGCCCAAGCAGGTGTTCATCGTCGACGCGCTGCCACGAACCGCGCTCGGCAAGGTGCGCAAGGAAGACGTGCGCGCATTGGTTGCGCGGCTGGCCGACGAGGCCGCCACCGCCCCACCCTCCAGGGAGTCCACCGCATGACGCTCAAGATCGGCATCGACGTCGGCGGCACCTTCACCGACTTCGTCATCGCGAAGGACGGCGAGCCGCCGCGGATCCACAAGACACTGTCCACGCCGCAGGATCCGTCGATCGCGGTGGTCGAGGGCCTGGCGCAGATCGCGCAGGGCATGAACCCGCCGATGAGCGTGCAGCAGTTGGCGCAGGCCATCGACACCATCGTGCACGGCACCACGGTGACGACCAACGCCACGCTGACCTCCACCGGCGCCAAGGCCGCGCTGCTCACCACCGATGGCGTGCGCGATGCCCTCGAGATGCGTCGCGGCATCCGCGAAGAGCAGTACAACAACCGCTACCGCAACGTCACGCCGCTGGTGCCGCGGGTGCGTCGCGTGGGTGTGAAGGGTCGAATCGACCGCGACGGCCGCGAGACCGAGGCCCTGGACACGGCTGCGGTGGAAGCGGCCCTGACCGGCTGGCGCGACGAGGGCGTGCAGGCGGTGGCCATCTGCTTCATGAACGCCTTCGCCAACCCGGCGCACGAGCAGGCGGCCGCGGCGATTGCCCGCCGCATGATGCCGCGTGCCTACCTGTCGGTCTCGACCGAGGTGCTGCCCTCGATCCGCTTCTACGAGCGCGTGAGCACCACGGCGCTCAATGCCTACGTCGGCCCCAAGCTCGGGCACTACCTCGACCAACTGGTCGAGCGCCTGGGCGGCATCGGCTTTGGCGGCCTGCTGCTCATCATGCAGAGCAACGGCGGCGTCATCTCGCCGCAAGCCGCGCGAGACAAGGCCGCACTCACCCTGCTGTCGGGCCCGGCCGGCGGCCCCGGCGCGGGCCTGTTCTACGCCGCGGCGCTGGGGCAGGACCGCTGCATCACCACCGACATGGGCGGCACCAGCTTCGAGGCCTCGGTGGCCGTGGGCGCGCCGATGCTGAAGAACGACGGCGAGATCGCGCGCCACAAGATCGCGCTGCCGATGCTGGACATCCACACCATCGGCGCCGGCGGCGGCTCGATCGGCTGGCTGGACGAAGGCGGCCTGCTGCGCATGGGCCCGCAAAGCGCTGGCGCCGCGCCGGGCCCCGCGTGCTACGGCCGCGGCGGCCTGCTGCCCACCACCACCGACGCCAACGTGGTGCTGGGCTACCTCGACCCCGACTACTTCGCCGGCGGGCGCATGAAGTTGGACGTGGCCGCCGCGCGCCGCGCGATCGACTTGCACATCGCCGGGCCCATGGGCCTCACCGTCGAGCGTGCCGCGGCCGGCATGTACCGGGTGGCCTGCAACAACATGGCCCAGGGTGTGCGCGAAGTGACGATCAAGCGCGGCTTCGATCCGCGGGAGTTCCCGCTCATCCCGGGCGGTGGCGCGGGCCCGATCCACGGCTGCCTGATCTGCAGCGAGCTGGAGATCCCGTTGCAGATCGTGCCGCGCGAGGCGTCGGTGCTGTGCGCCTTCGGCATGCTGATGGGCGAGCTCAAGCACGATTTCGTGCGCACCTTCGTGGCCCGCTTGGAACACCTGGACTGGTCCCGGCTGAGCTCTCTCGTCGGGACCATGGCCGAAGAAGGCGCTGCGCTGCTGGAGGGCGAGCGCATCGGGCGCGAGCGGCAACGCATCGAGTTGCGGCTGGACTGCCGCTACCTCAAGCAGTACCACGAGGTCTCGGTGGCGGTGCCGCTGGCGGCCATCGAGCACCACGATGCCGCGGCCATCGCCCGCGCCTTCCACGACGAGCACCAGCGCCTGTTCGGCTACACGCTGGAGGCGGAGGGCAGCCCGGTGGAGATCATCAACGTGCGGCTGCAGGCCATTGGCGCCACCGCACGCCCGAGCATCGCGCGTGAGCCACTGGGTGCGCCCGATGCGAGCGCAGCGCGCAAGGGCCGGCGCAGCGTGTACATCCCCGAGCGCGACGCCTACGGCGAGGTCGACGTCTACGACGGCCACCGCATGCGCGCCGGCCACCGCATCACCGGCCCGGCGCTGATCGAGCAGCAGACCACGGCCATCTTCGTGTCCGACGGCTACGACGGCGTCGTCGACGGCCTGGGCTCGTTCGTGCTCTACACCAAGGGTCGCGAAGACCTCGTCGCCGCGGCGATCGCCTGAAGGGAGTGCACACCATGACGACCATCGACCCCATCCTGCTGTCGGTCTACGCACGCAGCTTCAAGGCCATCACCGACGAGATGAGCATCTCGATGGAGCGCACCACGCGCAGCCCCATCCTGTGCGAGGCCAAGGACTACGTCACCGGTCTGTACGACGCCGAGGGCCGCATGCTCGAGCAGACCGAGAACCTGCCCATCCTCGCGTTCTCGCTGGCCCCGGTGTGCAAGCACATCCGCAAGACCTTCGATGGCGACATCCACGAAGGCGACGTGTTCTTCCACAACGACGTGTTTTCGCTCGGCAACCAGAACAACGACGTCGCGGTGTTCAAGCCGGTGTTCTTCGAGGGCGAGCTGGTGGGCTGGACGGCGGTGAAGGGCCATCAGGCCGACATCGGCGGTGCGGTGGCCGGCGGCTACAACCCGAACGCGGTGGAGGTCTGGCAGGAGGCGCTGCGCATCCCGGCAGTGAAGGTGGTCGACCGCGGGCGGCTGCGCCAGGACGTGTGGAACCTGATCTTCGCCAACGTGCGGCTGGACATCGTTCAGCACGACATGAAGGCCGAGATGGGCGCCTGCGAGATCGGCGCGCGGCGCATGGTGGAGCTGCTGAAGAAGTACGGCGCCGCGAGCTATGCCGCGCACAAGCAGGCGCTGTTCGACGCCACGCGCCGCATGATGGAAGCCGAGATCGCCAAGATTCCCAACGGCCGCTACTCGGGCGAAGGCTACGTCTACTACGACGGCCGACACGAGGGCAGCAAGTTCACGATCCGCGTCGACATCGAGGTGCGCGACAAGTCGATCCGATTCGACTACTCGCGCACCGATGCGCAGACCAACGGCTTCGTCAACGGCACTTTCACGTCCAGCGCCTCGGCGACGATCCTCACCCTGCTGCAGATGGTCAACCCGGACATCCCGCACAACGAGGGCATGGTCGAACCCATCGAGATCGTCATCCCTGAGGGCACCATCCTCAACGCCGCCTACCCCAAGGCCACCACCTTCGGCAACCACCTGTGCCCGCCCAACGCCGACGCCATTCAGCGGGCCCTGGCGCCCGTGCTGCCCGACCGCGTGACCGCTGGCTGGAACAACCTGCTGGCCTCGCTGACCACGGGGCTGGACCCCAAGACCGGGGAGAAGTACGTCGACATCGGCTTCATGGGCCTGAAGGGCGGCTCGGGCGCTCTGCAGGGCTGCGACGGCTACGACCACATCGGCATGATCGACGCCTCCGGCGGCGTGCTCGACCAGGACTACGAGATGTTCGAGCAGCAGACGCCGCACCGGCTGATCAAACATGAGCTGCTGGCGGACTCGGCCGGCGCCGGCCAGTGGCGCGGTGGCCTGGGCGTGGAAACGGTCTTCGAAATCGGCTCGAACGACACCCAGCTCGTGACCTTCGGCGACGGCGACTTCGAGGGCGCCTTCGGCCTGGCCGGCGGCCACGGCGCGGGGCTGAACTTCATCCGCCTGCACACCCCGGACGGCCGCACCATCGTGCCCCGGAACAAGGACCTCATCACCGGCGTGCCGGCCGGCACCGTCTACCACCAGGTCGCGCACGGCGGCGGCGGCTGGGGCGACCCCCGGCGGCGCGATCGCAAGTTGCTGGCCGACGAGGTGAGAAACGGCGTCATCTCGCGCGAGGCGGCGATGCGCGACTACGGGGCCACCGCCGCGGAGCTGGACGCATGAACTTCGATCTCAGCGACGACCAGCGCGCGATCCGTGAGGCTTTCGCGCGCTTCGTCGACGAGCGGGTGGTGCCGCAGGCGGCGGCTCTGGACGAGGCGCATGCCTTTCCGCGCGAGCTCTTCCTCGAGCTCGGGCGGCTGGGCTTGTTCGGCATGCGCTATCCCGAGTCCGTAGGCGGCTCAGGCCTGGCACTGCCCGAGTTTGCATTGGCGCTGGAGGAGGTGGCGCGCGGCTCGATGTCGCTGGCCGGGGCGGCGGCGATGCAGTCGCTCATGGGCACCAAGTTCCTGCACATGCTGGGCAACGCCGACATCGTCGAACGCCTGGCCAAGCCGGCCCTCACCGGCTCGAAGATCGGCGCCATCTGCATGACCGAGCCCAATGCGGGATCGGACCTCGGCGGCATCGCCACCACGGCCACGGCCGTCGAAGGCGGCTGGCGGCTGCGCGGCCGCAAGACCTGGATCACCTCGGCCCCGGTGGCCGACTTCTTCACCGTTTTCGCCAAGGTCGGCGGCCCCGGCCCCGATGGCAAGCTGACGATCTTCCTGGTCGAGCGCGACTTCCCGGGCCTGGTCATCGGCCGCGCCATCCACAAGATGGGCGTGTGGGCCCTGCCTACCTCGGAGGTGGCCTTCGACGACTGCTTCGTGCCCGAGTCGCATCGCCTGTCACGCGAGGTCGGCGACGGTGAGCAGCACCTGCGCAAGACGCTGGCCGAGATCCGCATCATCACCGGCGCCATGGGTCTGGGCGTAGCCCGTGCCGCGCTGGCCGAGGCGGTGCGCTATGCGGGCGAGCGCACTCAGTTCGGCAAGCCGATCAACCGCTACCAGGCGATCCAGTTCAAGCTGGCCGAGATGGCCACCGCGCTCGAGTCGGCCGTGCACCTCGTGCGCTACGCCGCCTGGCTGCACGCGCAGGGGCGGCCGCACCACAAGGAGGCGGCCATGGCCAAGCTGCATGCCACCGAGACCGCCGCCACCGTCTGCGACCAGGCCGCGCGCGTGCTCGCCAGCTACGGCTACGCCATGGAGTACCCGGTGCAACGCTACCTGCGCGACGTGCGCTTCACGCTGATCGGCGGCGGCACCAGCGAAATCCTCAAGCTCATCATCGCGAAGGAGGTGGCCAGTTGAACACCGATCGACGCATCAAGATCGTCGTTGCCAAGCCCGGGCTGGACGGCCACGACCAGGGCGCCAAGGTGGTCGTGCGGGCCTTGCTGGACGCCGGCTTCGACGTCTGCTACACGGGCCTGCGCCAGTCGCCCGAGATGGTGGTCGAGGCGGCGCGGCGCGAGAACGCAGACGTCATCGCGCTGTCGTCGATGGCCGGCGCCCACCTGCCCTTCTGCACCCGCCTCAAACCGCTGCTCGAGGCCGCGGGACTGGGCGAGCGGCTGTGGGTGATCGGCGGCAACATCCCTGCCGGCGACCACGACGCGCTGCGCGCGCTGGGCTTCAAGGGCGTCTTCGCCACCGGCAGCAAGCTCGACGCGATCAGCGATTTCATCCGGGAGAACGTGCGATGAAGAATTTGCCCCCCGGCGTGCGTGCGGTGCGCAACGAGTCGGGCATCGAGATCCAGCCGCTCTATACGGCCGACGATGTCGAGGCCAGCGGCGGCCTGGCGATGCTGGGACGCCCGGGTGAATACCCGTTCACCCGCGGCATCCACCCGCTGATGTACCGCAAGCAGCCGTTCACGATGCGGCAGTACACCGGCTTCGGCAATGCCGCGGATACCAATCGCCGCTTCAAGTTCCTGATCGCCAACGGGCAGACCGGCCTGAACGTCGCGTTCGACTTGTCCACCCAGTGCGGCTTCGACTCCGACGACCCGATGGCCGAGGGCGAAGTCGGCCGCGTGGGCATGGCCGTCGATACCCTGCGCGACTTCGAGATCGCCTTCGACGGCATCGACCTCGACAAGATCACCGTCTCGCTGACGATCAACGGCAGCGCGGCGATCCTGATCGCGATGTACCTGGCGATGGCCGAGAAGCGCGGCTTCAACGTCAAGACGTTGCGCGGCACGGCGCAGAACGACATCCTGAAGGAATTCGTCGGCCGCGGAACCTGGATCTATCCGGTCGAGCCCTCGATCCGTCTGGTCGGCGACACCATCGAGTACTGCGCGGAGCATGCACCCAAGTACAGCCCGGTGTCGGTGTGCGGCTACCACATCCGCGAATCGGGCGCGACGCCGACGCAGGAAATGGCCTGGGGCTTCTGCATCGCGCGGGCCTACGCCGACGAGGTCATCAAGCGCGGCGTGCCGGTGGACGAGTTCGCCGGCCGGCTGTCGTACAACTTCAACATCTTCGGCAACATCTTCGAGCAGGTCGCGAAGTTCCGCGCCGGCCGCAGCCTGTGGGCCAAGATCATGAAGGAGGAATACCACGCGCAGCAGCCCGGCTCGATGTGGCTGCGCATGATCGCCGGCGGCGGTGGCGGAGGGCTGACGCTGGAGCAGCCGGAGAACAACATCGTGCGCGGCGCCTACTACGCGCTGCTGGCCGCGCTGTCGGGCGCACAGACCATGGCGCTGTGCTGCTACGACGAGGCCTACACCATCCCGAGCGAGTACGCGCAGCGCATCTCGCTGCGCACGATGCAGTTGCTGGTCGAGGAGATGGGGCTGGCCGAGACGGTCGATCCGCTGGGCGGCTCGTACTACGTCGAGACGCTGACCAACCAGATGCGCGCCGAGATGGAACGCATCATCGCCGAGACCGATGCCGCCGGCGGCATCGTGCGGCTGATCGCCGACGGCACGATCCAGTCGCGCGTGTCGGCTCAGGCCTACCGCATGGCGCGCTCGATCGAGTCGGGCGCCTTCCCGAAGGTGGGCGTCAACCGCTACCGCAGCGACGAGGAAGCCACGCGCCCGGTCGAACTCCACCCGTACGACGGCGAAGCCGCGCAGGCGCAGATCGCGGCGCTGGCGCGCACTCGCCGCGAGCGCGACGGCACTGCCGTCGAGCGCACGCTGGCGCGCGTCGAGGCCGACGCCAAGAGCGGCGCCAACCTGATGCCCGCCATCGTCGAGGCCGTCAAGGCCTACGCCACGGTGGGCGAGATCACCCAGCGCCTGGTGGGCGTCTTCGGACGATACCGCGAGCCGGTGCGCTTCGACCACCGCGAGGAGCAGGCGGCATGACGATGGAGGCAGTTCAGAAGTACCTCGCGCCGACGCGGCTCGAGCAGGCCCTGGCCGCGCTGGGCCTGCCCGGTGGTGCCACCGTGCTGGCCGGCGGCACCGATCTGATGCCGCAGACCCACGCCGGGCGGATCCGCCCCGCGGCCACGCTGCTCAATATCCGCCGCGTCGAGGGGCTGGACACGGTCGAGGTCGACGGCGACCACCTGGTGCTGGGCACGCTGGTATCGATCGAGCGCCTGCGCTTCGATCCCGTCGTCGCCCGCCACGCGCCGCTGCTCGCCGACGCGGCCGAGCACTTCGCAAGCGAGCAGATCCGCAATGCCGGCACCCTGGGCGGCAACCTGTGCAACGCCTCGCCCGCAGGCGACACACTCACGCCGCTGCTGGCCCTGGATGCCGAGGTCGAGCTGGCCGCTTTGAGCGACGCCGGCACGGTGCAGCGCCGCCGGATGCCGATCGGCGCCTTCTTCACCGGCCCAGGCCGCACCGCGCGCAATGCCGACGAACTGCTGGTCGGCGTGCGCGTTCCCGTCGCCGCCGGCGACGCCGTCTGGCGTTATGCCAAGGCCGGCACCCGGCCGGCGCTGGACATCTCCACCATCGCCGTGGCCCTGGCCGCGCGGCGGGCAGGCGACGCTCGCCTGACTGGCGTGCGGCTGGCGCTCGGTGCGGTGGGACCCACGCCGTTGCGTGCCACTGGTGCCGAGGCCCTGCTCGAGGGCCAGGTGCTCGACGCGGCACGCGCACGCGCAGCCGCAGAAGCCGCGGCCGCGGATGCACGGCCGATCGACGATGTGCGCGCCAGCGGCTGGTACCGGCGCGAGCTGGTGCGCAACCTCACCCAAAGGATGCTCGACGATGTCGCTCGAAATTGAGATCGGCTTCACGCTCAACGGCGTGGCGCGCCGCGCCAAGGTACCCGTGGGCATGAGCGCGCTGACGATGCTGCGCGAGGTCTGCGGCCTCACCGGCACGAAGTACGGCTGCGGCGAGGGCGAGTGCGGCGCCTGCACCATCCGGGTCGACGGCAAGACGCTGGCCTCGTGCCTGATGTTCGCCGCCGACTGCGACGGCCGCGCCATCGTCACCATCGAAGGCATGGCCGGCGACCCGCGCGGCCAGGCGCTGCAGCGCGCGTTCGTCGAGCACGGCGCCGTGCAGTGCGGCTTCTGTACCCCCGGCATGGTGATGCAGGCCGCAGAGCTGCTGGCACGCGATGCCCACCCCGACGCCGCAGCGGCCAAGCGGGCGATCGAGGGCAACCTGTGCCGGTGCACCGGCTACCAGAAGATCGTCGACGGCATCTGTGCGGCCGCCCAGGCGCTCGACAAGGAGCATGCACGATGACTCTGATCGGCCAGCGCATTCCGAAGATCGACGCGCCCGAGAAGGCAGCGGGCAAGACGCGTTACGTGCACGACATCGACCTGCCGGGCCAGCTGCATGCGGCCATCCTGCGCAGCGCGCGCGTGCATGCACGGCTCGTTCGCATCGATGCCACCCGCGCCCGTGCGCTGCCCGGCGTGCATGCGGTGATCACCGCAGCCGACGTGCCCGACCAGCGTCCCATCGGGGTCGCCAAGGACCACCTGCCGCTCAAGCGCGATCGCGTGCGCAGTACCCGCGACGAGATCGCCGCCGTGGCGGCCGAGTCGGAGGCCATCGCGCGCGAGGCGCTGGCCCTCATCGAGGTCGAGTACGAGGACCTGCCGGTGCTCACCGATGCCGTGGCAGCGCTCGAGCCCGGCGCGCCGCTCGTCCACCCGCCGATCGCCGGCAGCAAGGCTGGCGCCCCGGTGGGCGTGGCCGGCAAATCCGACAACATCGCCATGCGCTTCGACTACGGTCATGGCGATGTCGCCCAGGGCGAAGCCGACAGCGACGTGGTCGTCGAGGACACCTTTGCGCTGCACTACGTGACGCATTGCTGCATGGGTGTGTCCGGCGTCATCGCCGAGTTCGACGCCAAGGGCAACCTGCTGCTGTACTCGAACACCCAGGTGCC
>JAKLLB010000012.1:69615-69853 GCA_023150345.1 Aquabacterium sp.
TCGACATCGACCCCTTCGAGGTCATCGCGGTCTTTCTGGCCCGCGCCACCGGCCGGCCGGTCAAGCTCGTCTTCACCCGCGAGGAGGAGTTTCTCGCCTCGCCCACCCGCCAGCCCGTCCACCTGACCCTGCGCTCAGGCTGCACGAAGGACGGGCGGCTGACCTTCCGCAGCGTGCGCACCATCCACGACAACGGCGCCTACACCTCGTGGGGAGCGACGACTCCGTTCGTGATGAT
>JAKLLB010000130.1 GCA_023150345.1 Aquabacterium sp.
CTTTCCGACCGGCAGGTCGATGACGTCCACCGGGACCAGCGTTTCCAGGGCGGCTGCAGCGTCGCCGCCCCGCAGCTGCAGCTGGCCCATGTGCGACACATCGAACAGTGCAGCGAAGTCGCGGCAATGGCGATGCTCGGCGAGGATGCCGCCAGGATAGTTGACCGGCATGTCATAGCCGGCGAAGGGCACCATCTTGGCGCCGAGTTCAACGTGGAGAGCGTGCAGCGGGGTGCGCAGCAGGTGGGCGGTCATAAGGGCCTCCTTCGAGACGCTGATCGAGGGCATCGGGCACCCACCCGGAGGTGGGGGCTGCCCTCGCTGTCCGCTTTACCTGAGAGATTGGCGACGCCGGTGATGCCGGCTTCGCTTGCCCCTTCGGTGGGCGGGCTGCATCCACGAATGGAATAACCCGCCTCTCTCCAGTGAGGAACGCCGCGCACGAGGCGTGGCGCTTGCCAGTCCTTTTGCCTGAGCGTTCGAGGGGATGCCTCTGCGCCTTCGGCGGCTTCGGGTGAAGCTCTCTCCTGACGGCGCGCAGTGTAGCCCATGGCGCGCCGGTGCAGGTTAGGACAATCACCGCGGCACGGCATGCGGGCTCGCGCGATGATGCCCGACTGTCGCCTCGCGCGCGCTGGCGAACTATCGTCGTCCAGCACGTTCGCGCAGTCGCCCCGACATTCCTGCGGCGCCCCGGTTCCCGGTTCTGGCGCCCGAACGATCCGCGAAGGACCCAGCCCATGCTCGGCACCGACGACCCGCTGATCCTGCGCACCCTGGATGCCCGCGGTGTGCTGCGCCTGACGCTCAACCGCCCGCAGGCTTTCAACTCGCTGTCCGAGGCGATGATCGCCGCGCTGCAAACCGAACTGGACCAGATTGCCAGCGACGACAGCGTGCGTGTGGTGGTGCTGGCGGGGGCGGGCCGGGCCTTCTGCGCAGGCCACGACCTCAAGGAGATGCGCACCGATCCGTCGCAGAGCTACTACGAGCGACTGTTCACCCAGTGCGGGCGCATGATGCTGGCGATCCAGCGCCTGGACGTGCCCGTGATCGCGCGAGTGCACGGCATAGCCACAGCGGCTGGCTGCCAGTTGGTGGCGATGTGCGACCTGGCCGTTGCGGCCAGCGATGCGCGCTTTGCCGTCAGCGGGGTCAACCTCGGCCTGTTCTGTTCCGCCCCGGGTGTGGCCCTGTCGCGCAACCTGTCGCGCAAGGCGGCCTTTGAAATGCTGGTCACGGGCGAGTTCGTCAGCGCCGAGGAAGCGCGGCGCTTGGGCCTGGTCAATCGTGTGGCCGATCCACAGCAGCTCGACGAGGCGCTCGAAACACTGGTGGCGGCCATCGTGGCCAAGCCGCGCGTGGCGCTGGCCATGGGCAAGCAGCTCTTCTACCGCCAGCTCGAAGAAGGAATCGAGGCGGCCTATGCCGACGCCTGCGAGACGATGGCCTGCAACATGATGGACGATGCCGCGCTCGAGGGCGTGCAGGCATTCATCGACAAGCGGACGCCCAATTGGGGCTGAGGGCCGCTGCGGCGGCGCGGCTACTCGCGCCCGGCTGACGATACCTTGGTGCGCATCAGGCGGCCACGCTCGCGCTCCCAGTCGCGCTTCTTCTCGGTCTCGCGCTTGTCGTGCTGGGCCTTGCCCTTGGCCAGCGCGATCTCCGCCTTCACCCGCCCGCCACGGTAGTGCAGGTTGACCGGCACCAGGGTGTAGCCGCGTTGCTCCACTTTGCCGATCAGCCGTCTGATCTCATCCTTGTGCATCAGGAGCTTCTTGGTGCGATCGGCCTCTGGATGCACGTGGGTGCTGGCCGATCGCAGCGCATTGATGCGGCAGCCGATGAGATAGAGCTCGCCGTCGCGGATCACCACATAACCGTCGGTGAGCTGCACCTGGCCGGCGCGGATCGCCTTGATCTCCCAGCCTTCCAGCACCACGCCAGCCTCGAAGAATTCCTCGAGGTGGTAGTCGAAACGGGCGCGGCGGTTTTCGGCGATGGGTGCGGACATGAGCGTGGCGATGACGGCGGCCTGCACGCGGGCAGGGTCCCCCGGGCCATCGGCAGCGCGCGGTCGGGTCGCCTTCTAGAATCCCGGCATTGTATGAAGCATGTGAAGAAGTCGGTCCTGCTGTGGTACTCGGCCCGCGAGATGTACGAGCTCGTCACCGGCGTCGAGGACTATCCCGGCTTCCTGCCGTGGTGTGACCGCGCCGAGGTGCTCGCACGCGATGGCGGTGGCATGACCGCGCGTCTGCATCTGGCTTACGCGGGTTTGCGTCACGCGTTCACCACGCGCAACGAGCACACGCCACACGAGCAGGTCGTCATGCGCCTGGTGGATGGCCCGTTTTCGGCGCTGGACGGCACCTGGCGCTTCGTTCCGATCGGCAGGCAGACAGGTGCTTCTGCATGCCGCATCGAGTTCGACCTGCGCTACGCGTTTGCGAGCTCCCCGCTGGAGCGGGTCTTGAGCCCCGTGTTCGACCGTGTCGCAAACACGTTCGTCGACTCCTTTGTCAAGCGTGCGGAGCAGATTCATGGCGAACGATGACGGTGCCAACCTGATGCGCATCGAGGTGATGTATGCGTCGGCGCCGCACGAGTTGCACCACACCGTTGTTCAGGTGCCGGCGCATGCAACGCTGGGCCAGGCCCTGGCGATGTGCGACTGGTGGCTGGCGTTGTCGCCCGAGCAGAGGCAGGCCTTGCAGGCCGGCGTGTGGAGCCGCGCCTGCGAACCCGACGCGCCATTGCGCGACGGCGACCGCGTGGAACTGTACCGACCGCTGCGGGTCGACCCGAAGGAAGCCCGGCGCCAGCGCTACCGGCGCGACGGCCTGCGCCGCGCACCGCGCACGGCTGGCACCTAGCGGCACTCCGACGCGATGAGCTGCCGGGCGCGTTGAACTTCCGCGGCGCGCTGGGCATCGTCGAGATACTCGCGCTCGCCCTTGTCGTTCATGCGCACCACGCGCATGCCGCTCTCCAGGGCGGCCAGCTGCTGCCGGGCCCGCTGGCAATTCTCGGCGCGTGATGCGGCCACGCGTTCCTCGTCGGCCTTGGCTTTGGCTTTCTGTTCCTGCTCGGCCTTCTTCATGCGGGATTCGAGCTCGGCATCGACGCGAGGCTTGCCGGCGTCGGCCGCTGCGCTGGCAGCTGCCGACGCAGCAGGTGCCGCGGGGGCCACCCGCCGCGCCGTGGGCACCGCGGGGCGTTGGAGGATGCTGGCGTCAGGCACGTCGGCCGGAGGCGGGCGGTCACTGATGTGAACCTGACCGCTGGAGTCCTTCCACTTCCACTGAGCATGCGCCGGCAGCGCGGCAACCAGGGCCGCGCAAAGCAATCCGATGGCCAGCTTCGCGTGCATCTCACTCGTCCTCAGCATTGCAGCACCGCGACAGTGTAGCGGTGCGCGGGCGGCCGTCGGCCACAAATCGTGAACGGCCCGAACACCGCAGCCATCCGGATAACCGGTCGAGTGGACGCCCCGTGCGGCGCTGGCCGAGCCTGGGCCCGAGCCTCGACATGGTGCCTTCCCTATAATCCGCTTTTGCGTCTGGAGCCATTCCCATGCGCCTTCTCGGCAAAGCGCTCACCTTCGACGATGTGTTGTTGGTGCCGGCGTTCTCCCAGGTGTTGCCCCGCGACACCAGCCTTGCGACCCGACTGTCGCGCCATATCACGCTCAACCTGCCCCTGGTGTCCGCCGCGATGGACACCGTCACCGAGGCTCGCCTGGCCATTGCCATCGCCCAGGAAGGTGGCATCGGCATCGTGCACAAGAACCTCACGCCCAAACAGCAGGCGGCAGAGGTGGCCCGGGTCAAGCGATACGAGTCCGGCGTGCTGCGAGACCCCATCACCATCTCGCCCGGTGTGCCGGTGCGTGACGTGATCAACCTGTCGCGCCAGCACGGCATTTCCGGCTTCCCGGTGGTCGAGGACGGCAGGGTGGTGGGCATCGTCACCGGCCGTGACCTGCGCTTCGAGACCCGTCTCGATGTGCCGGTGCGCGAGATCATGACGCCGCGCGAGAAGCTCATCGTCGTGAAGGAAGGGGCCACCATCGACGACGGCAAGGCGCTGATGCACCAGCACAAGCTCGAGCGGGTGCTGGTCGTCAACGATGCCTTCGAACTGCGCGGCCTCATGACCGTCAAGGACATCACCAAGCAGACGAGCTTTCCCAATGCCGCCCGCGATGCGCACGGCAAATTGCGCGTGGGCGCCGCGGTGGGCGTGGGCGAGGGTACCGAAGAGCGGGTGGAACTGCTGGTGCGTGCCGGTGTCGATGCGCTGGTCGTCGATACCGCCCATGGCCACTCCGCTGGCGTGATCGACCGGGTGCGCTGGGTCAAGCGGCACTACCCGCAGGTCGACGTGATCGGCGGCAACATCGCCACGGGCGACGCCGCCCGCGAGCTGGCCGATGCAGGCGCGGATGCCGTCAAGGTGGGCATCGGACCCGGCTCGATCTGTACCACCCGCATCGTCACCGGAGTGGGCGTGCCGCAGATCACCGCGATCGATGAGGTGGCCAAGTCGCTGAAGGGCACCGGGGTCCCGCTCATCGCCGACGGCGGCGTGCGCTTCTCGGGCGACCTGGCCAAGGCCATCGCCGCCGGAGCCGATGCCGTGATGATGGGCGGTGCCTTCGCCGGTACCGAGGAAGCCCCCGGCGAGGTGATTCTCTACCAGGGTCGCAGCTACAAGAGCTACCGCGGCATGGGCTCGATCGGTGCCATGCAGCAGGGTTCGGCCGACCGCTATTTCCAGGACAACGGCGCCGCCAACCCCAACACCACCAAGCTGGTGCCCGAGGGCATCGAGGGGCAAGTGCCCTACAAGGGGTCGGTGGTGAGCATCATCTTCCAGATGGCCGGCGGCCTGCGGGCGTCCATGCACTACTGCGGCTGCACCTCGATCGCGGAGATGCAGACCCGCGCCCAATTCGTCGAGATCACCGCCTCGGGCATCCGTGAGAGCCACGTCCATGACGTGCAAATCACGAAGGAAGCGCCCAACTACCGCATGGAATGAGCACGCCGATGCGGCATGCCGACGACGCGCCCGCGCCCACCGCGGCTGGCGGGCGCAGCCCCGCGATGGCCTTCATCATGATCACGGTGCTGATCGACATGGTGTCGATCGGCCTGATCATCCCCGTGCTGCCGCATCTGGTGGGCACCTTCACGGCATCGCCCACCGAGCACGCGTGGTGGTACGGCGCCGTGACCATCACATTCGGCGTGGCCAACTTCTTCGGCTCGCCGGTTCTGGGCGCGCTGTCGGATCGCTACGGCAGGCGTCCGGTGCTGCTGGTCGGCTTCTGCGGGCTGGCGCTGAGCTTCTTCGTCACCGCACTGGCCACCGCCTTGTGGATGCTCATCGCGGTGCGCCTGTTCTCCGGGGCCATGCAGGCCAACGCGGCGGTGGCCAATGCCTACGTGGCCGATATCACGCCACCTGAGGAGCGCGCGCGGCGGTTCGGCATGTTGGGCGCGATGTTCGGCATCGGGTTCATCCTGGGGCCCGTACTGGGCGGCCTGCTGGGTGCCATCGACATCCGCCTGCCGTTCTTCGTGGCCGGATCGCTGGCCGTGGTGAATTGGCTTTATGGCTTCTTCGTGCTGCCCGAGTCGCTGCCGCGCGAGCGCCGGCAGCCCTTCCGCTGGAGCCGTGTCCATCCGTTCGCGGCGCTGGGGACCTTGGCTCGCCTGCAGGGGGTGGGACCGCTGGTGGTGGTGGTGGCGCTCGCCGCGCTGTCACAGTTCACGCTGCACACAAGCTGGGTGCTGTACACGAAGTTCAAGTTCGGTTGGGGGCCCGCCGAGGTGGGCTGGTCGTTGTTTGCCGTGGGGGCCATCTCGGCATTGGTGCAGGGCGTGCTGCTGCGGCACATGCTGGCGCGCTTCAGCACGCACGCGCTTGCTGCCGTGGGCCTGGTGTCCGGATCGGTGAGCTACCTCGGGTTCGGCCTGGCGACCGAGGGTTGGATGATGTACGTGGTCATCGTCGTGGGCGGCATCATCGGTGGTGGCGCCGCTGCAGCCATCCAGAGCCTGATCGCCAACGCCGCCGACGCCCGCGCGCAGGGTTCGACGATGGGCTCGCTGGCGTCCATCAACAGCATGATGGCGGTTGTCGCGCCCATGGTGGCCACGCCTTTGCTTGGCCTGGTTTCCCACCTGCCGCCCGGCGACTGGCGCATGGGCTTGCCCTTCTACTTCTGCGCAGCGCTGCAGGCCTGTGGCGCCGTACTGGCCATCCGCTACTTCCGGCGCCACGCCGCGACGGGCGCTGCATCGGTGACACCATGAATCACGACAAGATCCTCATCCTGGACTTCGGTTCGCAGGTCACGCAGCTGATCGCGCGGCGCATCCGCGAGGCGCACGTCTACTGCGAGATCCACCCCAACGACGTAACCGCCGAGTTCATTCGCGAGTTCGCCCCGAAGGGCGTCATCCTCTCGGGCAGCCATGCCAGCACCTACGAAGAGCACGAGCTGCGCGCGCCCGAGGTGGTGTGGCAACTGGGCGTACCCGTGTTGGGCATCTGCTACGGCATGTTCACGATGACGGTGCAGCTGGGCGGTCAGGTCGAGGCCAGCACGCATCGCGAGTTCGGCTACGCCGAGGTGCGCGCGCACGGCCACACCCGGCTGCTCGATGGCATCGACGACTACCGCACGGCCGAAGGCCACGGCATGCTGAAGGTGTGGATGAGCCATGGCGACAAGGTCACGGCCATGCCGCCGGGCTTCAAGCTGATGGCCAGCACACCCAGCTGCCCGATTGCCGGCATGGCCGATGAAGCACGCCGCTACTACGCCGTGCAGTTCCATCCCGAGGTGACGCACACCTTGCAGGGCAGGGCGCTGCTCGAGCGCTTTGTGCTGGACATCTGCGGCGCCAGCCCCGACTGGGTGATGCGCGACCACATCGCCGAGGCCGTCGAGAAGATCCGCGAGCAGGTGGGCAGCGACGAGGTGATCCTGGGGCTGTCCGGCGGTGTCGACTCCAGCGTGGCCGCAGCGCTCATCCACCGCGCCATCGGCGAGCAGCTCACCTGTGTCTTCGTCGACCATGGCCTGCTGCGGCTGAACGAAGGCGCCATGGTGATGGAGATGTTCGCCGGACGCCTGCATGCCAAGGTGGTGCATGTGGATGCCAGCACCCAGTTCATGGCGGCGCTGGCGGGCGTGGCCGAACCCGAGGCCAAGCGCAAGATCATCGGCCGAGAGTTCGTCGAGGTGTTCCAGGCCGAGGCCCGCAAGCTCCAGAGTGCGAATTGGCTCGCCCAGGGGACGATCTACCCGGACGTCATCGAGTCCGGCGGCGCCAAGACCAAGAAGGCCACCACGATCAAGAGCCACCACAACGTCGGCGGCCTGCCCGAGACGCTCGGCCTGAAGCTGCTCGAACCCCTGCGCGACCTGTTCAAGGACGAGGTGCGCGAGCTGGGCGTGGCGCTGGGGCTGCCGCACGACATGGTCTACCGCCACCCGTTCCCCGGCCCGGGGCTGGGCGTGCGCATCCTCGGCGAGGTCCGGCGCGACTTCGCCGACCTGCTGCGCCGTGCCGACCACATCTTCATCGAGGAGCTGCGCCGCACCGTCGACGAGCGTACGGGCAAGACCTGGTACGACCTCACCAGCCAGGCCTTCGCCGTGTTCCTGCCCGTCAAGAGCGTGGGCGTGATGGGCGACGGCCGCACCTACGACTACGTGGTGGCACTGCGCGCCGTGCAGACCAGCGA
>JAKLLB010000131.1 GCA_023150345.1 Aquabacterium sp.
ACCCGCACCAGTTCCGACAGCGGCACCAGGCGGCCGTCGCCCGCGCGCAGCGGCAGCCCCAGCACGGCGTCCAGCCCCACCTGGGACGAGCGCGGCAGCTGCAGCCGCACGGGCACGGCGTACTTCGATTGCCCGTCGTGCAGCCAGGCGGCATCCTGGCCCGACAGCGCGGTGTGCACCGCCTGCGCCACCGCAGCCACCGGGATGCCCAGCGCCTCGGCGCGCTGGCGCTGCACGCGCAGGAACACGCGCGGCGCATCCTCTTCCAGCGTGGTGTCCACGCCGACGATGTCGGGCGTGGCGGCGAATGCGGCGGCCAGGCGCTGCGCCACCTGCTGGCGGCCGTCCTCGTCGGGGCCGTACACCTCGGCCACCAGCGGGCTGAGCACTGGCGGACCCGGCGGCACTTCCACCACCTTCACGCGGGCGCCGTGGGCGCGGCCGATCTCCACCAGCTGCGGCCGCAGGCGCTGCGCGATGGCGTGGCTCTGCTCGTGGCGGTTCGCCTTGTCGACGAGGTTCACCTGCAGATCACCTTGGTCGGCCTCGGTGCGCAGGTCGTATTGCCGCACCAGGCCGTTGAAGGTGATGGGGCTGGCGGTGCCGGCGTAGCCCTGCAGATCGCGCACCTCGGGCTGGCGCGCCAGGAAGGCGCCCATGGCCTGCAGCGCCGCGGCGGTGTCTTCCAGCGGTGTGCCGGCGGGCATGTCGACCACCACCTGGAACTCGCTCTTGTTGTCGAAGGGCAGCATCTTCAGCACCACCGCCTGCACGGCTGCCAGTCCCACGCTGAGCACCAGCGCCGCCACGATGCCCGCGCCCAGCAGCCAGCGCTTGCGGGCGCTGCGCAGGAAGGGCATGAGCAGGGCCTGGAACAGCCGCTGCAATGCGCCGGCCAGGCCGGTCGCACCACCGTGAGTCGGTGCCGCGCCATGGCCGTGCGTCTTCATCAGGCGCAGCGCGAGCCAGGGCGTGACCGTGAAGGCGATGGCCAGCGAGATCGCCATGCCCAGGCTGCTGTTGATCGGGATCGGGCTCATGTAGGGCCCCATCAGGCCGCTGACGAAAGCCATGGGCAGCAGCGCCGCGATCACCGTCAGCGTGGCCAGGATGGTGGGGCCGCCCACTTCGTCGACCGCGCCGGGGATGATCTGCGCCAGCGGCTTGTCGGGTTCGAGCTGCTGGTGGCGGTGGATGTTCTCCACCACCACGATGGCATCGTCGACCAGGATGCCGATGGAGAAGATGAGCGCGAACAGGCTCACCCGGTTCAGCGTGAAGCCCCAGGCCCAGCTGGCGAACAGCGTGGCGGTGAGGGTGAGGATCACCGCCGCGCCCACGATCACCGCCTCGCGCCGGCCCAGCGCCAGCCCCACCAGCACGATCACCGAGCCGGTGGCGAAGGCCAGCTTCTGGATCAGCTTGGCCGCCTTTTCTCCGGCGGTCTGGCCGTAGTCGCGGGTGAGCGTGGCCTCGACCCCGTCGGGAATCACGCTGCCGTGCAGGGCCTGCAGCCGCTCGCGCGCCGCGGCCGCCACATCCACCGCGTTCTGGCCCGGCTTCTTGGTCAGCCACAGCGTCAGCGCCGGATGGCTGCCACCGCCGTCGGCGCCGCCGGGCGTGAACCAGACATAGCGCTGCGGTTGCGCGGCCGCCATGCGCACCTGCGCCACCTCGTGCAGGAACACCGGCCGGCCCTGGTGCACGCCCACCACGAGCTGGCGCACGTCGTTCTCGTCGTGCAGGAACTCGCCGGTCTGCACCGCCACCAGCCCGGCGCCGGGCTGCAGCACGGTGCCGGCCGGCATGGCCAGGCTGGCGGCGCCCAGGGTGGCGTGCAGCCGTTGCACGTCGATGCCGCGCTCGCGCAGCCGGGCCGCATCCAGCGCCACCTCCACCGCGCGGCCGGGGCCGCCGATGGTCTGCACCTCGCGCACACCGGCCACGCGCTTGAGCTCGGCCTCCACGGTGTGGGCCACCCGCTCGAGCTCCTCGGCGGCGCGGCCGTCGCGCGACCACAGCGTTACGCCCAGTACCGGCACATCGTCGATGCCTTTGGGGCGCACCACCGGCGGCAGCACGCCCAGCCCCTGCGGCAGCCAGCCCTGGTTCGCATTGAGCACGTCGTACAGCCGCACCAGCGCCTCGGTTCGCGGCACGCCCACCTGGAACTGCACGGTGACCACGGCCATGCCGGGCCTGGACACCGTGAAGGTGTGCTCGATGCCGGCGATCTGCCCGAGCACCTGCTCGGCCGGGCGCGCCACCAGGTTCTGCACGTCGGCGCTGCTGGCGCCCGGGAAGGCGATCAGCACGTTGGCCATGGTCACGTTGATCTGCGGCTCTTCCTCGCGCGGCGTGACGAGCACCGCGAACAACGGCATCGCGTGCGATCCGCTCGCCCGGAGCCAGCCCGGCGAGCACCTCGACCTCACCCGCGCCGCGCTCGGCACCGGTGCGAACCGCGCGCAGCACGAAGCGGCCCTCGTGTGCCACATACACAGCGGTGAGCTCGCCGCGGCGCAGCAAGGCCTCGCTCGGTATGCGCAGCGGCATGCGTGTGGCGGCCGCCGCAGCTGAAGCGGCCGCGGGCGGCTGCGCCGACGCCTGCCAGTTCACCCGCGCCGCCTGGCCCGGTGTCGCCACCGTGCCGGCAGGCAACTCCAGCCGCCACTCCAGGGTCTGCGATACCGCATCGGCGGCGGGCAGCAAGGCCGTGGCGGTGGGGGTCAGCGTGCGGCCATCGGGCAACACGACCCGAGGTGCCTGCGCACCACGGGCGGCGTCGGCCATCGACAGCGGCACCTGCACCACCGCACGCAGCGCACCGGGTTGATAGACGGTGGCGATCGGGCGACCGGGGGCGGCGAGATCACCGGCCTCGAGGTGCGTGGCCTGCACCACGGCGTCGAACGGGGCGGTCACCGTGGCATGCGAGCGTGCCAGCGCGGCCTGCTCGCGCCCGGCGCGGGCGGCCGCGGCACCAGCCTGCGCGGCCTGCAGCCGCGTCTCGGCCTGGTCCAGCGCCGCCTGGCTGATGTAGCCCTGCCGGTGCAGTTCACGGCTGCGCTGGGCGTCGCTGCGGGCCTGGCGCCAATTGGCTTCGGCCTGCGCCAGCTCGGCATTGCCGCGTTGCAGGCCGGCCTCGGTGTCGCGCTCATCGATGCGCGCGATGGCCTGCCCGGCGCGCAGCGGGTCGCCGGGCCGCACCAGCAGCGCCAGCACCGCACCGCCCACCTGGGCCGACACGGTGGCCTGACGCACCGGCAGCACGCTGCCTTCGAGGGCGTGGCCGCGCAACGGCGCATCACCGGCCACCTGCAGCGTGGGCACCGCCGGACCTCGCGCCGCCGCCTTCGGCTCGCCTGGGCCCGCGGACACCAGGCCCGGGGCCCAGGCCCAGGCGGTCAGCCCGGCCAGCAGCGCGAAGCGGCGAGTGCGGTGGAGGGCAACGGCGCGCGGCGCGCGTGCCGCGGCAGCGACGGGATGGTGTGGTGTCTTGATACCCATGTGGGTATCATAGACCATACCCTGCAGGGTATCAAGTGGCCGATCCTGCGACCCGCCGCGAAGGGCTGCGCAGCGTGCGCCGCCGCGCCGATGCGGTCGGTCGCGGCGGGCGCATCGGTCAGGAGTTGGCGGTGATGCCGCGCATCAGAATGATGCCGCCGAGTTGCGCCGTGTCGGCCTTCATGCGGTTGGCCAGGCCCTCCGGTGCGGTGCCCACCGCCTGCCAGCCCACGTTGAGCAGCTTCTGGCGCGACTCCGGTGCCCGGATCGCCTCCACCAGCGCGGTGCTCAGCCTCGCCACCACCGGCTTGGGCAGGCTGGCCGGCCCGGCGGCAGCGGTCCAGATCTCGAGGTCGGCGCCCTGGATCTCGGCGTCGCGCAACGTGGGTTGGTCGGGCACCAGGCTGGAGCGTCCCGGCGAGGTGATGCCCACCGCCTTGAGGCGGCCGGTCTTCACATGTGGCAGCGCCAGACCGGGCGGCAGCAGTGCCAGCTGGAGCTGGCCGGCCAGCAGTGCGTTGACGACCTGCGGGTTGCCGGGGAACGGCACATGCACAGCGGTGATGCCCGTCTTGCTCTTGATGAGCTCCATGCCCAGGTGCCCCACGGTGCCGTTGCCGGGCGTGCCGTAGTTGCCCTTGTCGCCCAGGTTGCGCGCCCAGTGCACCAGCTCGACCGGCGTGCGACCCGTCGCATTGCCGGCCACCACGAGCATCAGCGGCGCGGTGCCGATCAGTGACAGCGGCGCGAAATCGCGTGCCGGGTCGAACGGCAGAGCGCGGTTGAGCAGCTTGGCCACGGTGAGGTTGCCATTGATGAGCACACCGATCGTGTGGTTGTCGCGCGACTTGGCCACCAGATCGGCCGCGATGTTGCCGGACGCGCCGGGTCGGTTCTCCACCACCACCGGCTTGCCCAGGTTCTTCGCGAGCGCCTCGGAGATCGCGCGCGCTGCCAAGTCGGGTGTCGAGCCGCCCGGGAAGCCCACCATCACCTTCAGCGGCTGGGTGGGCCAGGCGGGCGCGGGGGCGGGGGCGGTCGCACCCCGGGTGCCTTGCGCGCGGGCGCCGGTCCAGGTGAGTGCGGCGGGTGCCGCGGCCATCCAGCCCAGCAGTTGGCGTTTGCGGATCATCGTGGGTTCTCCAGTGGTGTCGATGAGGATAGGCTAGTGCAGTGCCCCGAACCAGCGGCGGTCCGGCAGGCTCAGTCGGGCGGCAACAGGTCGCCCGTGCGGCCCAGGTAGACGCCATGGTGCAGAAGCGCCTGCTGCACCGCCACTACCGGCACGGCGCGTGGCGGCAGACGGCGCGCCAGTGCCAGATCGGCCAGCACGCCGGCCGCCTCGCCCATCGCAAAGCAGGCACCGCTCACCCGGGCGGCCGACTGGCCACCGTGCGTCATCGACGCGCAGCGGCCGGCCACCAGCAGATTGTCCACCCCCTGCGCGACGATCATCCCCAGCGGCAGGTGGTGGTAGCCGCGACCCACGCCGATGTCGGGCGGAAAGGTGAACTGCACATCGCCGGCCACATGGGCTTCGAGCGGCCAGCCGCTCACGCCGATGGTGTCGTCGAAGCTGGCGTTGCCGAGCACGTGTTCGCGCGACAGGCGCACCTGGCCCAGCACCCGCCGCGTCTCGCGTATGCCCACCTGAGGCGCCAGCTCGAGCAGATAGGCCTGCTCGAACCCCGCAGCCTCGCGACGCAGGAAGCGCATGAACTGCACCGCCTGGCGCCGGCCCTGGACTTCGGCCGCGCTGAGCTGCCAGGCGTCGGTGCCGTCCACCGCGCTGCCGTCGGGGTTGGACAGCTGGGTGACGTTGGCGCGCCACTCCCCGGCGTGCCGCTGGGGTCGCACGATGGGCGTGCGCCGGGCGAAGCGCTCGCCGGCAGCCTCGGCGCGCGTCATCCACGTGGCCATCTGCTCCCAGGCGGCACCGGCGCGGACGTCGTCGACCCCACCGACACGGAACATCGTCGACGGATACAGCAACTGCGGGCCCTTTTCGTAGGGCGCTCCGGACCAGGCCGCGAGGTCGGCGTCGCCCGAGGCGTCGATGAACACGTCGGCGGCGATGGCGCCGCGGCCCGAACGGGTCTCGACCAGCAGCGCCTGGATGCGCGGTGGCGCGGCGCCCGGCTGCATCGCGACCCCGACTGCCAGCGCATGCAGCAGCAGGCGGGCGCCGTGGCCGAGCACCAGTTCGTCAGCCGCCACCTTCAGCGCCGCGTTGTCATACGCCTGGGCCGCGATGCGTCCGCCCAACAGGCTGTGCGGCTCGCACAGCGCATCCTGCTCGCGCAGGTGTTGCAGCAGTTCGTCGGCCAGGCCGCGCACGACGCGCCGGATCTGGCCGTGCACATTGGCGTGCAGGCCGCAGAAGTTGGTCACGCCCGCGGCGGTACCCATGCCGCCGAGAAAGCCATAGCGTTCCACCAGCAGCGTGCGCCGCCCGGCACGTGCGGCCGCCGTCGCGGCCATCAAACCGGCGGGGCCGCCGCCGAGCACCAGCACGTCGGCTTCGGCGATCAGCGGCGTGTGTCGGGCGGGTTCGGCGAGAGTGGCAACCATCGGTCGCCATGGTGCCAGGGCAACGCGCATTCTCGCCACCGCCGGGGCCTGGCGCGCCACCGCGAATCGGTGGCCGTGGGCCGGACGCGACACCGCCGTGACCTTTGGCCCCCTTCCAGCGCGCCCCGGGGGGCGATCGCTAGAATGAATTCGACCGGACCATGGGCGCCGTGCATTGCCCATGATGGCTGTGGCCGTGCCGGATGCCTTTTCCCCATACCCATGAAACTCATCGGATCGCTGACCAGCCCCTACGTGCGCAAGGTGCGCGTGGTGATGGCCGAGAAGAAGCTGGACTACCAATTGCTGCTCGAGGACGTCTGGGCGCAGGAGGCGATCCTGAAGTCCAACCCGCTGGGCAAGGTACCCTGCCTGGTGATGGAAGGCGGCGAGGCTGTGTTCGACTCGCGCGTGATCGTCGAATATGTCGACACACTGTCGCCGGTCGGCAAGCTGATCCCGCCGTCGGGCCGCGAACGCGTGGAAGTGCGCACCTGGGAGGCGCTGGCCGACGGCCTGTGCGATGCGGCCATCCTGGCGCGTCTGGAGGAAACCTGGGCGCCGCGTGGCGATGCCCGCAGCCCCGCCTGGATCGAGCGGCAGATGAGCCGCGTCGATACTGCCATCAAGGCCATGAGCCAGGGCCTGGGCGACAAGCCCTGGTGCAACGGCAATCACTTCACGCTGGCCGACATCGCCGTGGGCGTGGCGCTGGGCTACCTCGATTTCCGCTTCCCGGCCATCATCTGGCGAGAGGATTTCCCCAACCTGGCCCGGTTGTGCGAAAAGCTCGCCACGCGCCAGAGTTTCATCGACACCGCGCCGCCGGGCTGAGATCCGCAGGCGGGGCGCAGCGCGCGATCGCGTCTGCGCCGACCTGTGCCCCGTGAATCGGTGGCACTATTCCCTCATGGCCCTGGGCCTGCGGGGTCGACGCGCGCGCCGGCAAGTCGTATAAGAGTAACCGTGTGCAACATGGGCGGCGTGCCGCGGCAGATCGCCGCCGGTGTGCTGGAGCAGTCGATGGTCACCGGTTGGGTACTCGAAACCGTGGCGGCAGATCGCTCGCGCATCGCCTACGAGATCGCGTCGTGGCCCTATCGCATCGGTCGCGACGTCGACAACGACCTGGCGGTGGCCTCGGGCAATCTCTCGCGCCACCATGCCGAGATCACCGCCGACGGCCCAGGCCGCCTGCGCCTGACCGACCTGGGCAGCACCAACGGCACCTTCGTCAATCACGAGCGTATCCAGGGCACTTGCGAAATCGGTGAGAACGACATCGTTCACTTTGCGCAGATCGAGTTCCGCATCGTGCGCCACGCCCGCCCCGGCGAAGACGACCCCGACACGCACTATCCCATCAGCGCCACGGTGCTGGTGCCACCCGACCGCGGGTTGACCCACAATTTCCTGCGCGACGAGCAACCCTTTCGCGAGCTGCTCGCCGGCCGCGGTATCGGATGTGCGGTGCAGCCCATCGTCCATGTGCGTTCACGCGAAGCGCTGGCCTACGAACTGCTCGGCCGCGGCGAGCATCCGGCGCTGCCGGTCTCGCCCATGCGGCTGTTCGAGGTGGCCGCCACGCTGGGCCGCGAGGCCGAGTTGAGCTCGGCGTTCC
>JAKLLB010000132.1:0-7355 GCA_023150345.1 Aquabacterium sp.
GTGGCGGCCGATGGCCGCGGCCTGGCGCGTGCCTTGCGCGTGGCCGGCCGGGTCGATCCGGTGTTCGTCGACGATGTGGCGGCAATGCCCGAGGCCTTGCTGGCACACGCGCGTGCGGGCGACGTGGTCATCGTCATGGGAGCGGGCTCGATCGGCGCCGTGGCGGCGCGGGTGGTGGCACGGCTGAGCGGGGAGGAGTCATGAACGCACCGATCGATGCGGGCCAATTGGGCAAGACCGCGGTGCTGATGGGCGGCAGCAGTGCCGAGCGCGAGGTGTCGCTGATGTCGGGCACCGGCGTCTTGCGTGCCCTGCAGTCTCAGGGCGTGCAGGCCTATGCCTTCGACCCGGCGGCGCGCGACCTGGCCGACCTGCGCCGCGAGGGTTTCGCGCGCGCCTTCATCGCCCTGCACGGGCGGCATGGCGAGGACGGCTGCGTCCAAGGTGCGCTCGAACTGCTGGGCATTCCCTACACCGGGTCGGGTGTGCTGGCATCGGCTCTGTGCATGGACAAGACCATGACCAAGCGGATCTTCGCGGCCGAAGGCCTGTCCACGCCGCGCTGGCTTCGGCTGGGCGCGCACGAGCAGACGCGCGAGCGCATCCGCACCGTGCCCGACGACCTGGGGCTGCCGCTGGTGGCCAAGCCTCCGCGCGAGGGCTCGTCCATCGGCATCACCAAGGTCGAGGGCTACTCCGACATGGCCGAGGCGGTGGCGCTGGCCACCCGCTACGACCCCGACGTCCTGTTCGAGGAGTTCATCGAAGGCGAGGAAGTCACCTGCCCGGTGCTCGGCGCCGGCACGGGCGCGCAGGCCCTGCCGGTCATCCGCATCTGCGCGCCCGAGGGCAATTACGACTACCAGCACAAGTACTTCACCGACGACACTGCCTACCTGTGTCCCAGTGGCCTGCCACCCGACGAGGAGCGTGAGATCCAGCGCATCGTGCTCGCTGCGTATCGCGCCCTCGGTTGCCGCGGCTGGGGGCGTGCCGACCTGATGGTGCGCGCGAGCGACCGCCGGCCCTTCCTGCTGGAGATGAACACGTCGCCTGGCATGACCGGGCACTCGCTGGTGCCGATGTCGGCCCGCGCTGCGGGCATCAGCTACGAGCAGCTGTGCCTGCGCCTGCTGTCCCAGGCCATGCTCGACTCCGACGCCGCGCGGCTGGCCGACTGAGCAAACCATGCTGGCCGCCACGTTGCCCCAATCGCCGCTGCCCGCCGACGTGCGGCTCACGCAGTTCACCGCGCATGCGGTGACGGGGCTGGCCGTGCTGGCCCTGTGTGCGGCAGCAGCTGCCTGGGCGGCGCGGCAGCCCGTGTTCGCGGTGCGGGCCATCCGCATCGAGGGCGATGTCATACGCAACAGCGCCAGCACCATACGCGCCAATGCCGCCCCCAAGCTGGCCGGCAACTTCTTCACCCTTGACCTGGCGCGCGCGCGCGCGGCCTTCGAGAGCGTGCCCTGGGTGCGCCGAGCCGTTGTGCAGCGCGTGTGGCCCGACCGGCTGCGGGTGCACCTGGAAGAGCACCGCCCCGCGGCGCTGTGGGTGGCCGATGACGGCAATGATCGACTGGTCAACACCCACGGCGAGGTCTTCGAGGCCAATGTCGGCGATGTCGAGGACGAGTCCCTGCCACGCCTGGCCGGACCCGAAGGAACCGCCGCGCAGATGCTGTCGATGGCCCGGTTGCTGCAGCCGGTGCTGGCACCGCTAGACGAAGGCGACCTGCAGCAACTGGCGCTGTCCGGGCGCGGGTCGTGGCGCGTGGTGCTCGAAGGCGGCATCACGCTCGAACTGGGCCGAGGCACCGAGGCCGAAGTCATCGATCGCACGCAGCGCTTCGTGCGCACCATCGCCCAGGTCACCGGCCACTACCAGCGGCCGTTGTTGTTCGCCGACTTGCGTCACCCCGACGGCTACGCCGTCCGCATGAAGGGCATCACCACCATCGTGCCGGCGGCGCCGGCACGCCGGAAGTAACGCATCATGGCCAAGGAATACAAAGATCTCGTCGTCGGGCTGGACATCGGCACCGCCAAGGTCATGGTCGTCGCGGCCGAGGTCATGGCCACGGGCGAGCTGCGCCTGGCGGGCCTGGGTGTCGCGCCCACGCACGGGCTCAAGCGCGGTGTCGTCGTCAACATCGACGCCACCGTGCAGAGCATCCAGCAGGCGCTCAAGGAAGCCGAGATGATGGCCGCCTGCAAGATCGAGAAGGTCTACACCGGCATCACCGGCAGCCACATCCGGGGCCAGAACTCCACCGGCATGGTGATCGTGCGCGACAACCGCGAGGTCTCGCCCACCGATGTCCACCGTGTCGTCGAGACCGCCAAGGCCATCAACATTCCGAACGACCAGCGACTGCTGCTGGTCGAGCCGCAGGAATTCATCATCGACGGCCACGAGGTGAAAGAGCCCATCGGCATGAGCGGCAGCCGCCTCGAGGTGAAGGTGCACATCGTCACCGGCGCCCAGAGCGCCGCCGAGAACATCCTCAAGTGCGTGCGCCGCTGCGGCCTGGAGGTCGAGCGCCTGGTGCTCAACCCCAGCGCCAGCGCGGCCGCCGTGCTCACCGAAGACGAGAAGGACCTCGGCGTGGCGGTGGTCGACATCGGCGCGGGCACCACGGATGTGAGCATCTACACCGACGGCAGCGTGCGCCACACCGCGGTGATCCCCATCGCCGGCGACCTCATCACCAGCGACATCGCGATGGCCCTGCGCACGCCCACCAAGGACGCCGAGGAGATCAAGGTCGAGTACGGCGTGGCCAAGCAGCTGCTGGCCGACCCGAGCGAGAGCGTCGAGGTGCCGGGCCTGGGCGACCGCGCGCCGCGCATGCTCAGCCGCCAGGCGCTTTCAGGCGTGATCGAGCCGCGCGTCGAAGAAATTTTCTCGCTGGTGCACCAGGTCATCCGCGAATCGGGCTACGAGGAGCTGCTGTCGTCGGGCATCGTGATCACCGGCGGTTCGGCCGTGATGCCGGGCATGGTGGAGCTGGGCGAGGACATCTTCCTCAAGCCGGTGCGCAAGGGGCTGCCCACCTACAGCGGCCCGCTGTTCGACATGGTGGCCAACCCCCGCTCGGCCACCGTGATGGGCCTGCTGGAAGAAGCGCGGCTGGCGCGCGCCCGTGGGCAGAAGGCGGCGGCACAGGCAGGGTCGATGCAGACCTTCTTCGGCCGCGCCAAGGACTGGTTTCTCGGGAACTTCTAACAGGGCCGATCAACGGCCTGCGCTCTTTGAACGGATACACACTCAACGGCAACTGCTAGACGATGACACAGGAGGTGAACATGCCTATCGAGATGATCGAGGAATTCGACCAGGGCACGCGGATCAAGGTGGTGGGTGTGGGCGGCGGCGGCGGCAACGCCGTCGAGCACATGATCTCCCAGGGCGTGCAGGGGGTGGAGTTCGTCTGCGCGAACACCGACGCGCAAGCGCTCAACCGCTCCAGTGCCCACCAGCTGATCCAGCTCGGCGACAACGGCCTGGGCGCCGGTGGCAAGCCTGAGAAGGGCAAGGCCGCGGCCGAGGAGGCGGAGGGGCGCGTTCGCCAGTCGCTCGAAGGAGCGCACATGGTGTTCATCACCGCTGGCATGGGCGGCGGCACCGGCACCGGCGCGGCGCCCATCGTCGCGCGCATCGCCAAGGAAATGGGCATCCTCACCGTCGGCGTGGTCACCAAGCCATTCGAGTTCGAGGGCCCGCGGCGCATGAAGCAGGCCGACTCGGGCACCACCGAGCTCGAGGCCAACGTCGACAGCCTGATCGTCGTGCTCAACGAGAAGCTGCTCGAGGTGCTGGGCGACGACGTCACCCAGGACCAGGCCTTCGCGCATGCCAACGATGTGCTGAAGAACGCCGTGGGCGGCATCAGCGACATCATCCACATGCACGGCCTGGTCAACGTCGACTTCGAGGACGTCAAGACGGTGATGAGCGAGCCGGGCAAGGCCATGATGGGCACGGCCATCGCCGGCGGCCCCGACCGCGCCAACAAGGCCGCCGAAGCCGCAGTGGCCTGCCCGTTGCTCGAGGGCATCGACCTGTCCGGAGCGCGCGGCGTGCTGGTGCTCATCGCCGCCAACAAGAACAACTTCAAGTTGAACGAGAGCAAGGCGGCCATGAACACCATCCGCCGCTATGCCGCCGAGGATGCACACATCATCTACGGCGCGGCCTACGACGAAACGCTGGGCGACCAGCTGCGCGTCACCGTGATCGCGACCGGCCTGTCGCGCGCCAAGGCCGCCCCGCTGACGGTGGTGCAACCCAGCCACAACCCGCAGCCGCAGCAGTCGACCGCGCTGCGCACCGGCACCGACAACCTGCCCATCCTCAACAACGTGGCGCAGGTCGGCCCGGGCGTGCCGCCGGCGCCGCACGACTACAGCAACCTCAGCACCCCCAGCGTCTGGCGGTCGGCGCGCACCCAGGCCGCGGCCAAGGTGGAGGCGCTGTCGTCCAACGGCATGGACGAGATCGAGATCCCGGCGTTCCTGCGCAAGCAGGCGGACTGATCCTGCCGTGCGGGCCGGCGGCCGCCGCGGCCGCCCGCACCTGTGTTGCCGCCGGGCACACCCGGCGGCCGTGTCTGTCGTCTCTTGTCGTACTTCAGCCCGTACGCCCCACCGTTGCGGTGGCGGCGGCGGGCTTCTTTGCAGCGCCGACATGCTGCGTGGCCGCAGCTGTGCGGACTCGTCAGCGCAGCCCCTCGATGACTTTACACGCGGCCCGAGACCCGAATCGCATCCAGCCGCAGGGCGATGTGCTGCTCCAGCAGGCACAGCTCCTTGGCGATGGCCGTGCGCTCGGTGTCATCGCCGGCGCATGACAACTGCTCGCGCAGCCGCGCGCGCCGGTGGAAGAGCTCCACCTCCGGCGGCACGACGCCGGCATCCTTGAGGATCTTGAAGCCCATCCGCAACTCCGGCGGGGTCTGGTTCCAGCCTTCTTCGGGCTCGAGCGGCTTGCCATAGCCCCGGGCCGACTTCAGCTCACCCGATTGCTCGGCCATCGCGAGCTTGCGGCCGATCTCGTCGTCCAGCAGTTCGGGCTTGGCCATGGCGGGCTACTTGTTCTTCAGCTTGCCCTTGGGTATCACCGTCGTGGTGGGCGGGGTCGGGCGGGTGGACGTGGAAGACGAGTCGCTCGGGAGCTCCCGGTCCTTCTTCGGCTTCTTGGTCATCTTGTCGCTGCGCTGTACACCTTTGGGCATGATGGGCTCCTCACTGGAGCGAACAATGTACCTTGGCCGCCGCTGCGCTGGCAAGGCAGCGCTGGCGGACGAACCCAAGCCCCTAGTCGATCACCTTGGATCGCGCTGCCTTGACCCGCGAGCGAGCCCCTTTGGCTTCGAGGCGCCGCTGCCGCGAGCCCCATGTGGCCTTGGTCGGCTTGCGCACCTTGGGCACGACACTGGCTTCGTCCACCAGGGCCTGGAGCCGGGCCAGCGCATCGGCCTTGTTCTTCTCGAGCGATCGAGCGGACTGCGCCTTGATCACGATGACGCCCGCCGTGGACAGGCGCTGATCCGCCAGGCCCAGCAGCCGCTGCTTGATGGCCTGCGGCAAGGCAGAGCGCAGGACATCGAAGCGCAGGTGGACGGCGTTGGACACCTTGTTCACGTTCTGCCCCCCGGGACCCTGCGCCCGGATCGCCGACCACTCGACCTCAGACTCCGACACCACGTAACGCATTCGAATTCGCCAGGCGAGCGCCGCAGACAGCGGGCACGAGGTGGATGCCCATCTTCGAGACCATGAAGTCACCGCCCGCTGCGGCCGACCCGCTGCAACGAAGCGCCGGGCGTCGCACCGGCCAGCGGCCCGCTCGTCACAGCGCGGCGACGCGGGTGATGGCCTGAACCTTGTCGTCGGAAGGCGCGGACGGTTCCTCCTCGGGAATTCTCCCCTCGTGCTCCGTGCATGGGCTTGCCGACTCAGCCAGCAGGCCTATCGTTCGCTGTACACCTCCGTGGCGGAGATCCTAAATCGGGCTTCGGCGGTCTGCAACGAGGCGAAACGCCAGCGCAGCAAGCACCGTACCCAACAGATAGCGCTGAACCCCGGCGAACGCGCGGTGCTTGGCCAGAGCCGATGCCGCCGCCGCGGCGAAGAGTATGACCAGAGCATGCGCAGCGGCGGCCGCTCCCAGCTGAACCAGGCCCAAGACAATCGTCTGCAGGAACACGTGTCCGGCATCCGCAACCAGGAACTGAGGAAGCAATGCGCTGTAGGTTACAACGACTTTAGGATTTAGCAAGCACGTCAAAAACCCGCGCCGAAAGAGCTGTCTCGGCGTCTCCAGTTGAAGGGCAGATGTCTCGATGGACGAGGAGCGCTTCGTCAAAATGTTGATCGACAGCCAGAGCATGTATGCCGCGCCGGCCCACCGCACGAGGTCGTAAGCGATGGGGATGGCCACGAAGAGGGCAGACAACCCCGCAGCGGTCGCCAGCATGTATAGCAACATGGCGGTGCAGACTCCCGCGAGTGACGCGAACCCTGCCGCTCGCCCTTGGCAGATGGATCTCGAGGCCAGGTAGACGAGGTTCGGCCCCGGAGACAACGCCATGAGGAACGCCACTGCGGCGAACGCGAGTGCTGCGGAAAGGGAAGGCACGTGGATCCTCAAATTCACAGTGTGCTAAACGGGCGGCCGATTGAGACACGCGAGGCGCGCTGGAAGCCTTTGTGGAGGCGCCGGCGTCAGCGCGCTGCGTAGAATTTTGCTGCAGACACGACCATCGAGCTCTCGCCTGCCGCATCGACATTCACGCCGACCAACAACTCGTCTCCCTCTTGAAAGTCGGGAGTCGAGCATCCTCGCGCGACTCCGGATAGGACTTGCTCGGTTCGCCAGCCCGTCGGGCGATTGCCATCTGCACTTCCGACGAGACTGACCCAGTCAGAGTCGCTGACCCAGCGGGTCGTCAGACCAGTTTCCGAGATCGACACCGGCGTCTCCCAAGCCTGCGCACCAGGCTTGAAGAGCGTCATCGACTTGGCCGAAATTCCTGACGGGAACCCAGAAGATCCGGAACGTATGGAGAAGCCGACGATCAACGAAATTCACGGCAGGTCCTCCCTAGGGGGCACTACTGTGGGCATGCGGGTCTCCCAAACGGTTGACTGTGCTGGTAGGGCGCACCTCTCGGTCACGTTGGCGTCGTCAGTGCCACCGCAGGCAGTGAGGATTGCGGACGTGGCGTGCTTGGAGCACGGCGAACGAATGGAGTCCTGCTGCGCGGTTCGCATCTGGGGCCTCGGTGCTCGCCAACGACACAAGCCCGCCCGTGCCTTTAGATGTACAGTCTGTCCTTCCACGGTGGTGCC
>JAKLLB010000132.1:7365-7698 GCA_023150345.1 Aquabacterium sp.
GACCGCTATTGAAGAAAGGACGTGACCAGTGTTGAATCAGGGGGGGAAGTCCCTGTAGACGAGTTGGCGTCGCTAGCGTGGTGCTCGAAATGCAACTCGAACTTGCTCCGATGATAGGAAGGCTGCAATCGTCTTCACAAAGTCAGCGTCAAGTGGAAGCGACGGGTCGCCGTACGACGCAATCTGCTTCTGCTGATCAGCAGGGACGCGCTTCAGGACGTGATTCATCCCTTCGACCACGTGGAGTGCACACCCGGGATTCACTGCGTGAAGTACCTTTGCATCGGCAATGCCAACCTGAATGTCAGTTCCGCCCTGGACGATCAGGCACGG
>JAKLLB010000133.1 GCA_023150345.1 Aquabacterium sp.
CGAAGAAGATGAACCACGACTTCACGCCGCCTTGCGACTGCTCATCGACGTAGAAGAGCGTGGAATTCACGCCCACCAGACCGGCGCCCACGGCGGCGCTACCGGTGTACTCGGCCAAGCCGAAACCGGCGGTCATGCTGTCGATGGCGGGCGCTGCGTGCGCGCCACAGGCAAGCAACGCCGCCGATAGGGCCAGCGCGTGAGGAATGAGGTTCGAGCGCATCGGTTGGATAGGCGGTCGCCATGCCATGTGAACGGATGTATCAAGCGTAGCCGCTCGGTAGCCCACGCGTAACCCTCAGATTTGACGATGGCCCCATGAACGAGGGGGCCAGGAGTTCACGACCGGCGCACCCAGGTGGCCACGCGATCGATCAGCTCTGCCTCGGCGGCAGGACCGTCGCAGGCGATGGGCTCGTGTGCCATCGAGCGCAGCCAGGTCAACTGGCGCTTGGCCAGCTGGCGGGTGGCGGCCACGGCACGGCCCTGCCAGGTGCGTGCTTCTCCGTTGTCGAGCGCCTCCCAGGCCTGGCGGTATCCCACGCAGCGCATCGACGGCAGATTCGGGTTCAGGTCGCCGCGGGCACGCAGGCTCGCCACTTCATCGAGGAAGCCGGCGGCCACCATTTCATCGAAGCGCCGGGCGATGCGCTCGTGCAGCCAGGCGCGTGACTGCGGCACCAGCCCGGCCAGCCGCAGGTCCGGCAACACGCCGGGCTGCTGCCCGTGCAGGCTCGACAACGGCCGGCCGCTCAGGTGCCAGACTTCCAGCGCGCGCTGCACGCGCTGAGCATCGTTGGGTGCCAGTCGGGCCGCTGTGATGGGGTCGACGCGTGCCAGCTCGGCATGCAGCGTCGGCCACCCCAGTGCGCGGGCGCGGGCATCGAGTTCGGCGCGCACGGCGGCGTTGGCAGGCGGCAGGGGATCCAGGCCCTGCTGCAATGCCCGGACGTAGAGCATGGTGCCGCCCACCAGGAGGGGCATGCGGCCGCGCGCGCGAATCTGTGGCACGAGGCGGGTGACATCGGCGACGAACTGCGCCGCCGAATAGGCCTGGGCCGGATCGAGGATGTCGACGAGGTGGTGCGGCACGCGCGCGCGGTCGGCGGTCGAGGGCTTCGCGGTCCCGATGTCCATGCCGCGATAGACCAGCGCCGAGTCGACGCTGATGACCTCCAGCGGCCAGCGCTCGGCAAGCGCCATGGCCAGGGCACTCTTGCCGCTGGCCGTGGGTCCGACCAGCGCGATCAGAGGCCACTCGTCAGCGGACTCAGCCATGCCAGGGCTCGCGCAGTCGCCGCACGGCGCCCCAGATCACGCCCAGGGCGCAGGCGGCGGCCAACGACATGCCCAGTGCCAGCGCGCGGGTGGTGTCGTCCAGCGCCGTGCCCAGCCACAGGCCGGTGCCGAACGCGCCGGCAGCGAGCACGAAACCGGCCAGCGCCGAGGCGGCACCGGCTGCATGCGGAAATGGGCCCACGCTGCCGGCCTGCGCGCACGGCTGGTGCACGCCATGACCCAGCGCATACAACCACACCGGCGCCATCACGGACCAGACCGAGCGCGCATCGGACCAGGCCTGCAGGCCGAGCAGCACCGCCGCCGCCAGGGTGAACCCGCTGCCTCGCAGGACCGATCCCACCAGACCGTGCCGCAGCAACCAGCGCCGGCAGACGAGGGTGCCGGCGATGTAGGCCAGCGAGCTTGTGCTCATGACAAGCCCGGCCTGGGCCGGCGGTATGCCCAGCACCCGAATGAGCACGTGGCCCGATCCCGACAGGAAGACGAACAGCCCGCCATAGCTGCAGGTGACCAGGGCCGTCCAGGTCAGGAAGACGGGGTGGCGCAGGATGCGCCCCGCCTGGGTTGCGAGCGGCGGGCTTGCCGCAGCGCCGGGGTTGGCCGCCTGGCGGGTCTCGGGCCAATGCCAGGCGATCAGGGCCCAGGCTCCTGCGCCCGCGGCGGCCATGGCCCAAAGCGATGCGCGCCACCCGAAGACCGACACCAGCACACCCGCAACGGGCGGGCTGCAAATGGCGATCAAGCCGAGCCCGGACATGGCGCGGGCCATCACCAATGCACCCTCGGCCGGTGCGTACAGGTCGCGCAGGCTCGCGCGGGCGCAGACCACGGGCACCGCCAGCGCCGCGCCCTGCAACGCGCGCCAGGCGACGACCTGGATGGCACTGGTGGCCAGCGCTGCGCCGGCCGCGGCGAGCACATACAGCCCCAGGCCGCCCAACAGCACCGGCCGCCGTCCCCAGCGATCGGCCAGCGGTCCCCATACCAACTGCGCCACGCCGAACGCGAGGATCATGGCCGACATCGTGAGCTGGACGGCGGCCATCGAGGCGCCGAGCTGCCGGCCCAGCAGCGGCATGGCCGGCAGCATCAAGTCGGTGGTCACGGGCTGCACGCCCAGCAGCACGGCCAGCACCAGAGCAGCGCGCCGTGCAGACGGGCGCGCGTCCGCTGCGCCTGTCGACCCCGGGGCGGATGCCGCCGCAGCGCCGGTGCCGGGCTCGCTCCTCACGCGAAGCGCTCGTCCGGGCGCAGGTATCGCCACTGCCCCGCCGGCAGCGGGCCCAGCACGACGCTGCCGATGCGCACCCGCTTCAGGCCCATCACCCGCAGGCCGACGAGCTCGCACATGCGCCGAATCTGGCGCTTGCGACCCTCGCGCAGCACGAAGCGCAGCTGGTCCTCGTTGGCCCAGCTCACCCGCGCGGGCTTGAGCGGTCGGTCGTCGAGCGTCAGACCGTGGCGCAACAACTCGAGCTTTTCCGGCGCCAGCGGTCCCGGGTGCATGTGTTGCACGCGCACCAGGTACTCCTTCTCGACGCGACTGTCTTCACCGATCAGCAGCTTGGCGATGCGCCCGTCCTGGGTCAGCACGAGCAGGCCTGTGGAGTCGATGTCCAGCCGGCCGGCAGGCGCCAGCGAACGCAGGTGTCCGTTCTGGAAGCGCAGCGGCAGCTTGTCGTCGCGCCACCGGTTCGCGGCGGTGACCAGGCTGACGGCTGGCGCATAGCCGTCTTCGGCCTGGCCGGACACATAGCCCACCGGCTTGTGCAGCAGCACGGTCACGCGCTGCGCCTGCTGCTGGCGAGCTGCGGGGTCGATCTCGATGCGAACATCCGGCTGCACACGCTGGCCCAGTATGGCCACAGCGCCGTTGACCTGAACCCAGCCGGCCTCGATCCATTCGTCGGCTTCGCGACGAGAGGCCAGGCCGCGTTCGGCCATCACCTTCGACAGCCGCACGCCGGTCGTGGCGGCGTCGGCCGGCTCACTGGGGTTGGGAGGACTCATCCCTGGCATTGTCGCCGGCGCGGACGGTCCGTGTGGGGCCGTGGGCGGTCGGGCAGTCAGCGGCCACGCAGGAACAGCGCGTCGAGTTCACGCAGCGTGATCGGGCGCCAGGTGGGGCGACCATGGTTGCACTGGTCGGCCCGGTCGGTGCGCTCCATGTCGCGCAGCAGCGCGTTCATCTCGGGCAGCGTGAGCTGGCGATGCGCGCGCACCGAGCCGTGGCAGGCCATGGTCGCCAGGATGTCGTCGCGCGCGCGCTGCACCGTGCGCGAGCGGTCGTGATCGGCCAGGTCGGCCAGCACGGCCCGGGCCAGCGCCACCGGATCGGCGCCCGGCAGCGCTGCCGGGCACGCACGCACGGCCAGAACGCCGGGTGCCAGCGGTCCGATTTCCAGCCCGAGCTCGGCCAGCAGATCCGTTGCGGCGTCGGCGGTGGCGACTTCGGCCGCGGTCGCGGCGAACGTCGCCGGAATCAACAGCGGTTGCATGGCCAGGCGTGCACCTCGATCGGCCGACTTCAGGCGCTCGTAGACGATGCGCTCGTGCGCGGCATGCATGTCGACGATCACCAGCCCGTGTTGGTTCTCGGCCAGCACATAGGTTCCGGCCAACTGGCCCAGCGCCCGGCCCAGCGGCCAATCGTCGGGCGGGAGATCGGCGGCTCGCCCCGGTGCGTTGAGCGCGGCAGTGGGGGCGACATCTGCCGTGGCATAGAGCGCCGCCGCTTCGGCCAGAACCAGCGCGGCCTGCCGCGGTGGGGGGGAGTACCAATTGCCCGGGGGGGCCACCGCCCGGTGCACGGCCTGCGCAGGCAGGTCGGATCGGGTGTCGGCCAGCGCTGTCGTCCTTGCCACCGCTTCAATGGGCGCCGGCTGGGCAGCCGAGCCCGCGCGCGAGACCCCCAGTGCCGCTTCCACCGTGCGATGCACGGCTTGGTGCACCTCGCGCCCGTCGCGAAACCGCACTTCGATCTTGGTCGGATGCACATTGACATCCACCCGCGCCGGGTCGATGTCGATGAAGAGCACGTAGCTGGGCTGGCGCGCGCCGTGCAGTACGTCCTCGTAGGCTGCCCGCGCCGCGTGGGCCACCAGCCGGTCGCGCACATAGCGGCCGTTGACGTAGGCGTACTGCATGTCCGATCGGCTGCGTGCCGCTTCCGGCAGGCCGATGTGCCCACGCACCGTCACAGCGGCCGAAGCCGAGGGATGCGGCAATGCGCGGCTGTGCTCGACGAAGCCGGCGCCGAGCACATCGGCCACGCGCTGGGCCGAGTCGGCCCGCCGCCATTGGGCGGCCAGCTTTCCATCGTGCCAGACCGCGAACGCCACTTCGGGCCGCGCCAGTGCATGCCGGCGCACTGCTTCCAGGCAGTGGGCGAACTCGGTTGCATCGGTCTTCAGGAACTTGCGCCGCGCCGGTGTCGCGAAGAACAGCTCGCGCACGTCCACGGTGGTGCCGACACCGCGCGCCGCTGGCTGCAACTCGCCGCTGCGGGCGTCGACGCGGCTGGCCAGCGCAGCATCGAGCGTGCGGCTGGTGAGCGTGAGCTCGGCCACTGAGGCGATCGCGGCCAGAGCCTCACCGCGAAAACCCATGGTGGCCACCGACTCCAGGTCGGACAGACTCGCGATCTTGCTGGTCGCGTGGCGCCGCAACGCCAGGGTCAGCTGGCCGGCGGGTATGCCGCAGCCGTCGTCCTCGACCACGATGGCGCGCACGCCACCGGCCTGCAGGCGCACGCTCACCTGGGTGGCGCCGGCGTCCAGCGCGTTGTCCACGAGCTCGCGCACCACCGAAGCCGGGCGCTCGACCACTTCCCCGGCGGCAATCTGGCTGATCAGTTCGTCGGGGAGCTCGCGGATCGGTGGCCGGGGGTCGGATGCCATCGCCGGATTATCACGAGGTCGGCACTCCGGGCGCGCCGCAGGGCCCGGTCAACGACGGTAGCGGCCGTCCGGCGTGACATGGGCCAGTTCGACGAAGCGCGAACCCGTGTGGCTCTGGCCGGTGAAGTCGACCTCGATGCCGGCCACGCGCACCCGCAGCGAGCGAATCCCTTGGTGCAGGCTGTCGCGGGTGGGCGTGCGGCCGGCAGCGCGCAACGCCTCGATCATCACCAGGGCATTGACATAGCCCTCGAAGGACGCATACCCCACCGGAGTGCGCGCCGCGCCGCTGCGGTTGCGGTACTCGCGGGCGGTTGGGTCGGATTCGCTCCAGGGGTAGGGCATGACCTGCGACGTGGCCAAGCCACGAAGCCGGCCGCCCAGTGCTTGCGCGACCACGTCACCGGCCACGACCGACATGCCGTAGAACGCCGGGCTGGCGCCGCTGTCCCACATGGTCTGCATCAGCCGCGCGATGGGCGGGCCGGACATGAACATGATGACCACCTGCGCTTGGGCAGCCGCCAGCGTGCGGGCGGCGTCGGCCACGTTGCTGCCATCGTTCTGCACCGCCGCCGAGCCGGCGACGTCTGCCTGCCCATGGGCCTGGACCGCCTTGCGCACCTGGGCGAGCACTTCGTCGCCGCCAGGGTTGGCCAGGTGCGCCACCGCGATGCGGGTCATGCCCAGCGTGGACAGGTGCTGGACCAGCTTCTCGGCCTCGCGGCGATAAGTGGCGCGAACGAAGTACGCCGCGCCCTGGGCCTTGTCGCGTGCGGCGTCGGCCAGCGCGTAGTTGCCGATCATCGGCGCGTGGCTCTCGCGCAGGACCGGCGCCGCTGCGGCGATCGTGCCCGAGCCGACACCGCCGAAGAACGCGAAGACCTTGTGTTCTGACAGCAGCGCCTTGTAGTTGGCCACGGCCCGGTCGGGTTTGAGCTCGTCGTCCAGCGAGACCAGCTTCAGTCGCCGACCGTAGACCCCGCCGCTGGCGTTGATGGCGTCGAACACCAAGCGCGCGCCTGCATTGAATGCCTGCAGGGCGGTGCCCAGCGGGCCAGTGAGCACGGCGGACTGGCCGAGCACGATCTCGCGCTCGCTCACGCCGGCATCGGTGGCGAATGCCGCAGGTGTGCGGGCGATCCAGGGCAAGGCAAGCGCGGTGCGCAGCAACTGGCGGCGGTCGGCCATGGATGTACTCCTGATGCCAATGTTTAACAACTTGAAATGTCAGGTTGTGAGTTTTCCGGATGTATTACTGCTAAAGACCCGTGAATACCCTAAGAATGTACTTATTTCAGTGAACCAGTGCACGGCGCGCATCGGTCGGGATAATCCACGGCCCATGGACCTGATCGCTTACGCCCTGGACTTCGTGCTGCATGTCGATGACCACCTGCGCACGTTCGTCGATCTTTACGGCGCCTGGGTATACGCGCTGCTGTTCGTGATCGTCTTCGTCGAGACCGGGCTGGTCGTCATGCCCTTCCTGCCCGGCGATTCGCTGCTGTTCGTCGTTGGCGCACTCGCTGGCGCAGGGCTGATGAGTTATCCCGTGGCGGTGGTGGTGTTGTTGATTGCGGCCATCGCCGGCGATCAGACCAACTACCACATCGGCCGCTACTTCGGCCCCAAGGTGTTCGGGTGGGAGCAGTCGCGTTGGTTCAACCGGCGGGCCTTCGACCGGGCGCACGCGTTCTATGAGCGCTACGGCGGCATCACGCTGGTACTCGCCCGATTCATGCCGTTCGTGCGGACGTTCGTGCCCTTTGTCGCCGGCGTGGCCGTGATGAATCGGGTCAAGTTCACGCTCTACAACGTGGCCGGCGCGCTGCTGTGGGTGGTGGGCTTGGTCACGGCAGGCTACCTGTTCGGGAATGTGCCCTGGGTACAGGCCAACCTGAACATCATCATCTGGGCGATGATCATCGTGCCGGGCGTGATCGTCATTGGTGGCGCGCTGAAGGCCCGCTGGGGTTCCGGTCGTCGTGCCGGCACTCCATGACTTCGATGCGGGGCAAAAAAAGCGGGGCGCCGGATGGCGCCCCGAAACTCCGAGTGGACCCTGATGTGCCGCGACCGGTCCAGGTCAGGCAGCCGCGGCGGCCCTGGGGAGTGCGTTCAACTCTCCTGTCGCAACCGGGTGCTCGGTCCGATCAGTTGATCGGAACCTTTTTGCCATCCTTGTACATGTACAGGGTCATGGCCGGATCCTTCAGTTCGCCGTCCTTCTCGAAGGCGACCTTGGCCGT
>JAKLLB010000134.1 GCA_023150345.1 Aquabacterium sp.
GGCAAGATCGCGTTCGCGCGCTTCGGTGGCCCGAAGGTGGAGCTGCGCATGGTCACGGTGCCCACGGTCCACGGCCTGGAAGACGTGGTGCTGCGGCTGCTGTCGGGCCTCAAGCCCATGCCGATCGAAGGGATCGGCCTGTCGCCCGGCAACCTGCAGGGCCTGCGTGGGGTGATGGCCAAGCCCTACGGCCTGATCCTCATCTGCGGGCCCACCGGCTGCGGCAAGACCACCACCTTGCACTCGGTGCTGCGCGAGCTCAACACCGACCAGCGCAAGATCTGGACAGCCGAGGATCCGGTGGAAATCACCCAGGACGGCCTGCGCCAGGTGCAGATGAACGCGCGCATCGGCTGGACCTTCGCCGCGGCCATGCGCACCTTCCTGCGGGCCGACCCGGACATCATCATGATCGGCGAGATGCGCGACCCCGAGACCGCCAAGATCGCGGTCGAGGCCTCGCTCACCGGGCACCTGGTGCTGTCGACGCTGCACACCAACTCCGCCCCCGAGAGCATCACCCGGCTGCTGGAGATCGGCCTGGACCCGTTCATGTTCTCCGACTCGCTGCTGGCCATCCTGGCGCAGCGGCTGGTGCGGCGGTTGTGCACGAAGTGCCGGCAGGCCGAGACCCTGGCCCCGCACGCGCTGCGCGACCTGGCGCAGCTGTACATCGAGAGCAGCGCCGGCCGCGGCGAAACCATGGACGCGCTCATCGAGCGTTGGCAGCGCCAGCACAGCGACGGGCAGGGGCGTGTCGTCGTCTACCGGCGCCAGGGATGCGCCCAGTGCGACCACAGCGGCTACCAGGGACGCATGGGCGTGCACGAGTTGATGGTGGCCAACGACGCCGCGCGCGAACTGATCCGCCACCGGGCGCCCGCCGCCGAGTTGCAGGCCGCTGCGCTGGCCACCGGCATGGTCACCCTGCGCCAGGACGGCATCGAGAAGGTGCTGGCCGGACTGACCGATCTGCCCGAGGTGCTGGCCGCCACGAACCAGTGATACCGGGCGCGGTGGCGTCTTCAGGCGTGCTCGCGCAGCCGCGCCGCCACTGCGTCGCCCACGTGCTGCATGAAGGCGCGCACACGGGCGGTTTCGCGCAGGTCGGGGTGCGTGAGCATCCACACCGGCACCGCGAGCTGGGGGATGGGCTCGGACACCGCCACCAGTTCGGGATGGCGCGGCTCCATGAAGGTGGGCAGCACGCCCACGCCGATGCCGGTGTGCAGCACCGAGGCAACAGCGTTGAAGATGTCCACCCGCAGCCGCACCCGGGCCTGGGCCAGCTGCTGCTGCATCCAGCGGTCGTACACCCGCGATTGCGCATCGCGTTCGAAGGCCACCCAGGGCGCCTCGCGCACCAGCACCGACAGCGGCTGCACGCTCTGCGGCAGGTCCGGCGCGCCTCGGCAGGCGTAGACGCGGCACTGGGTCTGCCCCAGCTGCCGCCCCACCAGATGCTCGGCCACGTGGGTGGACAGGCGCACCGCCACATCGGCCTCGCGCCGCACCCAGGCCGGCGACTCGTCGGCGCGCTGGCGCGACAGGTCCACGAGCACGGCGTTCTCCACCACCTCGACCTCGATGCCCGGGAAGGCGCGCGCGAACTGGGCCAGCGGCTGCGGCAACAGATGCTCCATGACCACGTAGGCGGTGGTCACCCGCAGCAGCCCGGTCAGTTCGCGGTCGCGGCCGAGCACACGGCGCTCGATCGCGTCGGCCTGGTCGGCCATGCGGCGGGCCTGCTCGAGCACCAGCGCACCGGCCTCGGTGGGCCGGTAGCCCGAACGTGTGCGCTCGAACAGGCGAGCGCCCAGGCGCTGTTCCAGCGCGTCGAGGCGGCGCAGCACGGTGGTGTGGTTCACGCGCATCTGCCGTGCGGCGGCGGCGAGGCTGCCGGCCACTCCTATGGCCAGCGCGTAGCGCAGGTCGCTCCAGTCGAGCTCGTCCATGACCGGCATGCTAACGGGGATCCCTGCAAAAACGCAAACGTGGCTTGCGCCAGAGGCCGTTGTCTGCGTGAACCTACGGCCCTAGAGTCTGTGCTCACGGCCTGCACAGGCGCGACGCCGGTAACCCCCCGAACCCGAGACCGACATGAACATGCACTGGCCCCAGCGCGTCGCCGAAGCCGCCCGGCGCAGCGGTGTGGCACCGCAGGTGCCGCCCCTGCAGCTGCTGCAGCGCACCGGACGCGACGCTGCGCCGAACCCCCCGCGCGATGCGCCACGGCCCGCCACGGGCGTTGCCCCGCTGCGAGGCACGCTGCGCACGCCCGCCACCGCCTGACCCACCGCCGCGCGCTACCGCGGGTGGCGCGCCGTTGCTTGCCTGGTGTCTGCGGGCCTCGGGCGCCGGCTTCCTAGAATCGCGCGATGCCCGTCACCCCGCGCGCGGCCGCGCTCCACCGCCTGTTCGTCGTCGCCGTGCTGGGCTTCGCCTCCGGCCTGCCGCTGGCGCTGACCGGCCAGGCCATGCAGGCCTGGCTCACCACCGCCGGGCTCGACGTCGCCACCATCGGCTTTCTGAGCCTGGTGGGCCTGCCCTATACGTTCAAGTTCCTCTGGGCGCCGCTGATGGATCGGTTCGATCCCCTGGCGGGGCTGGGCCGCCGCCGCGGCTGGCTGGTGCTCAGCCAGCTGGCACTGGCCGGCGCCCTGGTGGCATTGGCAGCCGTGCCGCCGCAGGGGGCGTTGCAGGCCTTTGCGCTGCTGGCACTGACAGTGGCGTTCCTGTCGGCATCGCAGGACGTGGTGATCGATGCCTATGGCACCGACCTGCTGCCGCCGGCCGAGCGCGGGTTGGGCTCGTCGCTCAAAGTGGCCGGCTACCGACTGGCGATGATCCTGTCGGGCGGCGTGGCGCTGATCTGGACCGATGCCGCCACCGGCAGCGGCTGGACCTGGCCCGAGGTCTACCGGCTGATGGCGGGCCTGATGGCCGGCGCTGCGGTGTTCTCGGCGCTGGCACTGCCGCGCCTGGCGCTGCTGCCGGCGCCGGCGGACGCAGCGGCCGCGCCCGCGGCTTCCGTGCGCGCCGACTTGCAGGGCTTCGCGGCCGTGATGGCGGCCGTGCTCGCCGGCTACCTGTGCACCCGTCACCTGGCCACGCCGGCGGCGGCCTGGCTGCTCGGGCCCTGGCTGGCCACCAGCACCCTGGCGCCGGCGCTGCAGGCGCGCTGGATCGACCTGGCCGCGCTGCTGGCGGGCATCGCGTTCACCCTGCCGCTGGCGACCTGGGCCGCGCGTCGGGCCCGCTACCAGACGCTGCTGGGTGGCCTGCAGTCGTACTTCGCCCAGCCCGGCGCACTGGCTTTCCTGGGGTTCATCGTGCTGTACAAGCTGGGCGACGCCTTCGCCGGCGCGCTGATGACGCCCTTCCTGCTCAAGGCCATGGCCTACAGCTCGGCCGAGGTCGGCGTGGTCAACAAGGTGCTCGGGCTGTGGCTGACCATCGCCGGCGCGCTGGCGGGCGGCGCCCTGATGCTGCGGCTGGGCCTGTGGCGTTCGCTGATGGTTTTCGGCGTGCTGCAGGCGGCCAGCAACCTGGGCTTCTGGTGGCTGGCCGCGGGCGGGCGCGACCAGTGGCCCGGGCTCGTCATCCCGGCCTTCGACTGGGGCTTCGTCTCGCTGAAGCAGGCCACCGCCGTCGACGGCGGGTTGCTGATGGTGGTGACACTCGAGAACCTCACCGGCGGCATGGGCACCGCGGCCTTCCTGGCCTTCCTGATGTGCCTGACCCAGCAGCGTTTCAGTGCCACGCAGTTCGCACTGCTCAGCGCGCTGGCCTCGATCGGCCGGGTGTGGGTGGGCCCGATGGCCGGCGTGCTGGCCGAGTCGATCGGCTGGCCGGCGTTCTTCCTGCTGTCCACGGTGCTGGCGCTGCCGGCGCTGTGGATGCTGTGGCGGCTGCGCGAGGCGGTGCTTCCACTGGAGGTGCCGCGCCGTTGACGCAGCGCCGGGTTCGGCGCTTGTGCACAATGCCAGGGAACCCCTGCCACGCCGCCGGATCGCAGACCGTCATGAGCGCACCTTTTCAGACCCGGGCCGATGTGCCACTGCCGGCACTGGTGGCCGATCGACCGCATGGCACCGCCTGCGGCTGCCCGCTGCACGTGAGGCGCCGCCTGGGCGGCGCGCTCATCGGCGGCGGGGCGCTGGCCGCGCTGGGCCTGGGCGCCCAGCCGGCGGCCGCGCAGGGCGCCGACCCCGAGATGGCCGCCGAGTGCAAGCGCTCGGGGCTGGCCAAGGCAGTGCCGGCCGAGCAGCTCGAGCAGGCCGCCGGCCAGCAGTACCGCAGCATGCTGCAGCAGGCCAGCAGCCAGCGTGCGCTGGGCCCGCAGGACCACCCCCAGGTGCAGCGCCTGCGCTACATCGCCGATCGCATCGTGCCGCTCACCTACGCGTGCAACGACCGCGCGCGCAACTGGCGCTGGGAGGTCAACCTGATCGGCTCGCAGGACCTCAACGCGTTCTGCATGCCCGGGGGCAAGATCGCCTTCTATTTCGGCATCCTCGAACGCCTGCAACTCACCGACCATGAGGTGGCCATGATCATGGGCCACGAGGTGGCCCATGCCCTGCTGGAGCACGCACGCGAACGCCTGGGCAAGACGGCGCTCACGCGCGGGGCCATCGAGATCGGCGCCGCGCTGTTCGGCATCAGCGGCGCCGGCCGCATGCTGGCCGACCTGGGCGGCCAACTGCTGACCCTGCGGTTCTCGCGCGACGACGAATCCGAGGCCGACGCGCTGGGCCTGGTTCTGTCGGCCAAGGCCGGCTACGACCCGCGCGCCGGGGTCACGCTGTGGCAGAAGATGATGGCCGCCAACAAGGGCGCGCCGCCTCAGTGGCTGTCCACCCATCCCTCGGGCGACACCCGCATTGCCGACATCGAGGCGCGCCTGCCGCGCGTGCAGCCCATGTACGAGCGTGCGCCACGCCCGCCGCGCAGCTTCAGCCCGCCCGAGCGACGCAACGGCGGCAACGGCACGGCGCCCACGCGCTGACGCGCACGGCAAACACGGCGCGACCCTGTTACCAGCGCGCCGGCAAAGGCCGCGGCAGCTGCAACTGGCCGTCGTCCAGGGGCACGATCCAGCCGCCGCGCTCCAGGTCTTTCATCAGCCGGCTGACCATCTCGCGCGAACAACCCATGCGGTGCGCCATTTGCTGGTGCGTCAGCCGGTCGGCCACCGCGCGCGTGCCGTCGGGCTGCTCGCTGGCCATCGCATCCAGCAGCAGCTTCAGTCGCCCGTAGACATCGTTGAGCGCCAGCTGGCGCGCACTCAGCGTGGCCGAGCGGGCGCGCCGGATCACCTTGGATAGCAGCTCGAAGGCGAACGCCGGGCACTCGGCGATGTACGACTCGAGGGTGCGGCGGGTAACGACCGCGCAGGTGCTGGACTCCAGTGTCTCCACGCTGGCCGAGCGCGGCCCACCATCCAGGCTCATTTCGCCCAGGTACTCGGCCGGACCGTAGACGCCGTAGGTGATCTCGCGGTCGCGCTCGCCGGCGCTGAACACGCGCAGCCGACCGCTCAGGATGATGAACAGCGTGTCGCCGTGGTCGCCTTCCTGGATCAGCAGGGTGCCCTTGCGGTAGTGGCGGATTTCGCCCCGTTCGGCCAGCGCGCGCAACATCTCCGGCAGGAAGGCAAGCGCGGATACGGCGACAGGGGCAGGCGGCGGCATCGGTCAGGTGGGCGCCGCGAAATGCGCGACGACGACCCGCCGAATGCTAGCCCGCCGGGCGGCCCCCGCCGCACCCCGCGGATTTGCGCCGAATCAAGTTTGCCTGGGGCCGCTCAGGAGCCGTGCAGGGCGCCCAGCAGCGGCGGCAGCATGGCCACCTGGCGCACCAGCGCGCGAATGCTGGCACTGCCGGTCTTGGCCCGCACGCTGCCGATCTGCGTGCGGATGGTGGCCAGCCCGACCCCCTGGCGCAGCGCGATTTCCTGCGGCGTGAGGTCGGCGCACAGGCCCTTGACCACCGCCGTCTCGGCCAGCGTGAGCCCATGGGCACGGGCAAACCACTCGACCGTGAGCTCCTCGCAGACCTGGCGCTTGCCCAGCACCAGCATCACCGCGTGCAGGTCTTCACCCGGCTGCACGGGCAGCGGCACCACCGCGAGCGTGACCCGCTCGGCGCCATCACCCAGGCGCAGCAGGCGACGCAGGCCGCGCTGCGAGGCGCTGCGCACCGCCTCGCGCAGGGGGGCCGCGTCATGCGTATGACGGGCGCGCAGTTCGCGACCGATCAGCTGCAGCGGATGGTGGGCGTCGAGCTCACGGCGCGCGGCGCGGTTGACGTAGGCCACGTGCGCATCGTCGGCCAGCAGCAACAGCCCGTAGTCGATCTCGTCGACCATCTGCGTCATGCGCCGCGAGTGCGTGTGGTCGGCCAGGCGCCGCTCGGGCCCGCGCCAGGCATGCTCGCGCAGTATCTGCAACGCGGCGGCGGGCGGCTCGAAGCCGCGTGCGCGTGGCGCCAAGTGCTGGATGTCGAGTTCGTCGAGCATGTTCTTCCCCTCTTTGATGGATGACCACAAGCGTAGGCCGTGGCATGCAACGAGGGCAGTGAATACGCCGCCGAGGGGTTGTGACAAATTCACATGACGGCGGGCAACCCCGCCGGAGCGCTCAGGTGCCGCCGACGAAGGGGTTGCTGCGCCGCTCGCGGCCGAAGGTGCTCTCGGGCCCGTGACCGGGAATGAACACCGTGTCGTCGCCCATCGGCCACAGCCGCTCGGTGATGCTGGCGATCAGGGTGTCGTAGTCGCCGCCCGGGAAGTCGGTGCGGCCGATGCTGCCGGCAAACAGCACATCGCCCACGAAAGCGCGCTGGGCCTCGGCGCTGTGGAACACCACATGCCCCGGCGTGTGGCCCGGCGTGTGGCGCACGGCCAGCGTGCAGCGACCCACCTGCACCGTGTCGCCATCGTGCAGCCAGCGCGCGGGCGTGAACGGCTCGGCCGGCGCGAAGTTGAACATCTGCGCCTGCGTGGGCAGCCCGTCGATCCAGTACTGGTCCTCGGGATGCGGGCCCACGATGGGCAGCCCCTCCTCGCGCGCCAGCGTGCCGGTGCCCCCGGCGTGGTCGATGTGTGCA
>JAKLLB010000135.1 GCA_023150345.1 Aquabacterium sp.
GGCCGCGCGTTTCGTAGGGCGTGCACTCGTCGAACTGCATGACGATGTCCGAGTCGAGCACGGTCTGGATCTGCATGCTCACTTCCGGCGTCAGGAACAGCTTGTCGCCGTTGACCGGAGAGGCAAAGCGCACGCCCTCCTCGCTGATGCGCCGCATCTCGCCCAGCGACCAGACCTGGAAGCCGCCCGAGTCGGTGAGGATGGGCGCGTGCCAACCCTCGAAGCGGTGCAGGCCGCCAAACGCTCGGATGACGTCCAGCCCCGGACGCAGCCAGAGATGGAAGGTGTTGCCGAGGATGATTTGCGCACCCATGTCGCGCAACGACTGCGGCAGCACACCCTTGACCGTGCCGTAAGTGCCCACCGGCATGAAGATCGGTGTCTCGACCACGCCGTGGTTCAGGCGCAAGCGGCCGCGGCGGGCCAGGCCTTCGGTGGCGATCAGGTCGAACTGCAGCATGGGGCGCGATTGTCGCAGCGGCCGGCCGTCGCGTCCGCTGGGTCCCGCGGCGTCCCGGCACCCCCCCAGGTCCGGGGGGCGGATGTGACAGGGTGCCCGCCGCCCTGATGCCGCGCAACGTTCGGCTACAACTTCGAGGGCCATCGGCCCTATCCTCGCGCGGCCGCGCATCTTTCCGGGCGCTTTCCGTCACTTTGCCATCCAAGCTGCCATGCCTGCATCCACCGCCACCGGTCTTCTCGATCAGCCCTACGACCTGGACTACTTCCGCATCGATGTGGTGGCCGGCCAGCGCTACCTGTTCAGCTCGGCCTGGACGGCCGGCGACAGCTTCTCCGGCACCGAGATGACGCTCTTCGATGCCGCTGGAAGGCTGGTGGAATGGGATTGGGGCTTTCCTGCCGCGGGCGCGTCGTCGTTCGCTTACGTCGCCGAGACCACAGGGACCTACTCGCTGCGCATGACGCATGGCGACAATGCCGCCGCAGGTGGCGGCTACAGCCTGTCGGTTCAGGCCGTTGCGCCCGATGACCATGCCGACCTCAGCAGCCTGGCCACCGCGCTGGCGGTGGGCGGCGCTGTCACCGGCGCGCTCGATCTCGATCACGACCGAGACTGGTTCCGGGTCGATTTGACCGCCGGTCAACGCTACCTGTTCGAGATGGCCGGCGCCGGCACTGCGCCCGTGATCGCCACCGAGCTGCGCCTGTTCGACTCGTGGGGCAACGAGGTGATCGCCGACATCGGCGACACATCCGACCCGAAGGCGGCGATGTCCTGGGTGCCCACGGCGGGCGGCACCTACTACCTGCTGGCGACGAACAACGCACAGGCCGGCGAGGTGGGTGGCGTGGCCACCGGCAGCTATCGGGTCAGCGTGGCATCGGTGGGCGCCGACGACCACGGCGACCGGCTGCAGGATGCGACGTCGCTGCCGCTGGGTACGCGCATCGACGGGCAGTTCGACCTGCCCTATGACCGCGACGTCTTTCGCGTCAGCCTGCAGGGCGGGCAGCGCTATCAGCTCACGCTGAGCAACACGGGATCGACCTCGCTCGAGTTCTCCGGCATCCAATTGCTCGATGCGGCAGGACAGGAGCTGCTGCTGGGCGCCCGGGTGCAGAACCAGCACGACTCCGTGTTGTCGTTCGTCGCGCCTGCAACGGCAACGTACTACATGGTGGCCGCCAACAACGTCGGCTACAGCCTCGCCCCCAGTGCATCGACCGGGGCCTACGCCATCCGCGCCCAACTGATCGGCGCCGACGACCATGCCGACCTGAGCGGTGCGGCTACGGCGATGAACCTGGGGCAGACGCTCACCGGCCAGTTCGACCTGCCCAGCGACCGCGACTACTTCCGGTTGTCAATGGCGGCTGGGCAGCGGGCCTACTTCGAGCTCGATGGCATCGGCGCGCAGGCGCTCCCGCTGGGCGTGCTGCAGGTGGTGGATGCCCAGGGCGTGGTGCAGGCCTCGGCGCTGGGCTTTCCGCCTGAACTGGGCACAGGCCAGCCTGTGAAGGCACACAGCGCGCTGGCGTTCGTGGCGCCTGCGGCGGGCGAGTACTACCTGCTGGCGACCAACTACTTCGGTCACGTCGCGCTGGGCGATGGCATCCTGGGCGACTATCAGGTCCGGGCGACAGGCGTGGCGCTGGACGACCACGCCGACCTGATCGCCAACGCCACGCCCCTGTCCGTCGGTGGCAGCCAGGCCGGCGCGGTCGACCTGCCGAACGATCAGGACCACTTCCGGTTGAGCCTCGATGCCGGCATGCGCTACCTGTTCGAGCTCAAGCCTGCCGGATCGGCACCGCTGGCGGCTGGCACGTTGGCGCTGATCGACTCCGCCGGCCAGGTGATCGAGTGGGATGCGCTGTCCGGCAGTGCGGCCGCGGCCATCTCCTACGTGGCGCCGGTGACCGGAACCTACTGGCTCGTCGCGACCAACGCGCTGCAGGCCGACCTCTCCACCGGCAGTGCCAGCGGCACTTACGAGATCAAGGCATCACCGCTGAGCCTCGACGACCACGCCGACCTGCCCGGTCAAGGCACCTGGCTGGCGATCGACACCACGCAACCGCCGCCCGCGGGCCAGCAGCTCACGGGCACCGAGGCTGCCGACGCACTGGTGGGTGGCGTCGGCAACGATACGCTGGATGGCCGTGGCGGCAATGACCGCCTGCAAGGCGGCGCCGGCAACGACATCCTGTTGGGCGGCAACGGCATCGACACCGCCGTCTTCACCGCCGCCCGGGTGAGTTGCACAGTGGGTCCGACGGCCGGCGGCGCTTCCGGCCAGTGGACCGTGACCGACACCACCGGCGTGGAGGGTGTGGATGTCCTCACGGCGGTGGAACGGCTGCAGTTCGCCGACACGCATGTCGCCCTCGACGTGTCGGGCAACGCCGGCATCACGGCACGCGTCCTCGGTGCCGTTTTCGGCGCGGCCTACCTGCGCGAGAAGGCCTTCGTGGGCATCGGCTTGCAACTGCTCGACACGGGCACCAGTTACGCCGACCTCGTGGCGATGGCGTTGGCCGCGCCGCTGTTCTCGCAACTGGCAGGGTCGCGCTCGAATACCGATTTCGTGAAGTTCGTCTATGCGAACGTCATGGGCGCGCAACCGGGCACCGCTGACCTGAACTACTTCGTGAACCTGCTCAATACGGGCGTCTACACGCAGGACTCGCTGGCCTACCTGGCCTGCGAGACGGCGCAGAACGCGGCCCACATCAACCTGGTGGGATTGGCGAGCACCGGCATCGAGTTCGCACCGGCCGGCTGAGCGCGGGTTGCCAGATCCGACTCGTGCGCCGGCAGCCAGGCCGCAGGCGCACGCTGCTGGCGCGGGCTCAGCGCGCGACCAGCGGCGACACCAGCGCCGAGACCGCCTCGCGCAACTTGGCTTTGGCCAGATCCTGGCACTGCGCGGCAGTCAGGTTGGGTTGCGCATCGAAGGTCGTGGTGGTCTTCTGCGGCACCGCCTGCAGCACCTTGCCGGCACGCGGCAGCATCATCGCGCGGGCGGTCACCACGCACAGCTTGCTCTCGGTGAAACCGCCTTCGACCTGGCTGAAGAAGCCGTACTTGCCCGACGGGTAGAGCTTGAGCAGGCGCCGGGTCAGGTCATCGGGCAGATGTTCCTTCCAGATGGCCTGAGCGGTGGCCTTGTCCATCACAGCCTGGCTGGAGTGGTCGATCGTCAGGTAGGCGGCAGGTGCGGCCGAGGCGGCACCTGCGGTGGCGATCAGCAGCAGGGTGGTGAGCAGGATGGACTTCGTCATGATGGATAGATGTGCGCAATGGCGGTGAGACCGGCCGCCGGCCACCGACGGGTGGTGCGGCGCGAGCGCGCAGTCTACGAGCTTGGCGGCCGCTCGGGCATCGGGTCAGTGCGGATGCTGCACGAGATCCGCAGGCGCGTCATCACGCGCACGCTCGCTGGGTTCGCTGCAACAGCATGGCATCGCCATAGCTGAAGAACCGATAACGGGCTTCGACCGCATGGCGATACAGCGCGCGCACATGCGCATGTCCGGCAAACGCCGACACGAGCATCAGCAGCGTGCTGCGCGGCAGGTGGAAGTTCGTGATCAGGCGGTCGACCACCCGAAAGGTGAACCCCGGCCGGATGAACAGCGTGGTTTCGCCGGCGCCACCGCGCAGCGCCCCGCCGAGCGCGGCCGACTCCAGCGCCCGCAACGTGGTGGTGCCGGCGGCGACGACCCGGGCCCCGCGCGCACGGGCGTCGGCGACGGCCTGCACGGCGGCATCGCTCACTTCGTACCACTCGCTGTGCATGCGGTGTTCGTCGAGGTTGGCCGTGCGCACGGGCTGGAACGTGCCGGCGCCCACGTGCAGCGTGACGCGGGCGGTGTGAACGCCGCGCGCGTGCAGCGCGGCCATGGTCGCGTCGTCGAAGTGCAGCGAGGCCGTGGGCGCAGCCACGGCGCCAGGGCGCTGCGCGAAGATGGTCTGGTAGCGCTCCGCGTCGACCGACTCGTCGGCGTGGGTGATGTAGGGCGGCAACGGCACATGGCCGTGGGCCTGCAGCAGCGTCAGGGGATCGGCGGGCAGCCGCAGGTGGAACAGTGCGTCGTCAGGGCCGCCGCGGCCGAGCACCTGGGCCGTGAAGGCGCCCCCTGCGAAGACCACGGTGGTGCCGGGCCGTGGCGACTTGCTCGCGCGCAGGTGTGCCAGCACCTCATGGTCGGGCAGTACACGCTCGACCAGCGCCTCGACCGTGCCACCGGTGGGCTTCTCGCCGAACAGTCGCGCCTTGATGACCTGCGTGTCGTTGAGCACCAGCAGGTCGCCGGGTTGCATCAGCGCGGGCAGATCGCGAAACGCGCGGTCGACCGGCAGTGCGCCGGTACCATCGAGCAGGCGCGAGCCACTGCGCTCGGGTGCCGGATGCTGCGCCACCAGTTCGGGTGGCAGTTCGAAGTCGAAGTCGGCGAGCGAGTAGGGGCGATTCATCGAAGCGAGGCTGTACCGGCCTGCTGGGGCGACAGCCTGGATTGTCCCACGGGACGATGACCCTCAAGGACTGGAGGGCGCCGGCCCCGAGCCCCCGGGGGCGGGGGGTGGCGCATGGCCGGCCGATGTCGACGCGAGGGCGCCGGGGGTCGGCATCGCCGCATGCATGCCGATCTGCCGCACATAGCTGCCGTCGGCGTACTCTTCGTAGACCCAGTCGCCGCCGGCGCGCTGCACACCGTCGGGCGCCAACGGGGACGGCGATGGCGGCACCCCCGCAAGTGCCTGACGCATGTACTCGATCCAGATCGGCAACGCCAGGCCGCCGCCGCTCTCGCGCTCGCCCAGGCTGGTGGGCGTGTCATGGCCCATCCACACCACGGCCGTGACCGTGGGATGATAGCCCGCGAACCAGGCGTCGACGGCATCGTTGGTGGTGCCGGTCTTGCCGTACAGGTCGTCACGGTCCAGTTCGCGCCGTGCCCGCGCGGCGGTGCCGGTGCGTGTCACCTCTGCCAGCAAGCTGCCGGTGACGAAGGCATTGCGCGCGGGTATGGCTCGGGTGTCGTCGGTCATTGCCGGCGCGGGTCCGGCCTGATACACCACCTGGCCTCGGGCATCGGTGATCCGATCGATCAGCACCGGGTCGACGCGCCAGCCGCCATTGGCATATACCGCGTAGGCCTGGGCCAGTCGCAACGGCGTCACGCTGCCGCTGCCCAGGGCCAGGGTGAGGTTGTCGGGCTGCTGTTGCAGGTCCAGGCCCAGGCGCTGCAGCCAGGCCCGGGTGGGCTGGATGCCGACGAGCTGGATCAGGCGCACGCTGACGGTGTTCTTCGAACGGGCCAATGCTTCGCGCAGGGTCAGCGGTCCGTCATACCGGTCGTCGTGATTGCGGGGTTGCCAAGCTCCTTCGCCCGACGCGCCGGCCAGCTTGAGCTCGGCATCGTTGATGACCGTGTCGGGCATCACGCCGTGCTCCAGCGCAGCTGAGTACAGCAGCGGCTTGATCGCGGAGCCACTCTGTCTCTGGGCGCGCAACACATGATCGAAGTGCGACGTTGCGAAGTCGAACCCGCCCACCCACGCGCGCAGCCGGCCAGAGGTCGGATCCAGCGCGACCAGCGCGGCCTGAACGTCGGGCCACTGCGCGATCACCCAGTCGGGCTGGCCGCGGCGTGCGTCGTCTCGTCGATCGCCGGCTTCGGCGGCGGGCGCTTGCACCAGTCGGATCACGGACCCACGCTGAAGGGCCAGTTGGCGCCGTGCGCGCGGCTGCAGCGCGGCGCGCACCCGGTGGAGAGCTCCGGCGGTCAGTCTCACCTGTTCGCCGCTGGCCAGTTGGGCCACCACCTCGGACGGCGAGGCCGAGACGATGATGGCCAGGCGCAGCATCTCGTCGTCGCGGTGCTCGCGCAGCGCCAGGGCAATCGCGCGGTCGATTTCAGCAGCAGGTGCGCTGGGTGGCGGCAGGTCCTCGGTGTCCTCTGGGCCACCAAAGGGCTGGCGACGGTCGTAGGCGAGCACCCCTCGCCGCAGCGCTTCCCAGGCTGCGGCCTGGTCGGCCGCACGCAGCGTGGTCGTCACGCGCAGGCCGCGGCCGTAGACATCGGTGCCGTAGCGCTCGACCATCCAGCGCCGCACCAGCTCGGCCACATGCTCGGCATGCAGGCCGGCGCGCAGCGGCGAGCGCAATGCCAGCTTCTCGCCGCGCGCCGCCTGCCATTGCGAGTCGGTGATCACGCCGGTGTCCAGCATGCGCCGCAGCACGATGAGCTGGCGCTGGCGCGCACGTTCGGCGTGGGTCACCGGGTTGGCCCAGGCTGGGTTCTGCGGCAGGCCGGCCAGCATCGCCGTTTCGGCCACCGAGAGCGCGGACATCGGCTTGCCAAAGTAGATTTCGGAAGCGGCCGCGAACCCATAGGCCCGTTGCCCGAGGTAGATCTGGTTGAGGTAGAGCTCGAGGATCTGATCCT
>JAKLLB010000136.1 GCA_023150345.1 Aquabacterium sp.
TCGCTGGTCTGCACGGCGCGCAGTGCCACCACGTAGTCGTAGGTGCGGCCGTCGCCCATCACGCCCACGCTCTTGACCGGAAGGAAGAGCCAACGCGTTCGGCGTCCGCACTGCCTGCCCCCTCGCATCGGATCAACGGCAGCCTGCAGCCGCGTACCAATCGGACGCCGCACCGAGGTCGAGCAATTGCTGATCCGACAACGGCCCCAGGTAGTAGAGGTGGCGGTCGTTCATCGCAACGCCCACATACGCGCCCGTGCCAGGATAGTAGCGGTAGTAATAGGGATCGAACACCGCCGAGCGTGCCCCGGCAGGCGACAGCTCGGCTCGGTATCGGGTCTCGGCCCAGTCGAACAAGCAGTCGGACTGCGCCGTCGACACCGGCCCGGCGACATCGACAAACAGCACCGTCGAGACCCGCTGTTCGCCCTGCGCCGCAGCGACCGTGATCGTCGCCAGGCCCGTTCGACCGGCGCTGACCTCGCCCAGCGGTCCTACGGCAGCGATCTCGGGCTTGTCACTCGAGAAGCTCAGCGCCGTGGCAGCAGGCGTGATGAGGTAGCCGCTGCGCGTGCGAGCGGTCACCGCCATCTGAGCCGTCTGCAGCGGCGCCAGCCGCAGCGTGGCGCTCGGCCCGGACAGCGCCGTGCCGACGAAGAGGCGGGCCAGGGACTCCGCAGGATCGGCATAGGGAAAGTCGGCCGTCAATCCGATCGCGGCCTGGTCGATCTCGCGAAAGCCCAGCCGATGCGCCGGCGAGTCGGGCCGCAAGCGGAAGTCGCGTTTCGCGGCGTCGACGAAGCGAGGGTCGGCGAGGATCGTGTTGCGGTCGAAGGCTCGCGCATGTCCGGTGCGCCACTGGTCCAGGCTCTCCGTGCTCGACGAAAAGACAGGGCCGCCGCCATAGCCGAAGCCGACGTTGTAGATGCCGCTGGCATGAAAGAACAGGTTCTCGTCCGCAGCCCCGACCTGCCCTTCATCGAAGCTGAGGAAAGAGTAGACCGCGTCGACCGCGTTGCCCGCGAAGATGTTGCGCTTCACGCTCGCATCCCGGGTCTGGACCCGGGCGTCCTGGCAGTCTGCCGAGGGGTTGTTGCCGGAGGTGCCGATCTCGCCGCGGCTCAGGCGGTTCTGGCTGACCACGTTGTTGACGACGCTGATGTCGCTGCCCACGATATGGATGCCGTGAAAGGTGACGTGGTCCGGCCACAGGCGGCCGTCGAACCCTGGCGCCAACCCAGCGGCGGCGCCCGCCTGCAACCCGTCGACGATGTTGTGGCTGACCGCGACGCCGGTGTTGCACATGTCCAGGTACAGGCCCTCACCGAACGAGAACGGCAACGCGCTGTCGTGGAAACGGTTGTTGTGGATCGTGACGCCGGGTCCGACGCCGCCCGTATGCAGCAGTCCGCTGTCCTGCGAGTCCGTCACCGCGCGCGACACGTCGTTGAACTCGAACCGGAGCTCGGTTGCGTCGAACACGGGAGGATTGAGGTGGGCAAATCCGTAGACACGCAGCCCGGCGCGAGGCACGTCGTGGATCAGGTTGTGGGCGATCACGCCGTGGCTGCTGCTGCCGACCGAGATGCCGGCGCTGTCTCCCGCGATCTCACCGGTGTGGTGGACATGGTTGTTCCTGATCGTGAATTCACTCGGTCGGCCGACGCTCTCATGGCCGTACACATTGATGCCGTCCCCGCCCACGCCGTGGACGAGATTGCCCTCAACAGTGAGCTTGTTGATCTGTCCGTCGGCCTCGACGCCATTGCCTCCGATGCCGAAGACATGGTTGCCCTTGATGCCGACTTGCCGCGCATCGGCCGCGAAGATCCCGGGCAGGTTGCGATCGGTATAGGCGATGGCGAGCCCTTCGAACTGCAGGTTGGACGCCGTCTCGCCCGTATTGCCCAAGATGAGAACAGGCAGCGCTCTGCCATTTCCGGGCGTGGGCCCGGGCGCGACGATCACCTGTTCCTCGATCGGCGTCTGCCGTGGCCAGTAGTACAGATAGCCGTTGCCCACCCGGAACTCGCCGGGCTGGTCCAGCAGTTCGCGAGCACCCTGGACGAAGTACCGCGACCCGACGCTGATCGTCCACGGCGCCTGAGCCGGCGGCTGGCCGCAGCAGGTGTCGCGCCCCAAGGTCAGGATTCGTGCCGAGTGGTCGATGCCGCCGACCGTGAGGGTCTGCTGCTTCCAGTTCCAGATGCCATCCGGTCCGGCGGGCCAGAGCACGACCTCGAGCGATGCCGGGTCGCTGACCGCCGGCACATCGCCGGCCGCGAAGCCGAACTTCGTCGTGTCGGCACCGGCCACCGCCACCGTGGTGCGGCTGTAGACGAACGGGTTATCGGACGTGGTGTTGGGATAGCGCGCCTTCTGGGCCCGCACGCCGTTCTCGTACAGCGTGTGGAACGGCCAGCTCACCGGTGCCTTGTAGATGTTGCCGACGTCACGCTGCCATCCGGTGATGCGCCGCCCGCCGTGGATCAGCGGCCTCTCGCCCGGGTGGTTCCTCCAGATCACCTGGTAGCCGTCGCGGCCGGAGTCCAGGTGGTTGAAGTACAGCGCGGTCTGCGCGTACTCGCCGCCGCGTATCTGCACGATGACGTCGGACGTCATGCCCGCGGCGACCTGTCGCTGTACTGCGACCTTGGCCCTCGAAAGCGTCTGGAAGGGCCCGTCGGTGCCGCTGGGCGCAGCGAGCGTTCCGCTCCAGTTGTCGCTGCCATCGGGTGCGACAAAGAAGACGGTTGCCGCCGACCCCTGGCCCGGCGCGCAGCTCGCTGCCGCCGCGAGCCACGCAGCGACAGCCCATGCCGGCGCCTTGGGTCTGCGTCTGTTCGAATGGGTGAGCATCGATGTTCCCCTCGGTCGGGCAGCTTGCTCAGTACCCCTCGCGCGCGGCCCAGTCCACGTAGTCGGCCAACGCGCCGACGTCGAGAAAGTTCCAGTCCCGCCCGTTGTGGACCACCACGCGGCCGTTCTGGGTGCCGACATAGTTGCCGCTGGCGGGGTAGTGTCGGTAGAGATAGCCGGACCCGATCGACGTCGTCGCGTGTCCCGGAAAGATCGACCCGAACCGCGCCTCTGCCCAGTCGAACACGCGCTCGACGTCACGCGACAGCAATTCATCGTGGATCGACGCCAGGCTCTGCGCCAGCGGCTTGCAGTAGCTGCCGAACGAGATCAGCGTGCAACGGCTGTCGCGCGCACCGGCAACGGCGAAGTTGTCCCACCAGAACGCTGCGCGAACGAGCAATCCGAAGCGAAGGTTGATCCGGTGGAAGGCTTCAACGATGCGCTGCTGCTGGCGCATGCCGTCGGTCATGCCGGATGCATCACGGCCGGCGATGGGTTCCCACTCGGATGCGGCCGGCCTTGACGGGCTCGCGACGTGATCGGTGTAGCCGACCTCGGTGAAGAGGATCGGTCGCGTGCCGTTGCGCTGTTGCAGCGGCACCAGATAGCGCTCGAAGACCGTCGTCCACGCGGTTTCCAGTTCGGCTGGAGACATCAGCCCTGCGGGGTCGGTCGGCGTGAGCGCGAAATACGCACTCACGCCGACGGCGTCGAGCCCCAGGTCTTCGAACAGGTACTGGCCGCCGGCACCGTAGTAGCCGGCCTGCACCTGCACCTCATAAAGCTGGTCGTACGTCAGGATGCCCGCGTACTCGGCTCGCACTGCGTCCACCAGTGTGCGCAGCTGCGGGCCGTAATGCGTGGGCCAGCCTGCGCTCGGGCGGGCGCGGAACAGGCGGTCGGTCTCGGTGCCCAACGAGTAGATCTCCACTCCCAGTTCGTGCGCCATGCGCGCATATCTCACAGCGATCGCCTGGTAGCTGGCGAAGAACACGGCGGCGTTCGCCGAATGCTGGGGATGACTCGGGGCCCACCACCATAGCGCCGGATCGATGCACCCCTCAATGGCGCCGCGCGGGTCGAGCGCGTGGCCGCCGAACAGCCAGCGCGGCGGCACGAACGTGGCCCTGCCGCAATCGGGGCCAATCGGCGATGCCGCTGGGTTGCCCGCCAGGGTCTCGAAGGCCAAGGTCAGGTAGATGCGAAACCCCGCCGCTCGCAACATCGAGACGAAGCCTCGCAGGTCTTCGTCGTCGAAGGTGTAGACGCCGCCTTCTTCCTCGGCCGGGCGAAAGTGCAGGCGCACGGTCGGGTCGGCCACGCTGTCGACGAACATCGCGACGCTGATGCCGACCCATTGCGCACGCAGCGACTGCAGGAAGTCGACGTAGCCGCGGCCGCTGGCGGTGATGTGCCCCTGCAGGCTGCGCAGGATCGCTGCAGAGCCGGCGAGGTCGAGGGCGGCCGGCTCGCGGCGGTCGATGGTGGCGCGATCGAACAGGGCGGCGCCATGGGTCAGCACGGCAGCCACGAGGTCGGCCGCGATGCCGGTGGCGAGTTTGGCATCTTCCCAGTGGGCCCAACTGCCATCGGCCGCGAGGGACAGCGTAAGGTCGCGAGGAAAACCGGCGACGCCGGCCAGGTTCTCGTCGAGCGAGGGACGGAACTGGACCCAGACGGCGCCGCTGCCGAGATCGCGAATGATCCAGAACCCGGCCCGCGGCAATCGGACGGCGTCGCCAATCTGGACGTTGGACAGCCGCACCACCGCTGAATCAGTGGTCGTTGATGCACCAGAGGCATCGGTCGACGCACTGCGCCTGACCGTGACCTCGACCGTCGTGGCGCTCAGCGCCTGTCCGGCAACCAGCCGGGCGTCGCGCCAGGCCTTGATGCCCTGCGGGTTGTGGCCCCAGTGGCCGCCCATGTGAACGGCGCGCAGGTTGCGCAACCCTGCGGCGTCGGCGGCCACCAGCCCAGTGCCACCGTCGGCGGCCCGGACCACCAGTGCCCCCAGGACGACGATCGCCACGCACAGCCATCGAAGGATGGTCGCTGCTCGCCTGCCCGCCGTGATCACAGGCACCCCGCTTGTGGAGGCCCCGGGGCAGTGCCTGCCCCAACTTGAGCAATGGTCCGAACGACCAACTGGCCGCCTCGAGCTCCCGCGTTCTGCGCCTCTGCGTGCGTGCTGGAATGGCCCGTAACGACCCATATCAGGCCCAGCCTCGTCGCCCCCAGCGCACCCGCCAGGCCCTGCCGGATGGCGTTGGCCGACTCAGGCGCTACAAGGCCCGGCTGGCGAGGGAATCGTGAGACCACGATCGCGGTGACTCCGGTCGCTGCCGCCACGTCGCGCAGCTTGGCCCGAGCGCAGCCGCAGTGCTGGCGCCGGACCGCGAGCGCGGGCTTGTCCTGTTGAAGTGTCTTCAAGGAGGTCGCCATGTTAGCGACAACAAGAACGACGGTGATCCGGACGATTCCCCGTCGCTGCGCAGGCGGCGCAGTCTGGCCGACACCGCCACAGCGCCGCCCACGCTGCTAGCTGCTGCCTGTACCTCGTCCCTCAGACGAGACACAGGCCCCCGACTCCCACTCTTTTGTCAACAGGCGGGTGCTGTTCATAGGCAAGACTCGCGATTTGGCCGCGTGGCAGAGGGTGGATACCGACATCTCTACCGTCGCGATCTTGGCCTCGCGCGGGGCAAAGATCTGCCGATTCCAGGCATGAATGGCAGGAATCGGCGTCGGAGGATCTGTGGCCGACCCGTTTGGCAGCAGTTTGTCGGTGTCGAATGGCCACTTTGCCGCGCGATGACGGTAGTTCCGCCCGCGCTGACGGTATTGCGGTCTGAATCACCTTCGTCACTCGCGTTCGCCTTACAATATTGATATTTGTAAGGAGCATGCCATGAGTGAATCCACGATTACCGCGAAAGGCCAGACCACCGTGCCCGCGGACATCCGGACACTTGTCGATGCCAAGCCCGGCACGCGGCTGGTCTGGTCGGCGATGCCCGACGGCACCATCATCGTCCGGGCCAAGACCAAGTCCATACTCGACATGGCCGGCATGCTCAAGGCACCCAAGGGCAAGCATGTCAGCGTCGACGACATGAACCCCTGGCGCTGACTTCGGCACGATGCCAGCGCTCGACACCAACGTCCTGGTGCGCTATGTCGTCCAGGACGATTCCTCGCAACTGGCCGCCGCCAAGCGCCTCATCGGCCGCTGTGTCGCAGAAGGCTCGACGCTGTTCGTCCCCGTTACGGTCGTGCTCGAGTTGGAATGGGTGCTGCGATCCAGCTTCGCATTCCGCAAAGACGAGGTGCTGATGACCCTGTCCAGCCTGTTTTCGGCGGCCGAGTTGACCTTCGAGTCCGAGCGTCCGCTCGAAGTCGCGCTGCAGTTGTTCCGTGAGGGATCCGCCGACTTTGCGGACTGCCTCCACGTCGCGTTGGCCACGCAGGCTGGCGAGCAGCCGCTGTGGACTTTCGACAAGGGGGCAGCCAAGGTCAGCGGAGCGCAACTGTTGGCCAAGGCTTGAATCGCGAAGTGACCAAGGAAACGTCGGCACCGAACGCCTTAAGTGGTTGTCGCATCGAGACTTTGTGACGAGCTTTTTACCGTCACGACATTCCCGCTCGGACGCGCCGCGTCAGTGCGCATCCGCCGTCTGCTCTTCGGCTTCCTTCCACGGCCTGATCTTTGCCAGCGTCTTCGCGAGGCTCGCCTTCGCGACCTCGGTGTCGTAGTCCGCCTGCAGGCGCAGCCACCAGCCGTCGGTGAGTCCGAAGAAGCGGCACAGCCGCAGATCGGTGTCCGCGGTGATGGCACGCTTGCCGGCGACGATTTCGCCGATGCGCTGCGCGGGCACATCGATCTCCTTCGCCAGCCGGTAGTTGCTCATGCCCAAGGGCTTGAGGAACTCCTCGGCGAGCATCTCGCCGGGCGACACCGGTTTGAGTTTCCTGCTCATCTCTCTTTGCCTCAGTGATAGTCCACGATCTCGACGTCTTCGGCATCGCTGCCAGTCCAGCGGAAGCAG
>JAKLLB010000137.1:0-455 GCA_023150345.1 Aquabacterium sp.
GTTCGCCGACAAGTGGAAGCCCGGACTGCTGGACGAGATCCTGAAGACCGCCGGCTGATCCCCGTCGAACACGAACGAAAATGCAGATCGATCCCTCATCCGACGGTGCCGCGACCGCGCAGCCAAGACCGATGTCCGACGAGCGTCCTTCCCCGCAGGCCGGCGAGTTGCCGGCGCGGCTGGGGCACATCCTGTGTCTCGACGACTTCGAACGGGCGGCCAGCCGCCACCTGCCGAAGCCGGTGTTCGCCTACATCTCGGGCGCGGTGGAGCGCAACTACAGCCTGCGCGCCAACGCGGCGGCCTTCGACCGCTACGAATTCGTGCCGCGCGTGCTGGTGGGCACCTCCGCGCGCAGCACGGCGACCACGCTGTTCGGCAAGCGCTGGTCGGCGCCCTTCGGGATCGCCCCCATGGGCCTCTGCGCCCTGTCGGCCTACCGCGGCGACCTGGTG
>JAKLLB010000137.1:465-6864 GCA_023150345.1 Aquabacterium sp.
GGTGCTGACACAGGCGGCGGCGCGCGAGAACGTTCCGATGATCATGAGCGGCTCCTCGCTGATCCGGCTGGAGGAGGTCGTGCAGGCCAACCCGGACGCCTGGTTCCAGGCCTACCTGCCCGGCGACGAGCCGAGCATGATCGCGCTGGTGGAGCGCGTGAAGGCTGCGGGCTACCGCACGCTGGTGGTGACGGTGGATGCCAACATCGCCTCCAACCGCGAGAACAACATCCGCGCCGGCTTCTCCACGCCGCTGCGCCCCAGCCTCTCGCTGGCCTGGGAAGGCATCACCCACCCGCGCTGGCTGTTCGGCACCTTCCTGAAGACGATCGCCCGGCACGGCCTGCCGCACTTCGAGAACAACTACGCGCGGCGTGGCGCCCCCATCCTGTCGCAGAACGTGCTGCGTGATTTCTCCGACCGCGGCCACATGAACTGGAACCACTTCCGGATGATCCGACGCCTGTGGCCCGGCCACCTGGTGATCAAGGGCATCCTGGACGTACGCGATGCCCGCCTCGCGGTGGACAGCGGCGCCGACGGCATCATCGTGTCGAACCACGGCGGCCGGCAGCTCGATGGCACGGTGCCGCCGCTGCGCGTGCTGCCCGGCATCGTGCAGGCCTGCCCCGAGGTGCCGGTCATGATCGACAGCGGCTTCCGCCGCGGCACCGACGTGCTCAAGGCAGTGGCGCTCGGCGCGAAGTTCGTGTTCGTCGGCCGCCCGTTCAACTACGCGGCGAGCGTGGCCGGCGAGGACGGCGTGCGCAAGGCGATCGGCCTGCTGCGCGAGGAGGTCTCGCGCAACATGGCGATGCTGGGCGTGAACGGCCTGTCCGAACTGGACGCGAGCTACCTGCTGCCAGCGCACCCCGTCTCCTGAACCCGTCCCCCGGGACAGTACATTCCCTCCAGAACCAAAGGAACCCACGACATGGTCGGACTCCAGATCCTCCAGCGCCGCCGCAAGGTCGCCGAGCGCTACGTCCAGGCCTTCGCCGACATCCCGGTGGCGAACGTCAGCGACTGCATGAACCGCATGACCGCGGGCGGGCCCCGCCTGCGCCCCATGCACAAGGGCGGCCGCCTCGGCGGCCCGGCCCTCACCGTGAAGTGCCGGCCCGGCGACAACCTGATGATCCACAAGGCGCTGGACATGGCGGAGCCGGGCGACATCATCGTGGTGGATGCCGGCGGCGACCTCACCAACTCGCTGTTCGGCGAACTGATGATGTTGTACGCGATGCAGCGCAAGCTCGGTGGCGTGGTCCTGAACGGCGCGGTGCGCGACGTCGACATCATCGCCGCGGGCAGCTTCCCGATCTACGCGGCGGGCGTCACGCACCGCGGCCCGTACAAGGACGGCCCGGGCGAGATCAACGTGCCGATCGCGCTCGACGGCATGGTGATCCACCCCGGTGACCTCGTCATCGGCGACGCCGACGGCCTGCTGTGCGTGCCGTACGACGACGTCGAACAGGTGCTGGCCGCCTGCCGCGAGAAGGTCGCGCTGGAGCAGAAGACCATTACCAACATCCGCGCCGGCAAGCACGACACCTCCTGGGTCGACGCCCGCCTGAAGGCGATCGGCTGCGACCCGACACCGCGTTGATGCCGATGACCCAAGCGAAACGCGTGGTCCGTTCGGCCCTCTGGCTCAACCCGGTGTTCGATGCGCGGCTGGCGCAGGAACAGGACATCTCGCTCGGCGTGTTCCCGGTGCGCGGCAACCCCGCGGCCGCGTGGGACATGCTCGCCGGCGCGCACGTGTACCACGTGTCGGCGGCGAAGGACGAACTGCCGCAGGAATGGTTCGCCACCGGCGAGCTGATCGCGCGCTGCCCGCGCCTGTTCTGCGTGTCCTCCAGCGGCGCCGGGTACGACACGGTGGACGTGCCAGCCTGCACCGCCGCCGGCATCGCGGTGGTGAACCAGGCCGGTGGCAATGCCGACTCGGTGGCGGAACACACCCTGGCCATGCTGCTGTCGCTGTCGCGGCACATGATGCAGTGCGACCGCCGCATGCGCCGCGAGACCGGCTTCACGCGCGAGGACATCATGGGCCACGAAGCCCGCGGTCGCACCGTGGGCCTCGTGGGCATCGGCAACGTCGGCACGCGCGTGGCGCGGCTGGCGCGCGCCTTCGGCATGGAGGTGATCGCCACCGACCCGTACGTGCCGGCCGCGGAAATCGAGCGCCGTGGCGCCCGGCCGGCGACGCTGCAGCAGGTGCTGGAGCAGTCGGACTTCGTCTCGCTGCACTGCCCGCGCGACGCCAGCACGCTGAAGATGATCGACGCGGCCGCCTTCGGCCGCATGAAGAAGGGCGCGATCTTCATCACCACGGCGCGCGGCGGCATCCACGACGAGGCCGCGCTGGTCGCGGCGCTGCGGTCCGGCCACCTGGCGGGCGCCGGCGTGGACGTGTGGGACCGCGAGCCGCCCCCGCTGGACCACCCGCTGCTCGCGATGGACAACGTGTTCGCCACCTTCCACAACGCCGGCGTGACGCACGAGGCGCGCCGCAACGTGGCCCGCATCGCGGCCGACCAGATCGTCGACGTGCTGGCGGGCGAGCTGCCGCCACGGCTGGTCAACCCCGAGGTGTGGGCGATCGTCGCCGAGGCGAAGCGCCTCCTGCAACCCATGCGCTGAAAGAAGAGAGACCGACCATGCACCGAATCGTCTTCCTCGACCGCGCGACGATTGCGCCGCAGATCACGCTGCGCGCCCCGCGCTTCGCGCACGAACTGATCACGTACGACCACACGCGGCCCGACGAGGTGGTCGCGCGGCTCGCCGGCGCGAGCATCGCGATCATCAACAAGGTGACGCTGAGGGCCGACGCGCTCGAGCGCCTTCCCGACCTGAAGCTGATCGCGGTCGCCGCGACAGGCACCGACAACATCGACCTGCAGGCCTGCGCCAGCCGCGGCATCGTGGTGAGCAACATCCGCAACTACGCGGTGCACACGGTGCCCGAGCACACCTTTGCGCTGATCTTCGCCCTGCGGCGCAGCATCTGCGCCTACCGCGACGCGGTGCGCGCCGGCCGCTGGCAGGAGGCCGGGCAGTTTTGCTTCTTCGACCATCCCATCCGCGACCTCGCCGGATCCACCCTCGGGGTGATCGGCGACGGCGTGCTGGGGCAGGCCGTCGCCGCCATGGGACGTGCGCTTGGGATGCGGGTGCTATTCGCGGGGTTCAAGGGCCAGACGGGGCAAGGGGCGCTGTACACGCCTTTCGAGCAGACGCTCGCGCAGTCGGACGTCCTGACGCTGCACTGCCCGTTGCTGCCCACCACCCGCAACATGATCGGGGCCGCGGAGTTCGCGCAGATGCGGCGCCGCCCGCTGCTGATCAACACGGCGCGCGGCGGGCTGGTGGACGAGGCCGCGGTCGGCCCCGCCCTCGCGGCGGGCCAGATCAGCGGCGCCGCATTCGACGTCGTCACGACGGAGCCGCCGCCGGCGGACCACCCGTTCATGGCGCTGCTCGACCGGCCGGATTTCATCCTCACACCGCACGTGGCCTGGGCCAGCGACGAGGCCCAGCAGGGACTGGCCGACCAGCTGGTGGACAACATCGAGGCCTTCGTGCGCGGCGAACCCGCCAACGTGGTGACCGCCTAGAGCGGCTGCATTTCCAGGGCGTTTCGCCCGCGTACTCACGGCTTTGGAGCATTCGGACGTGAACCCGAGAACCTTCCTGCGCAGCGTTTATGACGCGGCGGTCGCGCGCGCGATGCCGGCCCACATCCTGAGTCCCCACCTCCCTCCGCCGCCGGCTGGCCGCACGATCGTCATCGGCGCCGGGAAAGCCGCCGCGGCGATGGCACACGCGGTGGAGGCGCTCTGGCCGCCGGACGCGCCGCTGTCGGGTCTGGTGGTCACGCGCTACGGCCACACGCCGCCGCGGCCGCGAGGGCTCGCACAACGCATCGAGGTGGTCGAGGCGGCGCACCCGGTGCCCGATGCGGCAGGCCTCGACGCCGCGCAGCGCATACTGGCGCTGACGCAGGGTCTGACCGAAGACGACCTGGTGCTGTGCCTGATCTCGGGTGGGGGCTCTTCATTGCTCACGCTGCCGTGCGAAGGGCTGGCGCTGGCAGACAAGCAGCGCATCAACCGGCAACTGCTGGAGAGTGGTGCGCACATCGGCGAGATGAACTGCGTGCGCAAGCACCTCTCGCGCATCAAGGGCGGCCGGCTGGCGGCAGCCTGCGGGCCGGCGCAGGTGGTCACGCTCACCATCAGCGACGTGCCGGGCGACGACCCGGCCGTCATCGCCAGCGGGCCGACGGTGCCAGACGCCACCACCTGTGCCGACGCGCTGGCCATCCTCGACCGCTACGGCATCGAGGTGCCCGCCGCGGTGCGCGCGCGGCTCGAAAGCGGCGAACTGGAAACGCCCAAGCCGGGCGACCCGCGGCTGGCACGCGGCGAGACGCACCTGATCGCCACACCGCAGCAGAGCCTGGAGGCTGCGGCCGAGGCCGCGCGCGCCCTCGGTTTGCGGGCCTACATCCTCAGCGACGAGATCGAAGGCGAGTCGCGCGACGTGGGCAAGGTGCACGCGGCGCTGGCGCGCTCCACCGCGCTGGGCCGCAGCAGCTTTGAGGCGCCCTGCGTCATCCTCAGCGGTGGCGAAACCACGGTGACGGTGCGCCCGCGGGCCGAAGGCCAACCCAAAGGGCGAGGCGGGCGTGCCGGCGAGTTCTGCATGGGCCTGGTGCAGGCGCTGGGCGGTCAGGCGAAGGTCTGGGCGCTGGCGGCCGACACCGATGGGATAGACGGGGTGGGAGAAAACGCCGGCGCGATCGTCACGCCCGACACGCTGTCCCGCGCGCAGGCGCTGGGCCTGTCCATCGGCGAGAGCCTGGACCGCCACGACGCTCACGGTTTCTTCGGGCCGCTGGGCGATCTCGTGGTGACGGGGCCGACTTACACCAACGTGAACGACTTCCGCGCAGTGCTCGTCCTTTGACCGGCAGTGCGGTGGCGAACAAAGCCGGCGCTCATCCAGTCTGCAGCCGAGCGATGACGCGTCGGTAAGGTGGTCTGTATCAGAGTCTGAATGGGCTGCTGCCGGTCTCGTGGACACCGATCTAACCCTCCCCGACTCCTCCGACAGTGCCGACAGTGCCGACAGTGCCGACAGTGCCGACAGTGCCGACAGTGCCGACAGTTGGCAGAGCGCTCGCAGCTAATGGTTCCCTGTGCATTGGGAATACTTGATCGAACAGAGATGCTCTCTCGTACTGATCGACAGGCGGCAATGCCACCCTGGACGCCGGTGGTCGCTGCACCACGACCACGCCCGCCGTCTGCACCGATGGCCCGGCGACCAAGGTCGTCGACGGCGTGGCCGTCACCCGCGACTGCTGGGAGTACCGGAGCACCATGTCGTGCAGCGGCGGTGCGTCGGCCGACCAGTGCGCACTGCTGGTGGCAGCAGGCTGCACGCCGCAGTCGTCGACCTGTCGGCAGACCAACGCCGTCACCGGCGTGTGCGAGGTGTTCGAGGACGGCTACCGACCCTGCCGAACGTCAACGCGGTGCAGGCCGGCAGCGCCAGCCGCGTGCCCACCTGCTACTACGGCCAGGGGAAGTCAATGAAGGCCATCGCCGTTCTGGTCGGCGCCGCATGCGCCTTGATCGCCAGCGCTGCCACGGCTCAGGAACGACTGCCGGTGCGCGATGCCAGGCAGCTGATGCTGTCGGCCCTGGACGCACCCGATGGCAAGGCACACGGGGTCCTGGTCGGTGAGGTCGCCGACGCGATCTCGAAGCGCTTCAACGCCACGACACCGATCTACATCGACGTGAGCACCGAGAAGCGCTACGCCCAGCCCGGCTGCAGCCGCCTGAACGTGCGCTTCTGGCAAGACGGCGTGCAGCTGCCGAACTACGGCGCTGGCGGCGTGCAGGCACCGCGGCGGCAGACCATCGACTTCGGCATCAACTACTGCCGCGACGGCCAGCCGCCGCGGTCGCCCGTCTTGATGGACATGAGGCGGCGCCCATGACGCTGCGCCGCCCTACCTCGCGCCAAGCTGGGCTCTCACTCTGCCTCGTTGTTAGAGCGGCTAACAAAACGCTGTCATCGCGCGGGTCGGCTGAGCCGTTTGACGCACCATGGGACAAAGCAAGAACAAGCAGATCAGCGCGGCGCTATGGAAGAAGATCAAGCCGCTGCTGCCGCAGGTCAAGCCTTCGCCGAAGGGCGGCCGGCCTCGACTTGACGACGAACTGGCACTCAACGGCATCCTGTTCGTGCTGCGCACTGGCATTCCTTGGGAAGATCTACCCCAGGAACTGGGCTTCGGCAGCAGCATGACGTGCTGGCGCAGGCTGCGTGAGTGGCAAAAAGCCGGTGTATGGCACCGCCTGCACATGC
>JAKLLB010000138.1 GCA_023150345.1 Aquabacterium sp.
AGGATGCCGCGGTGCAGCGCGGCCTGGCCACCATCGGGGCAAGCCTCGACCGCCTGATCAAGAAGGACAAGATGACGGCGGCCGAGAAGGACGCCGCGCTGGCGCGCGTCACCGGAACGACCGACTACGGCGCGCTGAAGGCGGCTCAGCTCGTCATCGAGGCGGCCACCGAGAGCGAGCCGCTGAAGCTGAAGATCCTGCACCAGCTCGATGGGCTGCTCGACAGCGCCACCATCATCGCGACCAACACGAGCTCGATCTCGATCACCAAGCTGGCCGCCGCCACGCAGCGGGCGGACCGCTTCATCGGCATGCACTTCTTCAATCCGGTTCCGATGATGGCGCTGGTGGAGATCATCCGCGGGCTGCAGACCAGCGACGCGACACATGATTCGGTCAAGGCGCTGGCCGAGCGGCTGGGCAAGTCGCCCATCACCGTGAAGAACGCGCCGGGCTTCGTGGTCAATCGCATCCTGGTGCCGATGATCAACGAGGCCTTCTTCGTGCTGGCCGAGGGGTTGGCCTGCGCGCAGGACATCGATGCCGGCATGAAGCTGGGCTGCAACCACCCGATCGGCCCGCTGGCGCTGGCCGACATGATCGGCCTGGACGTGTGCCTGGCGGTGATGAACGTGTACTTCGAGGAGTACGCCGATTCGAAGTACCGGCCCTGCCCGCTGCTCAAGGAGATGGTGGCCGCCGGTTGGCTGGGCCGCAAGAGCGGCCGCGGCGTGTACACCTACTGATCGGGGGCGTCGGCGCTCTGCGGATGCGCGACGAGCAGCGCCCGCAGCGCCGCCAGCGCCGATTCGTGGTCGTATCGGCGCAGCGGCTCCTCGATGCCGCGCAACGCTGCATCGCCGAAGGCCGCGCGCAGCGTGGCGGCGGCATCGCGCATACAGGCATTGGCGGCGAAGTCGCCGCGCGACAGCAGTCCATCGAGCTGCGCGCACAGTTGGGCGAGCGCGTGGGTGTCCGGCGCAGCGGCCGGCGCTGGCAGTTCGTCGAGGCGAGCGGCCCGGATCGCGGCCACCAGCCGCCGCAGTGTCTCGTCGAGTCCACGGGCCAGCGCCTTCAACTGCTCGCTCGAGCCGGCGTCGGGCAGCGCTTGCCCCGAAGCCAAGGCACGCAAGCGCTCCTCGAGCACTTGAGCCTGATCGAGCAGCGCCATCGCACCCACCGCACCACAGGCGCCGCGCAGCGCATGCACCTCGGCCCGCGCCTGGACCCAGCGGCCCTGCTCGATCTGCTCGGCCAGCGCTGGCAGGCCATGGCCGTAACCGGACGCGAACTGGCCCAGAACCCGGGCCAGGATGTCATGGCGGCCTGGCAAGTAGGTCAGTGCCCGGGTCGTGACGATGCCCTCAAGCCCGGCCAGTCGAGCTGCCAGTGGCGGCGGTGCGGTCGCGGGGTCTGCGCTGCCTTCGCGAAGGTCACCGACAGCGGCGGGCTCCGCGGCACCCACCACCGGCACCGAAGCCGGCAAGGCTGCCGCGCTGACCTGCCGAACCGGCAGCCATTGACCCAGGAGCTCATACAGCCGCTCGGGGTCGACGGGCTTGGCAATGTGGCCGTTCATGCCGGCATCGAGGCACGCCTGCCGGTCGTCGCCGAAGGCGTTGGCCGTCATGGCCAGAATCGGTGTGTGCACATGGGCCGGCATGGCCCGGATGCGGCGGGTGGCCTCCAGGCCGTCCACGCCCGGCATCTGCACGTCCATGAGCACCAGGTCGAACGGCTCGGACCGGGCGTGCGCGACTGCCTCGAGCCCGTCACCGGCCAGCACCACGTCCAGCCCGACGGCACTGAGCAACTCGAGCGCCACCTCCTGGTTGATCGGGTTGTCTTCAGCCAGAAGGACGCGCGCTCCACCGAAGTTGGGGCGCGGTGCGCCGGTGGCGATGGCGCTGGCATCGGCACTCGGCGCGACCGTCCACGCCTGCAGCGCGGCCGAGGCGGCCAGCGCGAGCGCGCCAGGCGTGACCGGCTTGGCCAGCAAGTCGGCAAAGCCGGCCTCGCGGGCCGTGCGCCGGACGCCGGCGTCGGATCGGTCGCACAGCAACAGCCAGCGCGGGAACTCGCCTCCGCTGGCCTGCTGCAATGCACGCAAGGTGGTGGGCGCCGTGTCGTGTGACGAAGCCGACCAGTCGACGAGGCCGAGGTCGTAGTGGCGACCGCGCAGCGCGGCCATCGCTTCGGACACGCTGGCATAGACGTCGACGTCCCATTGCGCCTGGCGCAGCATGTCGGCCAGGGCCTGCCGCGCCTGTGCGAGATCATCGACGACGATGGCGCGCGCGCCCGCCATCACCGGCAGAGCGAGCAGCGGCCGTGCGGTGCTGGCACGTTGCAGCCAGGCCGTGAACCAGAAACGGCTGCCCACGCCCAGCGTGCTCTCGACCCCGCAGTCGCCATCCATCATGCGTGCCAGCCGTTGGGTGATCGCCAGCCCCAGCCCGGTGCCGCCGTAGCGCCGCGTGGTCGAGCTGTCGGCCTGCTCGAAGGTGTGGAACAGTTGCCCGAGCTTGTCGGCCGGTACGCCTACGCCGGTGTCCTGGACCGAAAACAGAAGGCGCAACTGCTCATCGCGCACGTCGAGCAATTCGCAGCGCAGGATGACGCAGCCTCGGTCGGTGAACTTCACCGCGTTGCTCATCAGGTTGAGCAGGGCCTGCGACAGGCGGGTGGGGTCGCCCACCAGCCGGTCGGGCAACACCCCCACCGAGACCACGAGCTCCAGGCCCTTGGTGACTGCACGTTCGGCCACCAGCGAGCAGCAGCGCGCGAACACGCCGTCGAGGTCGAACTCGGTGTGCTCGAGCTGCAGCTTGCCCGACTCGATCTTGGACAGGTCGAGCACGTCGTTGATCACCTCGAGCAGGTGATGGGCCGCCTCGGACACCTTGGCCAGTCGTTCGGCATCGGTGTGACTGCGCACCTCGCGCTGCATGAGGTGGGTCAGGCCGAGAATGGCGTTCATCGGCGTGCGGATCTCGTGACTCATGTTGGCCAGGAAGGCACTCTTGGCCCGATTGGCCGCTTCCGCCCGATCGCGGGCGATGGTGAGTTGCTCGTTGAGTGCCTGCAGGCGCAGCTCGGCTTGCTTCACAGCCGAGATGTCGGTGAAGAGCATGAATAGCCCGGCCACCCCGCCCCCGGCGACTTCGCGGTCCGGCATGAAGTGCGCCAGCAGGTAGCGCGCCGGGCCGTCCACGGCCTCGAGCCGAAGTTCGACGTCCTGGGCCTGGCCCAGCAACGCGGCATCGAATGCGTCACGGCCAACTGGGCCGACGATGGCGCCTGCGACAGCGTCCCAGTCCTGTCCCAGGGCGTCGGCTTCGGACAGCCCGCACCAGGCCGCGAACGCCCGATTGGCCAGGCGCAGTCGCCGGTCATGGTCGACATAGGCCAGCATGTCGGGCAGCGCATCGGCCACCGAGCGCAGGAAGCGCTCGCTGTCGGTGCGGGCCTGCACGGCGCGCTCGAGTGCGCGCGTGCGGTCGACCACCGCTTCCTCGAGCTGCTCGCGGTGGCGGGCGAGTTCGGCCTCGGCAACGACACGCTCGCCGATGTCGACGAACGACACCACGACGCCGTCGAGCTCGCCGGTCCGGTCGTCGTACAGCGGATCGGTATTGACCTCGAGCCAGATGCGCCGGCCCGGTGTCTCGTCGGCCAACACAACGCCGCGCTGGCCCTGTCCGGTGGCGAGCGTGCGCGCGAGCGGCCGCTGCTCCACGGGCATGGGACTGCCGTCAGGCGCAAGAATGCGCATCGAGCTGCGGTCGGTCCACATCCGCCGGATGGCCGACGCGCCGAGCCCGAGGATGCGTTCGGCAGCGGGATTGACGCTCTTGACATGCCCGCGTCGGTCGAACTGCACGACGCCCTCGCTGAGCGCATTGACGATGGAGCGATGGCGATGCTCGCTCTCGCGCAACGCCTGCTCGGTGCGCTTGCGCGACGTGATGTCGCGGCAGACGCCGAAGATGGTCTGACGATCGCCTTGGCGCACTCGGCAGATCTCGATCTCCACGTCGATGATGGCGCCCTGCGCATGCCGCCAGCGCGACTCGAAGGTCTGCAGCTCGGGCGTCAAGCGCGAGGCCGCCTCGAGGGCCCGATCGCGCGGGTAGTCGATGTCCCAGTCCCAGATGTGCAGCCCGTCGAGCCGGTCGGGCCGCAGGCCCAGCATGCGCACGAAACCCCAGCGGCGGCAACGGGTCGGTCATCGGTTGCCGCCTACAGCGGCCAGCTTGGCGCTCACGCCCTCTTCGGAGTCGGCGTAGTGCGCAGCGATGGCGCACAGCGTCGGGAACTCCTCGATGAATGCATCCACCACATCGGGGTCGAACTGCCGGCCGCGTTCACTCACGATCATCTGGTAGGCCTGGTCCCGGGGGAAGGCGGGCTTGTACACCCGGCGCGAGATCAGCGCATCGAACACATCGGCGATGGCCATCAGGCGGGCGGCCACCGGTATCGCCTCGCCCGCCAGTCCGTCGGGGTAGCCCTGGCCGTCCCAGCGCTCGTGATGATGGCGGGCGATCTGCTTGGCGAACGCGAGGAAGGGCACCGGGTGCGCAACATCCAGCTCGGCCTGCTCGATGGCCTCTGCGCCGTAGCGGGCGTGCTCCTTCATCAGGTCCCACTCCTGGGCGTCGAGCTTGCCGGGTTTGAGCAAGATGTGGTCGGGTATGCCGACCTTGCCGATGTCGTGCAGCGGGGCCGACTTGGCCAGGTGCGCGATGGTGCGGTCGTCGAGCACTTCGGCAAACCGCGGGTGCGATTGCAGCCGGCGCGCGAGCGCGCGCACGTAGGCCTGGGTGCGCAGGATGTGGTGGCCGGTTTCGGGGTCGCGGATCTCGGCCAGCCGTGCCAGCGCGTAGATGGAGATGTCCTGTATGCGCTGGTTCTCGCCCATGCGCCGCGCCACTTCGGCCTCGAGCACTGCATTGCGGTCGTGCAGCAGGTCGCGTGCGTGCTTGAGCTCGAGTTGCGAGCGCACGCGGGCCAGCAGGATGGCCGGACGCGCTGGCTTGGTGATGTAGTCGACTGCGCCGAGCATGAGCCCGCGCTCCTCGTCGGCCGCGTCGTCAAGCGCGGTGAGGAAGATGACCGGGATCCTCGCCGTGGCCTCGTGCGCGCGCAGCTGCGCCAGCACCTCATAGCCATCCATGCCGGGCATCATCACATCGAGCAGGATGAGGTCGGGCTGCGGCTCGACGCGTGCCAGCGCGAGTGCGCGCGGGCCGGAGTTGGCCACCCGCACGCCATGGCCGGGCTGGAGCAGTTCGCCGATCACCGTGAGGTTCTCGGGGTTGTCGTCGACGATCAGCACGAGCGGCGTGGTCACGCTGGATCCTCCGGCGCGCGATCCTACACGGGTGACAGACGGCCTCCAAGCCAGGCAGGCACAATGATCGCCACCTGTTCGTGGAGTGCACCGCATGTTCAAGGCGATCCTGCTGACGCAGACCGACGACAAGAAGACCCGGGCCGACCTGGTGGAGATGGACGACAGCCGCCTGCCCGCGGGCGATGTGACGGTGGACGTGACCTGGTCCACCCTGAACTACAAGGACGCGCTGGCCATCACGGGCCGGGGTGCCGTCGTGCGCCAGTGGCCGCTGGTGCCGGGCATCGACCTGGCCGGTACGGTGCACGCCAGCACGCATCCCGACTGGAACCCTGGCGACCCCGTGGTGGTGACCGGCTGGGGCCTCGGCGAGAACCACTGGGGCGGCCTCACCCAGCGCCAGCGGGTCGACGCCGGATGGCTGCTGCGCATACCCGAGCCCTTCACGGCCCGCACGGCAATGGCCGTGGCCACGGCCGGATTCACGGCCGCGCTGTGTGTGCGTGCGCTGCAGCGCCATGGGCTGGCGCCAGGCGATGGCGAAGTGCTGGTCACGGGCTCGGCTGGAGGCGTGGGCTCGATCGCGGTGGCGCTGCTCGCTGCGTTGGGCTACACGGTCGTGGCTTCGACCGGCCGGCCCCACGAGGCGGCCTACCTGCAGGCGCTGGGCGCAAGCCGTGTGGTCGACCGTGCCCAGTTTGCCCAGCCCGGCAAGCCGCTGCAGAAGGAAACCTGGGCCGGGGTGGTGGACACCGTGGGCAGCCACACCCTGGCCAATGCCTGTGCCAGCACCCGATTCAATGGCGCCGTGGCGGCCTGCGGCCTGGCACAGGGCGGCGACTTCCCCGTGACCGTGATGCCATTCATCCTGCGCGGCGTCACGCTGTATGGCATCAACAGCGTGTTCGTGTCCAACGAGGAGCGCCGCCAGGCCTGGGAGCTGATGGCCCGGCATCTCGACCCGCAGCGGTTGGAATCGATGGTGACCGAGATAGGCCTGGGCGAGGTGATCGCCTACGCACCTCGCGTGCTGGAGGGCCAGGTGCGCGGCCGAACGGTCGTGGACACCAGCCGCTGAATGGCCGAAGGGCCGCGATGCCGGCGACCGGCGCTCGGGCCCGCCGCCGCGTCGGCGCTCAATGCGGCATCAGGTCGGACGGCAACGCGTCCTCAGGGTGCGGCTCGTCGGGCTCGGCGCCGGGCGCGGCCGACTGGCGCTCGCGCTGGGCCTGCACCGACTGCATGCGGGCCATGATGCTGGCTTCTTCAGTCAGCGAGAACACGAACGGGTACAACGAGCGTTCCTCGGCGGCCAGTTCTGGATGGCCACCGAAGCGTCCGACCTGTTCGAGGATGTAGGAGAAGTCGGCCGTGAGCAGCACGGCGGGCGCCCGCACCGAGCGGTTCAGCCGCTCGGACCC
>JAKLLB010000139.1 GCA_023150345.1 Aquabacterium sp.
GCCCTTCCTTGGCCGCGAGCGCGAGCGGGGCGATGCCGTGCCGCTCCAGCATCGTGCTCGCCGGCTCGCGCCGCCCGTCGACCAGGAACTCGCCTTCGCCGATGAGCGCCAGCGTCATGTGCGACAGCGGTGCCAGATCGCCCGAGGCACCCACCGACCCCTGGCTGGGCACCCAGGGCACCAGGCCCGCATTGAACACCTGCAACAGCGTCTCGATGACCACCGGCCGCACGCCCGAGGCGCCGCGCGCCAGCGACGCCGCCTTCAACGCCAGCATCAGGCGCACCACCGGTGCCGGCAATGCCGCGCCCACGCCGACCGAGTGTGAGCGAATGAGGTTGAGCTGCAGCAGCGCCAGATCGCCTTCGCTGATGCGCACGCCGGCCAGCTTGCCGAAGCCGGTGTTCACGCCATACACGGGCGCCTGGCCGGCGGCGGCACGCTGCACCACCGCGGCGCTGGCCTGCACCAGCGGCCAGGCGGCATCCGCCAGCTGCAGGCGCGCCTCGCCACGGTGCACGGCCTGCAGGTCTTCCAGCGTCAGCGCGCCGGGGTTCAAGGTCAGTTCCAAAGGTACTCCAGTGTGGGATGCCGTGTGGGATGCCGTGCGGCGATCAACGCGTGATCATCGGCAGATCGAGCCCCTGCTCGCGCGCGCAGGCCACGGCCTCGTCGTAGCCTGCGTCGGCGTGGCGCATCACGCCGGTGGCCGGGTCGTTCCACAGCACGCGCCCGATGCGGCGCGCCGCCGCATCGGTGCCGTCGCAGACGATCACCACACCGGCATGCTGCGAGTAGCCCATGCCCACGCCGCCGCCATGGTGCAGGCTCACCCAGGTGGCGCCGCTGGCGGTGTTGAGCAGGGCATTGAGCATGGGCCAGTCGCTCACGGCATCGCTGCCGTCGCGCATGGCCTCGGTCTCGCGGTTGGGCGAGGCCACCGAGCCGGAATCGAGGTGATCGCGGCCGATGACGATGGGTGCCTTCAACTCGCCCGTGCGCACCATCTCGTTGAACGCCAGCCCGGCACGGTGGCGCTCACCCAGCCCGATCCAGCAAATGCGCGCGGGCAGGCCCTGGAACGCAATGTGCTCGCCGGCCATGTCGAGCCAGCGATGCAGGTGGCCATCGTCGGGGAAGAGCTCCTTCATCTTGGCGTCTGTCTTTCGAATGTCGGTCGGATCGCCCGACAGCGCGACCCAGCGAAACGGCCCCTTGCCGCGACAGAACAGCGGACGGATGTAGGCCGGCACGAAGCCGGGAAAGTCGAAAGCTTGCGCGACACCTGAATCGAAGGCCACCTGGCGGATGTTGTTGCCGTAGTCGACCGTGGGCACGCCCATCGCATGGAAGTCGAGCATGGCCTGCACGTGGGTGGCGCAGCTGCGCGCGGCAGCCTCGCGCAACGCATCGTGCTGCGCGGCGTCGGCCTGCGCCGCTCGCCAGCGCTGCACGCTCCAACCGGCGGGCAGGTAGCCGTTGACGAGATCGTGCGCCGAGGTCTGGTCGGTCACGAGGTCGGGCTTGGGGGCGCCGCCGCGGGCGCGCTGCACCAGCTCGGGCAGCAATTCGGCGGCATTGCCCAGCAGGCCGACCGACACCGCGCGGCCCTGGGCCGTGTAGCGCTCGATGCGCGCCAGTGCATCGTCCAGGCTCGCCGCCTGCTCGTCGAGGTAGCGCGAGCGCAGCCGGAAGTCGATGCGCGACTGCTGGCACTCGATGTTCAGCGAGCAGAAGCCCGCAAAGCGCGCGGCCAGCGGTTGCGCGCCGCCCATGCCGCCCAGGCCGGCGGTGAGGATCCAGCGACCCACCGCATGGCCGCCGAAGTGCTGGCGCGCCGCCTCGGCGAAGGTTTCGTAGGTGCCCTGCACGATGCCCTGGCTGCCGATGTAGATCCAGGAGCCGGCTGTCATCTGGCCGTACATCATCAGGCCCTGGCGATCGAGCTCGTGGAAGTGCTCCCAGGTGGCCCAGCGCGGCACCAGGTTGGAGTTCGCCAGCAGCACCCGCGGCGCGTCGACGTGCGTGCGGAACACGCCCACCGGCTTGCCCGACTGGATGAGCAGCGTTTCGTCCTCGCCCAATTGGCGCAGCACGCGCAAGATGGCCTCGAAGCACTCCCAGTTGCGCGCGGCCTTGCCGATGCCGCCGTACACCACCAGTGCGTCTGGGTTCTCGGCCACGGCGGGGTCGAGGTTGTTCTGGATCATGCGGTAGGCGGCCTCGATCAGCCAGTTGCGGCAGTGCAGCGTGGACCCGGTGGGCGCGCTCACCGGGCGCGGCGCTGCCAGGTGAAGGGCGGGAGACAGATCGGTCATGGCGGTACCTCTCGGTGCGTGGTGCGCTCTGCCGTCACGGGCGGCAGCTTCGGGTTCGGACTGTACTTGTCTAGACAACCCGATGCAAGTACGATTCTCCCGATGACTCGATCCCGCGCCCCGACCGCACCGCCGCTGGCGCCCTATGCCCGTGTCAAGCAGCACTTGAAAGACGCGCTGGCCGAGGGGCAGTACCTGCCGGGTGCCCTGATGCCATCCGAGGCCGAACTGGTGGCCAGGTTCGGTGTCAGTCGCATGACCGTCAACCGGGCGTTGCGAGAGCTCCAGTCCGAGGGCCTGGTCGATCGCGTGCAGGGCGTGGGAACCTTCGCCGCGCCGCTGCACCGTGTGGCCTCCACGCTGACGATCCGTGACTTGCACGAGGAAATCACCGCCCGCGGCCACCGCCACGATGCACTGGTGCACCTGTGCCGGCAGGAGCGCGCCACCGCAGCGCTGGCCGCCCGCCTGGGGCTCGCCGCTGGCGAGCCGGTGTTCCACACGCTCATCGTGCACCGCGAGAACGGCGTGCCGCTGCAGTGCGAAGACCGCTACGTCAATCCGGCCTGCGCGCCGGGATACCTGCAGGTCGACTTCACCCGCACCACGCCCACGCACTATCTGCTCGAGGTGGCGCCGTTCTGGCGCGCGCAGTACTCGATCGAGGCGGCCCTGCCCAGCGCGCAAGAGGCCCGGCTGCTGGGCATCGCGCCCGGCGATCCCTGCCTGGTGGTGGTGCGCCGAACCGAACGGCGCGACACTGCCATCACCATCGCCCGCCTGGTGCACCCGGGGCGCCTCTACACCCTCGAAGGAGCGTTCACGCCATGAGCCTGCAACTCATCGAAACCCGCCGCGTCCCGGCCCAGGCCTGGCGCAACGGCGGCGGCAGCACGCGCGAGCTCTACACCTGGCCTGCAGGGGCGACGGCCGACGACTGGCACATGCGCGTGAGCCTGGCCGAGATCACCCGCGACGGGCCGTTCTCTGTCTACGACGGTGTCGATCGCTGGTTTGCGGTGGTCGATGGCGCCGGCGTGGTGCTCACACTGCCCGACGGCCGCCACATGCTCGACCCGCACAGCGCGCCGGTGCACTTCGACGGCGCCCTGGCGCCGCACTGCAGCCTGAACCACCGCGACACGCGCGACCTCAACCTGATGGTGCGCCGGGACCGCGGCCGTGGGGCCATGCTGCGGGTGAAGAACGACGACGAGTGGCTGTCGTCGGCCACGCTGCGCGCGGTTTATGTGGCCGAGCCGCTCACGCTGCAGATCGACGACGCCGACGCGGCCCAACTGCCCGCCCACACGCTGGCCGTGAGCACCTACGCGCGGCGCCAGCGCTGGCGCGTGCGCGGCGATTCCGACACGCCCGCGGCATGGTGGATCGAGTTCGAGGCGCGGGCGGGTCAATGACACATGCAAGCCCTGGCCCAGCGGCCACTTGGTGGCATGGCGGACGCCTGGTCACCATGGCGCCGCCCAGCGCCGTGCCCGGCGCAGACGAGCCCTGGGGTCTGGTCGACGATGGTGGCCTGCTGGTCGAGGATGGCATGCTGCGCTGGGTGGGCCCCTGCCACGCGCTGCCGCCCGAGCTGGCCGAGCGCATCGCGCAGCAGGTGGCGCTGGAGGGCGCCCTGGTCACCCCCGGCCTGATCGACTGCCACACCCACCTCGTCTACGGCGGACACCGCGCACGCGAGTTCGAGTTGCGACTGTGCGGAGCCAGCTACGAAGACATCGCGCGCGCCGGTGGCGGCATACGCGCCACCGTGACCGCCACCCGCGTGGCCACCGATGCAGCGCTGTATCGCGCCGCGGCCGACCGCGCCGCCACCCTGATGGCCGAGGGCGTGACGACCATCGAGATCAAGTCCGGCTACGGCCTGAGCGAAGAGCACGAGGCGCGCTGCCTGCGCGTGGCGCGGCGCATCGCGCGACAACTGCCCGTCACCGTTCGCACCACGGCATTGGCCGCACACGCAGTGCCGCATGAGTACGCCGAACGCCCCGACGCGTACATCGACGCGGCCTGCCAGTGGCTGACCCGCTGGCAGGGCGAAGGCCTGGTCGATGCCGTGGATGCGTTCTGCGACCAGATCGCCTTCACGCCGGCACAGGTGCAGCGACTGTTCGAGGCGGCGCGGGCACTGGGGCTGCCGGTCAAGCTGCATGCCGAGCAGCTGAGCAACCAGCACGGTGCGGCGTTGGCTGCGCACTTCGGCGCGCTGTCGTGCGACCACCTCGAGCACCTGGACGATGCCGGCGTGGCGGCGATGGCGCAGGCCGGCACCGTGGCCGTGCTGCTCCCGGGCGCCTACTATTTCCTGCGCGAGACGCGCTGCCCCCCCGTGGCGGCGCTGCGAGCCGCCGGCGTGCCCATTGCCCTGGCCACCGACCACAACCCGGGCTCGGCGCCGGGCCTGTCGCTGCTGCTGATGCTCAACATGGCCTGCACCTTCTTTCGCCTCACCCCCGAGGAAGCACTGCGCGGCGTCACCGTGCATGCCGCGCGAGCGCTCGGGCTGGGTGCCACCCACGGCATGCTGCGTGCCGGCGCGGCTGCCGATTTCGTGCTGTGGAACGTCGGCAGCCCGGCCGAGCTGGCCTACTGGTTCGGCTGCAACCCCTGCCTGCGCGTGGTACGCGCTGGCGTCGAAACCCATCAGGGGGCCCCTTCATGACGACCGACGTCTGCACCCTGCACCGCGGCCGCACGCCGCTGCTGCTGAGCCTGCCGCATGTGGGCACCGAGATTCCGCCCGATCAGGCACCGCGTTACGTCGATCGCGCCCTGGCCTGCGAGGACACCGACTGGCACCTCGAGCGCCTCTACGCGTTCGCGCGCGAGCTGGGGGCATCGGTGCTCGTGCCGCGCTACAGCCGCTACCTGATCGATCTGAACCGACCGCCCGAGAACGCACCGATGTACCCCGGTGTCAACAACACCGAGCTGTGCCCCACGCGCTTCTTCAGCGGCGATGCACTCTACAAGCCAGGGCAGGAGCCCGACGACGCCGAAGCCAACCGGCGCATCCGGCACTACTGGCGCCCCTACCACGATGCGCTGAGCGACGAGTTGCAGCGGCTGCGCGTGGAGCACGGGCATGCGGTGCTGTTCGACGGCCACAGCATCCGCTCGCAACTGCCGTGGCTGTTTCCCGGCCGGCTGTGGGACCTGAACCTCGGCACCGCCGAAGGTCGCAGCTGTGCGCCCGAACTGCGCCTGGCGCTGGCCACGCTGCTGGCCGGCCAGACGCGCTACACGCAGGTGGTGGACGGCCGTTTCAAGGGTGGGCACATCACCCGCCACTATGGCCGCCCCGAGTTCGGCATCCATGCGGTGCAGCTCGAGATGTGCTGGTCGTGCTACCTCGACGAGGACGATCCGCGGCAGCCCTGGCGCTGGAGCGACGCGCGCGCCACGCAGGTCCAGCCCCTGTTGCGGCAGATGCTGCAGACCATCCTGGATTGGCGGCCATGATCCAAACCGATCCCGCGCTGCTGTGGGCGCCGCAGGCCTGGATTCAGGGCCGCTGGCGACAGGGCGTGTGCCTGCGCACCGATGCCAGCGGCCGCTGGGCCGAGGTCACGCCCGACCAACCGCCGCCGCCAACCGCGCAGGTGCTGGCCGGAGCTGCGTTGCCGGGGCTGGTCAACGCCCACAGCCACGCCTTCCAACGCGCATTCGCGGGCCTGGCCGAGCGCCGCGAGGGCGCGCACGACGACTTCTGGAGCTGGCGCGACCGCATGTACCGCGTCGCGTTGCGCATCACGCCGCAGGCGCTGCGCGCGGTGGCCACCCAGCTGTACGCCGAGCTGCTGCAAGGCGGCTACACCGAGGTGTGCGAGTTCCACTACCTGCACCACGCGCCCGACGGCCAACCCTATGCGGACCGGCTGGCCATGTGCCGCGCACTGGTCGACGCCGCGGCCGATGCCGGCATCGGCTTGACGCTGCTGCCGGTGCTCTACCAGCGTGCTGGCTTCACCCAGCCCGAGCTGCGCGACGACCAACGACGCTTTCGCACCGACGTGGCGCGCGTGCTTGCACTGCGCGATGGCGTGCGCGCGCTGTCGCGTGAAGCACGCGGCCCACTGGCTGCCGGTGTGGCGGTGCACTCGCTGCGCGCGGCGGCGCCAGAGTCCATCCGCGCCCTGGCAGCCGCCGTGAGCGACGACGCCGCACCGCTGCACATCCACATCGCCGAGCAACAGGCCGAAGTGGACGACGCCCTGGCGGCCACCGGGCGGCGCCCGATCGACTGGCTGGCCGACGAGTGCGCGCTCGATGCGCGCTGGCAGCTGGTACATGCCACCCACGCCAGTGCAGGCGAGATCGAGCGCGTGGCGCGCACCGGCGCCGGCGTCGTGCTGTGCCCCAGCACCGAGGCCAACCTCGGCGACGGCCTGACCGATCTGCCGCGC